>CANGSG010000021.1 GCA_947456435.1 Hyphomicrobiales bacterium
CCCGTCCGGCGCCATAGTGACGACACGTTCAATCATTCGCCGTTCTTCTTTTTGAGCACGTCAATGAGACCGGAAACACCTGATGATGATACGAGTGTTCCGAATTCATCACGATAGGCGGCAATCAAACTAATGCCTTCAACAGTAACGTCATAGACTTTCCACCCTGCCGCACTGTTGATCAAACTATAATCAATAGCCACCGGTTGAGGACGACCAATCATTTGTGTCTTCACTGTCACATCATTAGGGCTCGAATTGGCTTTCGTACCCTTCACTTCAATATCGAGCTCTTTGAGCGACGCAATCGCATTTGAATAAGTGCGCGTCAGTAACCGACTAAATTGCTCGACAATTTGCTTCTGCTCCTGCGGTGTCGCTTTTGCCCAGTTGCGACCCATCGCAAATTGCGTGATCCGTAAAAAATCAAAACGCGGAACAATCAATCGCCCAACAATATCGGCTATCTTAGGTGAGTTCGGATTTTGTAATTCGGGGTCGCTACGAACAGCAGTCGTGACTTCTGAAGCCAAGCGACGCACGAGTTCGTCCGGTTGTACCGTTTCGGCGCGAACGCCCGGGGCCATCACAACAAGCGCCAAACCTAAGAGCGCGACGAAGGATGAAACAAATATTTTCGACATAAACAAAAAAACCGATCAGGGCTGTGATGAGCCAGCGCTCACATTTCGGCCTTCTTGAACAAGGTTAAAACGGCGCTGCCAATAGAGATTACGAACGAAGACATAACGATCGAGACTGGATGCCGCGATAAGACCTTCATTTGCCTTAGCATCCGCGCGCGTTGCCAAATATTCGGTACCCGCGAGTGCATAATAAGTATTGGTCGGTAAAAGATTGCGCGCATCAGTGGCAATACGTGCGCCGCGGCCAACCGTTTCTCTCAAGGTCGATGGACCAAGCAGAGGCAGAACAACATAAGGACCGGTTGAGAATCCCCAGACACCTAAAGTTTGTCCAAAGTCACCATAAGATTTCTTGAGACCCATCTTGGTACCGACATCGAAAATTCCTCCGATGCCGATCGTCGTATTCACGATCACGCGGCCGAAATCGGTCCCTGCTTGGGAACCGCGCCCCTGCAACGTATGATTAAGTCCGGCGTAAACATCATCCAGATTGTCGAAGACATTGCTCACGCCCTGACGAACCGGTTGCGGCAATAAACCATTCCACACAGAAACGAGTGGATTGATAATAACCATGTCAACGACATCATTCAGGCCGAAGGTTGCGCGATTCACGCTTTCAAGGGGATCATAGGGTTGAGGCATAGCGTCATCGGCGCGCGCACTAGCAGCGAGCGACAACCCGAGCGTTAGACCGATAAAAAACTTCCGAATGAACACCATTACTTTGTCTGCCCCGGCGTTTCCGCCGCCTTATTGAACAAAAACTGACTAATCAATTTTTCAAGAACCATCGCCGACTGGGTTTTCATCACCCGATCGCCCTGTGTCAGATACTCCGGAACCCCACCGGACTCCAAGCCAATATATTGCTCACCCAAGAGACCAGACGTCAGAATTGTGGCGATTGTGTCTTTAGAGAAACGAAAAGCCGAAGAAATTCGAAGCCGAGCGACAGCCTCATAGGTTTCTCCGTCAAGATTGATGGATTCGACCCGCCCGACAACGACGCCCGCGCTTTTAACGGGCGCCCTAACTTTGAGGCCACCAATATTGTCGAAGCGCGCCTCAATGACATAGGCAGTGCCCGTGTCAAAGCCAGCCAAATTCCCGACTTTCATGGCCAAGAAGAGCAGTGCCAAAATGCCGAGAGCTACAAAGGCGCCAACCGCGAGGTCAAATTTGGATCGGTTCATCAGTTCAGTCCCCGGAACATCATCACGGTCAAAACAAGATCGAGTAACAAAACAGCTAATGATGAAGTGACAACGGTCCGCGTTGTCGCAGTGGAAACGCCTTCAGCGGTCGGCACAGCGAAATAGCCTTCAAACACAGAAATCAATCCAACGGCAACACCAAACACCACGCTCTTCAAAACGCCATTCACAATATCGATGCGCACATCAACGCTGGCCTGCATTTGCGACCAGAACGCGCCATCATCAATACCAATCAATTTAACACCGATAATCCACGCGCCGACGATACCCGCGGCCGAGAACAAAGCGGCTAATAACGGTAAAGAAAAAATCGCTGCCAGAAAACGTGGCGCAATAACGCGCGCCAAAGGATCAACCGCCATCATATCCATTGCTGCGAGTTGATCGGTCGCCCGCATCAATCCGATTTCTGCCGTAACAGCTGAGCTCGCCCGGCCTGCAAAAAGAAGCGCGGTCACAACAGGCCCTAATTCACGGACAAGCGACAACGCGACAATAACACCCAAGGCTTCGGTTGATCCGTAACGTTGCAAAACTTCATAGCCCTGAACGGCAAGCACCATCCCAACAAAGAGACCTGAGACAATTACAATCGAAAGTGATCGCACGCCTGAAAAATACAGCTCGCGAATGATCAACCCAAAACGAACAAATACGACACCTAAAACGCTAAAAACAGCAATCGCAAAGCGTGTCGCAAGGCCTAGTCGATCAAGCCTGCTCGTGACCGCGTGGCCCAGAGATGTGAGAAGAGCAATCGGGTCTGCTTTCATGATGCGAGCAGGTCTCCGACATAATCATTAGCAGGATAATGAAATGGAACCGGTCCATCCGGCAGACCATCAGCGAATTGGCGAATGAAAGGATCAGTCGATGCGCGAATTTCATCAGGCGAAAGATCGCAATAGACCTTGCCTGCGGACAAGACCACGACACGATCAGCAAGACGCAAAGTCTCGTTGAGATCATGGGTAACAATCACAGAGGTCATACCGAGTGCGGCATTCAATCTTTTAATCAAACGTCCGATGATCCCCACCGAGATCGGATCAAGCCCCGTGAAAGGCTCGTCATAAAGCATGATCGAAGGATCAAGCGTTATAGCACGCGCAAGAGCCACGCGACGGGCCATGCCCCCTGATAATTCTGAAGGCATAAGTTGTGCGGCACCGCGCAAACCAACCGCTTCGAGCTTCATCAACACCAGCGTGCGGATCATGTCTTCAGACAAATCCGTTTGCTCGCGATAAGGAAACGCTACATTTTCAAAGACCGATAGATCAGTGAACAGGGCGCCAAATTGAAACAACATGCCGATGCGACGGCGCAATGCATAGAGTGCCGATTTTGAAAGCGACGGAACATTTTGCTCTTCAACAAAAACCTTTCCCGCGCTTGGGATAAGGCGTCCACCGATCAACCCGAGCAGCGTCGTTTTTCCGCCGCCCGACGCCCCCATTATGGCGATGATTTCACCACGCCGAATGGTCAAGCTCAACTCGTCAAGAATTGGCCGCTCGCCATAAGCGAACCGCACATTCTCAATTCTAATAATATCTTGACGCTCGCTCATTTCGACTCGCCGCAACCTTCATCTCGTTTTGTCCTATGCTGCACTCAAATGCAAACAAGTTACGGCAAAATGAAGGTGTTTGGTTCAACTAAACTCAATAAACGCCCTTGAGCAAAAAGCGTCGATTAATCGGCTGGAGCGGCCGCGCATTCATCGGAAAAATCAGTTTGAATACATCTATATCGGATTGCGCAGCCTCGATCGCCTCTTCAAAAACAACCCAATCCACATTTTCAGTGCAAGGCGGCATAGTCAGAGATCCGCGATAACGGAATACCCCGCGCCCTTTAGGTAAAAGCGCGTTGGGGTCGACCGCCGTCGGGATTGGTTGCGTGCCAAGCTTACCGGGAGCATGACCAATTAATTGCGAGAAAACCTCGTTTCGCTCGCCAGCCCGCACAAAAACCGAAACCATTGCCAGTTTTTTTGCACCCTGCGTATGAACAAACTGAATTTCCATCGCATGCCGAACGCCATCAATGGCGTGTTCGGCGGGCACGTGAAATAGAATTTGCTTGAGAGCAAATTCGTCATTGTCAAGCTTCATCGTGCTGCCCTTGGCAACCTGCGCATAGACAGAGCGGACATTATTGACCACCGGAAAGGCCTGAGCTTTCCAGTCAAAAGCGAGATTTTCGACTGAGGAAATGTAATAGGGCCTCAGATCAATCGGGGATTGCTCTAGCCCTGCCCCGCAAGCCGTATTGGCGGCTTCGAGTTCAGCCCATTTTTCAGGACCTTCGGGGCCCTCATAGGTCCAGGCTTTGCCCTCCTGAGCCGCACTCACTCCGATTTGCAGGACAAGACCGAGAAATCCACCGGCTATGAAACGCCTAAACATGTGCACCCAAAACTCCCTCACATAAGCCAAAAAACGGCCAAGCGTCTCAAATTTATAGCGATTTCCGTGCCAAGATCCTGTGTTTTGACCAGAATCGGTCTCAGAAATCGCTGGCGATCCCCTTATTTTCCCAATCACCAAAGCGAACGGGTTCCGGACCCGACCGGCCATTCACCTCTCGAGGGCGGTCCTGATCCTGGGCTTTTTGACGGCGTTCATGAGCCTCAGCCAATGCCCGCTGCGCCTCGGGCGACAACGGTTTGATCGGCTCCTGATTTTCGGATTTTGGATCTGACTCAGCCATGATCTCATTCCCTACGAACGCTTAGAGCACTTGCGGTTTGCGTCGTTCTGGTCGCATAGAGGGCGCGGGTCAAGGCAAAGTCCTGACCGTTCCGATCCGGCAAAGGACTTTCTGTGCCCTCCCGCGTTACGACCCCCAACGAGTCATCATCGCCCCATCCGGGTCTTGCCGCCAGAGCATTGGCCGTCACAGCTATTGATGACTTCATCACTAAAGGCCAACCGCTCGATGAGACGCTTGAACGCTTGTTCGAGACGCCCGCTGCCCGAGAACTTCCCGATAGGGATCGCGGCCTTGTTCGCGCCATTTCAATGGCGGCGATCCGTCGCCTTGGCACAATCGCAAAATGCCTTGAGGCGAGAGTAGAGCGCGGGTTACCAAATAATTCCGGCCCATTGGAAGCGATTCTGATCTCGGGGGCCGCTCAAATTCTATTTCTCGATGTTCCCGACCACGCTGCCGTCGATCTCTCGGTTCGTCTTGTTCAAGCCGATACCGATGCGAAGCGTTACACCGCTCTGGCCAATGCGGTTATGCGCCGGATTGCGCGCGAAAAAAGCGAGATTCTCGAAAGTTCAGACCCGCTTTTGACTGATACGCCTGAATGGTTGGCCGCGCGATGGACAAAAACTTATGGCGCCGATCAAGCGGCCAAAATCGCAGCGGCGTTTCGAGCCGAACCCGCGATCGACCTCACCGTGCGCGCCGAGCCCGAAATCTGGGCTGAGCGCCTTAATGCGAAGATATTGCCTACGGGCTCCCTCCGCCTACGTGACCGGACTCCCGTGCGAACATTGCCCGGATATGACGAGGGCGCCTTTTGGGTTCAGGACGCTGCAGCCGCTTTGCCAGTCCGATTGCTTGATCCAAAGCCAGGTGAACTCGTCGCTGATCTTTGTGCCGCGCCCGGCGGCAAGACCGCACAACTTGCCCTTTCCGGCGCGCGGGTAACGGCGGTTGATCGCTCTGAAAAAAGATTGGTCCGTTTGTCTGAAAATATGAAGCGCCTCGGCTTCTCAGTCGATGTGGTAACGGCCGATGCGAGCCTGTGGCGCGGTGGTCCTTTTGACGCGATCCTTATCGATGCGCCATGCACGGCAACCGGAACGATCCGCCGTCATCCAGATGTCGCTTGGCTCAAATCCGAAGAAGATCTCTCAAAACTTGCGCGCCTTCAGCAGCGTTTGCTTGATCACAGCGCTGAACTGTTAAAGCCCGGCGGCCGTCTGATTTATTGCACCTGTTCGCTTGAGCCCGAAGAAGGCGAAAACCAAATTCGTGATTGTCTCGTCCGAAATCCGTCTTTGCGGCTTGTTCCCTTCGAGTTGGCGAAGCTTCCGTTCTTAGGATCCGCTCTTGCTAGCTCAATCACCGCCGAGGGCTATCTCAGAACTTTGCCCTTTATGATGGATGATCCCGACCCGCGCCTTGCTGGTCTTGATGGGTTTTTCGCCGCCCAACTGCGAAAAGCCTGAGCGCCATCGCCAAAGTCGCTTTTCACAGACGATGCGCCTTGCTGAAGCCCCAATTTGGACCTTTGACGAGGTTTGAGATAAGTATGCCCATGGTGAAATCGATCAAGCGGGGTAAAGCCATATGACAAGCGAAAGACGCGGTAGCGTCGGACGCATGGCGAAATTTGCCCTGCGACGAGCGGCAGTCAAAGCCGTCTCCAGCGTGATCGCTCCTTTTCGGTGGTTAAGCCTTTCGCCTTTCGGGGGACGAATTGAGCGCATTCTGATTGCGCCGCAAGACCTGCGCACAAGCGATCCCACCGCCGCAGGTGATATCTATTCGGGCTATTTTGCTTTTGCCGGAAAAATTCTCGCGACCGAAGGGCAGTCCCCCTTCATAGCATTTCCGCCTTCGCGCGCTTGGGCTGAAACACTCAACGGATTCGGATGGCTCCGCGATATTCGTGCCGCCGATACCGCGCTTTCGCGCGCCAATGCTCGCACATTGGTTGATGATTGGATCAAAACGAATGGTCGGCCAAATAATTCGGAAGCATGGACCCAATCAGTCATCTCGCGTCGATTGATTTCGTGGATCAGCCATTCACCCGTTATTCTCGATGGCGCCGATCGGGCCTTCTATCGTCGATTCATGATGTCGATCCGGCGGCAGGCTGCCTATCTTTGGAAAAAATCCAAAAAATTTGGCGCACAGGCTGGGCGTCTTGAAGCCGCAATTGCCCTCACCGCTGTAGCGCTCTGCACTAATCTTGGGATGGGTCGCAAACGTCGCGTCGTCAAACATCTGATCAAACAACTGCAAAAAGAAATTTTGTCTGATGGCGGCCACATCAGCCGCAATCCGCAAGTTTTGATCGAACTTCTCGCTGATCTTCTGCCGTTGAAACATTGTTTCCCGATAAATGAATTTCCACCGCCACCCGAGCTTCTCAATGCGATAGATCGGATGATGCCGATGTTACGCCTCTTCCGTCATGATGACGGCACGGTCGCGTTGTTTAACGGCATGAGCACAACGCCGCCTGACACGATTGCCACACTCCTTGCCTATCAGGATGCGCGCGCGGGCACGGCGGAGACAGCCGGTCCTTCAGGATATCGCCGCCTCCATGGCGAAGACACAATTCTGATTATCGATGTGGGGGGGCCGCCACCCGAAGCATTTTCGCTATCCGCGCATGCGGGTTGCTTGTCTTTCGAATTGTCGGACCGTGGCGAAAAAATTATTTCAAACTGTGGTTCGCCGCCTGAAGGGCGGGACACGCATCGCGCGCTCGCACGCGCAACAGCGGCCCATTCGACACTTGTGATTGATGATACATTGACATGCCATTTCGCGCCGGTTGATGACGACCGATGGCCTGCAGGCGGCCCCGTGCTTGAAGGGCCGCGAATAGTCACGGCTTTGCGTGAGAGTGACGAAGCGAGTGAAAAAATTACCGCCTCGCATGATGCCTATGCGCGTGAATTCGGTGTTATCCATCGCCGCAGTCTGACGCTTGGTCGCGACGGGGGATGGTTGATTGGCGAAGATAATCTCGAACGCGCTTCCAAACGTCGCTCTATCAATAAAAGGCCGATTGCGCTTCGGTTTCATCTCCACCCTTCGATCCGGGTGAGCGTCCAAGAACCTGAGATTATCAAACTTGAACTACCCTCAGGTATGCTTTGGACTTTCTCGTGCGAAAAGCCCGTAAGCGTTGAAGAGAGCATTCTCTTCGCTTCACAGGACGGTATGCGTCGCATGACCCAGCTCGTGATCACAGACACCACCGAATCCGGGCGGATTAAATGGTCCCTTGTGCGCGAGGGAGGCCCTGTCGGCGTAAGGTGATCAAAGACCGCGCCTTGGCCTAAGGATGTGGGTTACGATTGCCAAGAGATGTGCTAACCCGCCCCTCTCGTCTTTGAGTAAACAGCTGAATGTCTTGATCCCTCTTTTTTGATGTTTGATTGCCATGCCAAAAAATCTGCGCCGCGTCTCCCGCGCCCTCCTTTCCGTTTCTGACAAAACGGGCCTCATCGATTTTGCCAAAGCGCTTCATGCGCAAGGCATTGAGCTCCTCTCCACGGGCGGAACATCCAAAGCGATTGCTGAAGCGGGGCTACCCGTTCGCGATGTCTCGGATGTCACCGGCTTTCCTGAAATGATGGATGGTCGCGTGAAAACGCTTCATCCCAAAATTCACGGCGGCTTGCTCGGTATTCGGGGCAATCCCGAACATGAAGCCGCTATGCTTGCGCATGGCATCGCGGCGATCGATCTTCTTGTTGTTAATCTTTATCCGTTCGAAGAAACACTTTCGCGGTCGAAAGATTATGACACGCTCATTGAGAATATCGATATTGGCGGCCCGGCGATGATCCGAGGCGCTGCGAAAAATCATGGCGATGTCGCGGTTGTCGTTGATGTCGAAGATTACACGCACATCATTCAAGAGCTACAAGCCCATAATGGTGCCACCACTTTAGCGACGCGCAAAGCACTTGCTGCAAAAGCCTATGCCCGCACGGCCGCTTATGATGCGGCGATTTCGAATTGGTTTTCAACAGAGTTGAAAAATGAGACGCCAGAATGGCGTGCGCTTGGTGGTAAGAAAATCGAAGTGATGCGCTATGGCGAAAACCCGCATCAGAGCGCAGCATTTTATAAGACAACTGAAAATCGATTTGGCCTTGCCACGGCGCGTCAATTGCAAGGGAAACAGCTCTCTTACAATAACATCAATGATACAGACGCCGCTTTCGAATGCATCGCTGAATTTGATCCGTCAACAACAGCAGCAGCCGTAATTGTTAAACACGCTAATCCTTGTGGTGTGGCAATCGGCGCGTCTCTTCTTGAGGCCTATCGCGCGGCGTTACGATGCGATCCGGTTTCAGCCTTTGGTGGCATTGTTGCGCTCAACCGCAAACTTGACGCGGCGACGGCACACGCCATCGTTGATATTTTTACCGAAGTGATCATCGCGCCCGATGCGGATGATGATGCCATTGCTTTGATCGCTGCTAAGAAAAATCTACGCCTTCTTGTGACAGGTGGCTTACCTGATCCGCGTGCGCCGGGGCTTCAGCTCAAAACGGTCGCAGGTGGCTTTCTGGCTCAAGGTCGTGATAATGCGGTCGTCGATGATATGACTTTACAGGTGGTCACAAAGCGCGCGCCCACCGAAAAGGAATTCGCGGATATGCGCTTTGCGTTCCGTGTCGCCAAACATGTGAAATCAAATGCGATTGTCTATGCCAAAAATGGCGCGACGGTGGGCATTGGGGCAGGCCAGATGAGCCGGATCGACTCAGCGCGGATCGCGGCTTGGAAAGCGGAAGACGCCGCCAAGCTTGCTCATGAACCCGAGAGCTTAACCATTGGCTCGGTTGTCGCCTCCGATGCGTTTTTCCCTTTCGCTGACGGCCTCATTGCCACGGCCAAAGCGGGGGCAACGGCCATCATCCAGCCGGGTGGATCCTTGCGTGATGATGAGGTCATTGCCGCCGCCGATGCCCATGGGCTCGCAATGGTCTTTACGGGCACCCGTCACTTCAGGCATTAATGGTGTCATGTCACTTCTCACTTACGCCAATCCGCAGCGCTTCCTCCGCTTTGTGCATTACGCGCTGATTCCCGTTCTCGTGATCGGCGCGCTGATCAGCGCGACCGGCCTTTACGCCGCTTTCGCCTTTGCGCCTGCCGATTACCAACAAGGTGAGACGGTGCGGATTATGTATATTCATGTGCCCGCCGCCTGGCTCTCGATGGCGTGCTATGGGCTGATGGCCCTCTCATCGATTGGCACACTGGTCTGGCGTCATCCGCTTGCTGATGTCTCCGCCCGTGCCATGGTGCCGATTGGTGCCGCCTTCACAATTATTTGTCTCATTACCGGTTCGCTATGGGGCCGTCCCATGTGGGGCACATGGTGGGTGTGGGATGCGCGTCTCACATCCGTGCTCGTTCTCTTCCTGATTTATTGCGGCATTCTTGCGCTCTGGAACGCGTTTGAAGATCCAGCGCGGGCTGGACGCGCAGCGGCGGTAATGACCCTTGTCGGCGCGATCAATCTGCCGATTGTAAAATTCTCGGTTGATTGGTGGAATACGCTCCATCAGCCCGCAAGCGTGTTTCGCATGGGCGGACCCACAATCGACAAATCCATGTTGTGGCCTTTGTTTCTCGTAGCCGTAGGCATGACGATCTTCATGGTGGGGCTTCATCTCGCGGGTATGCGCAATGAAATTCTGCAACGCCGTTTGCGTACGATGAGACTCTTGGCAGCGAGCGGAGGCGATGATGCTTGATGATCCCCACTTCGGATTTATCTTCGCAGCCTTTTTCGTCGCTGGCCTTATTGTGCTCGCGCTCTCGCTCTCGATCTGGTTCGACTATCGCCGTGTTACACGCGACCTCTTCACGCTTGAACAAATCGGCACACGTCGCCGGTCCGAGGGAGACCGAGGATGAGCGACGACGCACCGTCACGGGTGAAGTGGCTTATCCTGCCTGTTCTTATTTTCGGCGCGCTCTCTCTTCTCTTTGCGGTTCAACTTTTGCGCGGGCCGTCAAGCACACTTCCCTCAACAATGATCGGCAAGCCCGCGCCGGAATTTACACTCCCGCCGCTTGATAACATTGCGCGCGATGGCGTGGCTTTACCCGGATTAAGCAAAGCGGATCTCGTCGGACCTGTGACGCTCGTCAATATTTTTGCGTCATGGTGTGCACCTTGTCGTGAAGAGCACCCGAAACTTCTAGAGCTTTCAAAAGATACGCGTATCCGGCTCGTGGGCATCAATTACAAAGACGAGCCTGATAATGCTCGGCGGTTTCTCAACGCACTCGGTAATCCCTATGCAGCGATTGGAACCGATAAAGCGGGTCGTGCAGCGATTGAATGGGGCGTTTATGGTGTGCCCGAAACCTTTGTGATCGGTCGCAATGGACATATTTTTTATAAACATGTTGGGCCCATTACCGGTGACGCCCTCAAAGGCGCGCTCGGGGAAGCCATCACAAAAGCAGCGCTTGAAAATTAAACTCTTTACGATACCGATCAATTATCGCTTGTCTGTTCACTGTCTTCGCTTTTGATTTCATGACGCAGCATCAAAGGCGTTTGTGCCATAGCAAAAGCGACGGTGAGAAGCGTTGCGCCAAAAACTTTAAATTTGATCCAGTATTCTGGAAAAAACAGGCGAACCACCTCGTTGAGTGCAGCGAGCACAAAGAAAAACAAACTCCATCGCAGGCTTAGAATTTTCCAGCCTTCTTCCGTCAAGCTCATCGCTGTTCCCAGCACCGCTGACAAAAGTGGCTTACCGAACAAAAGCCCGCCCAACAAAACGCTGCCAAATAAAAGATAGATGATTGTTGGCTTGATACGGAAAAATGTCTCATCATGCAGATAAAGCGTGAGACCGCCGAAAACTGTTACGATAACAGCCGAGACGATTGACATGATCGGCAAATGACGTGTCAGGACGAAAGACACAGCCATTGATAAAAACAGCGAAGCCATGAAGGCGGCGGTTGCGATAAAAAAATCGAAGAAACTGGTGCCCAGAAAAAAGACCGCTAAGGGACCCAATTCAAGCCCGAGTTTCAACCCAGGATGAATTGTCCGTGCCCCATTTGGCGCTTCTGTCATATTTCGATGTCCTCTTTGAAAATTTATTCAAGACCTTGTCAGAGCCCTTAAGCTCAGCCACTGTCCGGATCACAGCGCTCACTGAATCCTTTTGCCTGAAACAGCAAAAAAAGAGAAGCGGCGCGGAGGAGTAAATCAATGGCCCCGTCTTATGTGTTTCCCGCCCCGCTTCAACCCGCATTACCAATTGTCGGTTCCGATGCGCTTTTTCCTGTAAGGCGAATCTTTTGTATTGGGCGGAACTATGCCGGGCATGCACGCGAGATGGGCGGCGATCCAACACGCGAGCCTCCGTTCTTTTTTCAAAAAGCTGCTGATACGATTCAAATCTGCTCAGAGGGCAAGACTGTCGATCATCCCTATCCGCCGATGACATCAAATTATCACTTCGAAGCAGAGATGGTCGTCGCGCTTCACCAGGGTGGACGTAATATCGCGGAAAATAAAGCGCTCGCTCATGTATTTGGCTATGCAGTGGGTCTCGATATGACGCGGCGGGATCGCCAGGATGAAGCGAAGACTCAAAAGCGTCCTTGGGAAATCGCGAAAAGCGCGGATTTCTCCGCGCCCATCGGCCCTCTTCATCCGGCGTCAGTCATTGGCCACCCCGATAAGGGGGCTATTTCGCTACGTGTAAATGGCACGGCAAAACAAGATGCGGATCTTGCCGATATGATCTGGTCAGTTGCGGAGCAGATTTCCATTCTTTCGACCTATTTCGAATTGAAGCCGGGCGATTTGATTTTCTCCGGAACGCCGGAAGGTGTGGGCGCGGTTTCAAAGGGCGATCACATGACCGTGTCGATTGAAAACCTCGGGCAAATTGATCTTCGTGTGGTGTAAATCGATTAGCGCCCTTGTGTGAGGACGAGCTTCAACGCAAAGGCCGACATAATGCCAGCCATGCCATAATCGAAATAACGCATCGCGCGCGGTGACGATTGCATGAAGCCCGTAACCCGTTCGGCGATCACGACAATAAAAGCATTGGTCGGAATACCAATCAGCAAAAACAAAACACCAAGAAACAATAATTTGCCTGCTGCATGGGGATCTCCCGCGTCGATAAATTGCGGAAGAAATGTTACAAAGAAAACGATGACTTTCGGGTTTGTGAGATTAATTCCCACACCCGTGAGTATCGTCGCGCGGATCGTTTGTTGCGGCACGCCTTCACGATCAACGGAAAAGGCTGAGCCATGGCGCAACGCGCCATAAGCAAGCCATAAAAGATAAAGCCCGCCGACAATTTTCAAAATCAAAAAGGCAGTGGCGCTTGCAGCAAGAAGGGCGGACAACCCAAACGCCGCCAAAGTCATATGGACCACCATGCCTGCAGAAGCGCCAACCATGGCCGCAAAGCCCATTGTGCGCCCGCCGGTTACAGTACGTGATAAAAACAGCGCCATATCAGGACCCGGCGTGATCGCCAGCGCAAAGCTCGCTAATGAGAATCCAAGAATGGTACCGAGTGAGGGAATAAAATCAAATGTCATGAGGCTACCGAAAAAGAAAAAGCGCGCGCCTTCCTTAAAGCCGCGCGCTATGTTCTGCAAACCCGATTCCGATGATCGGGAGACAAGATGAGTTATAATTAATTCAACCGGGCTCCTTTGGGCGGCCGTTCTGTCGATAACGCATGATCACCAATCACGAGTCCCAAAGGACCCGCCGATATCGGGACATGATCGCCGTCTTTTACGGCACCCGAAAGAATGAGCTCGGCCAAGGCATCTTGTACGTTCTTTTGAATGACACGCTTTAGAGGCCGCGCGCCATAGGCAGAATCATAGCCTTTCTCAGCGAGCCATTCACGCGCATCAGCTTTGAGTTCAAGAACGATTTTTCGATCAACGAGTAAAGCATCAAGTCGCTTCATCTGAATATCAACGATCGCGCCCATCTGATTGCGCTTTAAGCGATGGAACAGGATGATTTCATCAATACGATTCAAAAATTCTGGCCGGAAATGCGCGCGTACAACGCCCATCACTTCTTCGCGTACTTCATCTGAGTCGTGACCCTCAGCTTGATTGACGAGATATTCTGCGCCCAAATTTGAGGTCATGATGATGAGCGTATTGCGAAAATCGACGGCGCGCCCCTGACCATCTGTCAAACGTCCATCATCAAGCACTTGCAACAGGACATTAAAAACATCAGGATGTGCTTTCTCGATTTCATCGAAGAGAATGACTTGATAAGGCCTGCGACGCACAGCCTCGGTCAAAGCACCGCCTTCTTCATAACCGACATAGCCCGGAGGCGCGCCGATCAAACGCGCGACAGAATGTTTCTCCATATATTCGGACATGTCGATGCGGACCATCGCGGTCTCATCATCAAACATATAAGAAGCGAGCGCTTTGGTAAGTTCGGTTTTGCCAACACCGGTTGGCCCCAAAAACATGAAAGAGCCAATCGGGCGATGGGGATCTTGCAGCCCTGCGCGCGCCCGGCGGATGGCAGTTGAGACAGCAATCACCGCTTCTTCCTGACCCACCACACGTTTACCAATTTCCTCTTCCATCCGGAGAAGCTTGTCTTTCTCGCCTTCAAGCATTTTATCAACGGGGACACCTGTCCAGCGCGAAACGACTTGCGCGACGTCATTGGCGGTCACGGCTTCGGCAACCATCGCGCCGACCGTATCGCTTCCCTCATTGGCGGCGAGCTTCTTCTCAAGATCCGGAATCAATCCATAAGCGAGTTCACCCGCTTTTTGGTATTCCCCCTTACGCTGCGCATTCGCAAGATCCGTGCGGGCTTGCTCCAATTGTTCTTTGATCTTTTGAGCTGCGCCAAGCTTATCTTTTTCAGACTTCCAACGCTGAGTCAGTGACGCGGATTTTTCTTCTAATCCGGCGAGCTCCACTTCGATTTTACCAAGGCGATCTTTTGAGCCGACATCTGTCTCTTTTTTTAACGCCTCTTGTTCGATTTTCAATTGCACAATTCGTCGATCAAGCTCGTCGAGCTCTTCAGGCTTTGAATCAACCTGCATACGTAAACGGGCTGAAGCCTCATCAATCAAGTCGATGGCTTTATCTGGTAAGAAGCGATCCGTGATATAGCGGTTCGATAACGTAGCCGCCGCAACGATGGCCGCATCGGTGATGCGTACGCCATGGTGTAACTCATATTTTTCTTTGAGACCACGGAGAATGGATACCGTATCTTCGACGGTCGGCTCACTCACAAAAATGGGTTGAAAGCGCCGCGCGAGGGCCGCGTCTTTTTCGACATGTTTGCGGTACTCATCGAGCGTTGTCGCGCCGACACAATGTAATTCACCGCGTGCTAAAGCAGGCTTTAAAAGATTCGACGCATCCATCGCGCCATCCGCTTTACCAGCGCCAACGAGTGTGTGCATTTCGTCGATGAAGAGAATAATCCCACCTTCCGCAGACGTGACTTCAGAGAGAACCGATTTCAAACGTTCTTCAAATTCGCCACGATATTTTGCGCCGGCAATGAGCGAGCCCATATCGAGCGAGAGAAGTTTCTTGTCCGCTAAACTTTCGGGAACATCGCCATTGATGATACGGAGCGCTAGACCTTCAGCAATTGCTGTTTTACCGACGCCTGGCTCACCGATGAGCACGGGATTATTTTTCGTACGCCGCGAGAGGACTTGAATAGCGCGTCGAATTTCCTCATCGCGACCAATCACAGGATCAAGCTTGCCTGTGCGCGCGGCCTCTGTGAGATCGCGCGTATATTTTTTTAACGCTTCATAGGAATTTTCTGCAGAGGCATTATCCGCCGTGCGGCCCTTACGCAGATCATTAATCGCGGTGTTGAGAGATTGCGGCGTTACACCGGCCTTCGCGAGTTGTTTTCCGGCGTCCATATCTTTTTCAGTCGCAAGCGCGAGAAGTAGACGCTCGACCGTTACATAAGAATCTCCTGCCTTCGTGGCGATTTTTTCAGCGGTATCGAATAGGCGAATGAGATCGCGACTGGCACCCGGTTGCGATGCGGCACCGGAAACCTTGGCCTGCCGCGCCAACGCGTCTTCAACCAATATCAAGGCCTGTTTGGCGTTGCCGCCTGCACGTTGAATAAGACCCGCAGCCAACCCTTCCGAATCGTCAAGCAAGGCTTTCAATAAATGGTCAGGCAGAAATTGCGGGTGTCCCTCGCGCATCGCGAGCATTTGCGCGGATTGGACAAAGCCTTTTGCGCGATCGGTATATTTCTCGAAATCCATCGGTCACTCCTTTGGCCGCCGATCCGCCACCTCAGGCCTGAGCGCGGTGAATGGCTCCTTGCAAACGCGGGACCCCCAACGGGCGATCCCTTTCTGAGGAAGAGATAGGAAGGCGGAAGCCCGGGCGGAAGAGGCGGGCCCGTAGAGTCGGCAAAATAAAAGGGAGGCCGGAGCCTCCCTTAAATAGCGCAAACTAGAGGGCGATCACTTATTCGCCCTGAACGCCGTCTTCATCCGACCGGGGACGTGGCGGACGGCCACGACGGCGGACGCCGATGGGCGCGTTGAAATCACCCGCTTCAGTGGCTGCCGGTGCCTCATGGGCGACAGGCGCATTATCCGCTTCAATCGGCACCGTTCGAACGGGCGTAGTGATAAAAGATGGCAAAACAGGTTGTTCCGTTTCAAGCGGCATCGGCTGCGGCTGACGCTGAAAACGGTCTTCGCGAGGCTGGAAACCCCGATGCTCACGAGGCTCGCGCTGTTCACGCGGCTCACGATGCTCCCGAGGTTCGCGATGTTCACGCTGCTCCCGGGGCTGAAATCCGCGTTGCTGATCACGATCACGGAAAGGGGGACGGGGTCCACGGCCTTCGCGGGGCACAAATTCACGCGGCTGCTCGTCGTTTCGGGATTCGTCATCGCCGCCATTTTGCTGGGCAGAAAAGCCACGCGGTTCAACCTGTGGGCCCGACGATGATGGTTGATCTTCGTCACCCTCATCGCCCTCACCCTCGACCTGATCAAAGCCGCGATAGCCCGGATTCTGCAGGCGGAATTGCTCTTGGGCGGCCGCAATCAGGCGGAAATAATGTTCTGCATGCTGAAAATAACTCTCGGCCTGCACATGATCGCCGGTCGCTTGGGCATCGCGGCCCAGCTGGAGATATTTCTCGGCAATATTCTGGGCAGTTCCCCGAACTTTCACGTCGGGACCATTCGACTCATACGATCTCGTCAGCGGATTCGGCCCTTTGCCGCCGCCTCCACCACCCCGGTTACGGCCTCGCATGCGATTTTTCTGATGGTTCGGTCTCATCGAGAGTCCCTTGTTTGCCGATCAATTCCGGACCGGACTTGGCGAGATAACTTGGTCAAATGGGGTGAAAATTCGAGTTCTGGACCCGATCGGTCTTCCTGTGGCGCATCTGGCACCGCATTCTCAGGAGCAAGCCATCTGGCTCTTGAAGGTCCTATGCCCCATCAGGGCCCGACCGCGCTCAATTGTTTCAGGACAGGGAAGTCGTCCAAGCGAAGCTCCAAACGCTTCGAAACCTAATTGGTCGACGACAACGGGATTGTGTTTACACGGAACCCCCCGAAACCGCAATTGTAAAATGCCTCAATCCAAAGCCTTTAGCCCCTGAATGAGGGGCAATACTCACGGTTGTCGAAGGACGATGGCGCGCGGACGGGCACCAAAATCAGCAAAGGGGCCTTCGATCTCATACCCCCTTGCGCGATAGATCGCGGGCACCGATTCGGCTTGATCGGACCCGATTTCAAGAGCAACAACGCCGCCAGGCGCCAGGAGCACCGGTAACGCGTCGGCAATCGCCCGATAGGCCTCAAGTCCATCCTCTCCGCCTGAAAGCGCCAAACGCGGATCATGAACGCGCACTTCAGGTTCAAGCGTATCGATCACAGACTCAACAATATAGGGCGGGTTCGAAACGATGAGATCGAAAGGGCCTGTAATGCCCGCACCCCAGTCAGCCTGCTGAAAAGTGGAGCGATCCGCCACGCCATTTCGTTCAGCATTATGACGCGCGATGGTGATGGCTTCTGGCACGATATCGACACCCAAGCCCGTTGCGCCTTTCATTTCATGCAAGAGTGAAATCAACAGACACCCTGATCCAGTACCGAGATCAAGAACGCGAAGCCCGTCATTGGCGTGACGTCGTTCTTTCAAGGCAATCAAGGCGGCGGCAACGACAGTTTCACTATCAGGGCGCGGCACGAGACTCTCAGCAACAAGCGTGAAAGGAAGCGACCAAAACTCCCACTCGCCGAGAATGCGGGCCACAGGAACTCGCGTCTTTCGCTTTGACACATGATCTTGCAGAAGACGGGCTGCCTCCTCGCCTAAGGGCTCGCGCGGCGCGCGCAAGAGGTCCATATGTTCAATGCCCACCGCATGAAGAAGAAGCAGACGCGCATCGCGCTGTGCCGTTTCAATGCCGACACCTCGAAACACTTCACCGAGATGTTTCAACGCTTCCACGCGTGTCATCGACTCTGAAATTGTCATCACAGCTCCTCAGCCCCAAGCAAGGCAGCCTGATGATCGGCAATCAAAGGCTCGATCACATCATCAAGCGCCGTCCCCGCTACAATTTCTGGCAGTTTGTAAAGCGTGAGATTGATACGATGGTCAGTTAAACGGCCT
Organism: Hyphomicrobiales bacterium; assembly: GCA_947456435.1. GTDB lineage: Bacteria > Pseudomonadota > Alphaproteobacteria > Rhizobiales > Beijerinckiaceae > CAIUPE01. The sequence goes on from CANGSG010000021.1 coordinate 18,311, forward strand.
TGCGGAAAGTTATAAGTACGAATGCGCTCGGACCGATCACCCGATCCGACCTGCCCGCGCCGTTCAGCAGCTTCCGCATCCGCACGCTTCTGACGTTCACGATCAAACAAGCGCGTCCGCAAAACATCCATCGCTTTTGCACGATTGCGATGCTGCGAGCGCTCATCTTGCATCATCACTACAATGCCCGATGGCACATGAGTGATGCGGATTGCGCTTTCTGTTTTGTTGACATGCTGACCACCGGCCCCACCCGCGCGCATGGTTTCAATTACAAGGTCCTTGTCATCGATGGCGACATCAACGGCTTCTGCAATGGGTAATACAGCAACGGTCGCTGCCGATGTATGGATGCGACCCTGTGTTTCAGTATCCGGCACGCGCTGGACGCGATGAACACCGCTTTCAAATTTTAAACGACCGAAGACGCCGGCACCTCGAACCTCAGCAATGATTTCTTTGAAACCACCCATCGTGCCTTCAGAGGCCGACAAAATTTCGACGCTCCAGCGGCGCAAAGCCGCATAGCGCTCATACATGCGAAAGAGATCACCGGCAAAAAGCGAGGCCTCATCGCCGCCGGTTCCTGCGCGCACTTCGAGAATAGCGCCGCGTTCATCAG
>CANGSG010000022.1 GCA_947456435.1 Hyphomicrobiales bacterium
ATCCTTCTGCCGCTTGCGGGGGAATTCCAAATTTCGAACGCTTTGGTTGCCGCTGGGCTCGCGCTTGCTTCGAGTATTCCCGTTGATCAAATTCTTGCGGCTCTATCGTCGCTTAAGGGTGTGCGGGGACGGCTTGAACGCGTCGGAGTCAAGAATGGCGGTTTGATTGTTATTGATTACGCGCATAAACCCGACGCGTTAAAAGCAGCGCTCGAAGCGTTGCGGCCTTTTGCAGAGGGCCGATTGATCTGCGTGTTCGGCTGCGGCGGTGATCGTGATAAAGAAAAGCGGGGCTTGATGGGCGCACTCGCGAATCAGCTGGCTGATATTGTGATTGTTACGGATGACAATCCGCGTTCAGAAGACCCCGCACTTATTCGAAAATCCATTCTTGCGACATCTGCAGGCGCCCTTGAAATCGGTGATCGCGCAGCGGCGATTGAGCACGCTTTATCGATGCTGCAAAAAGGTGATGTCCTGCTGGTTGCGGGAAAGGGACACGAAACCGGACAGATCATTGGTGATACAACGATTCCGTTTTCCGATCATGATGTGGTCTCAGCTCATTTGCAGAAAGAGGCGCAATCATGGCCCCGTTAATGACAGCAGAATTTATTGAAAAGACGCTGGGCGTTAAAGCTACGGCGTCATTCACGTCAATTACTGGGGTATCGATTGATACACGGACGATTGATCATGGTGATCTCTTCGTTGCGCTTTCGGGTGATCAACGCGATGGCCATGACTTTGTTGAGATGGCTTTTTCAAAAGGGGCGTCTGCCGCTCTTGTATCGGCGCGTAACACATCGCCTTTATCCAGCTTCGGTCCGCTCATTCCCGTTGATGATTGTCTTAAAGCCTTAGAAATTTTAGGCGCGGCGTCGCGCGCACGGCTTACTTCGGATGCGCGCGTTGTTGCAGTGACGGGTTCTGTTGGCAAAACGGGTACAAAGGAAGCCTTGCGGCTGGTCTTATCAAAGCAAGGCGCAACGCATGCGTCGGTTGCGTCCTATAACAATCATTTCGGTGTGCCCTTAACGCTCGCGCGCATGCATGAAACAACCAAATTTGGTGTTTTCGAAATTGGAATGAATCATGCCGGTGAAATTGAACCTTTGACGAGACAGGTTCGCCCGCATGTCGCGCTTATCACAACGGTTGAAGCCGTTCATATCGAAAATTTTCCGCATGTCGAAGCGATTGCGGATGAGAAGTCAGCAATCTTTTTAGGTCTTGAAGAAGGCGGCACCGCTGTCATCAATCGCGACAATCCCCATTACGAGAGAATGTGGACTCATGCATCCCGCTCACGAGCGGGACGTCTTTTGAGCTTTGGTGAAAATCCCTTCGCCGATATTCGCATGGCTGCGCTGAAAACTGATCCTGAAGGGTCTGATATCGTCGCCGAAATCAATGGTCTGCCTTTGGCCTATCGGCTCGGAAGTCCCGGTAAACATCTCGCTATAAACAGCCTCGGGATTCTGGCTGTCTGTCTTGCCCTCGGTGCGGATCTTGAAGCCGCAGCACGCGCGCTTGCTGACATAAAGCCGCCGCAAGGACGCGGTGCGCGTCTCTCATGGGGTGAGGATGATCGACGTGTAACCTTGATCGACGAAAGCTATAATGCCAATCCGACGTCAATGCGTGCGGCCTTTGCGCTTCTGGCACAGACACCCATCGCAGCAAAAGGACGGCGTATCGCCATTCTTGGTGACATGCTTGAGCTCGGCGTCGATGCCGAGGCGATGCACGCCGGTCTTGCCATTTCAATTGAAGATCATCACATCGATCTTGTTTATGCGTGCGGGCCTTTGATGCGGGGCTTGTTCGAAAATTTACCCGTGAGCCGGCAAGGGGCGTGGTTTGAAGACTCTCGTCTGTTGGCCGCTGCTCTTACCGATAAAATTCACGCCGGTGATGCCTTGATGGTCAAAGGTTCGAATGGAAGTCGTATGCGTGAGGTCGTTGATCAACTAAAAGCCCGCTTTGATAAGGAACAAATCTAATGTTGACTTGGCTTGCCGAATATAGCGGAGCTTTTGGTGCATTGAATGTGTTTCGCTACATCACCTTTCGCACAGTCGGCGCAACCGTCACGGCGATGTTTTTTGTGTTTTTCTTTGGACCAACAATCATTGCCAGTTTGCGCCTGCGTCAAGGTAAAGGCCAACCCATACGTGCGGATGGGCCCGAGTCCCATTTGCTCACTAAAAAAGGTACGCCCACAATGGGCGGATTAATGATCCTCTCGGGTGTTCTTGTTGCCACTTTAATTTGGGGCAATTTGAAAAATATCTATTTGTGGTCTGTTTTGGGCGTTACGCTCTCTTTCGGATTGATCGGCTTTTATGATGATTATTTGAAAGTGACGAAGCAGAGCCATGCAGGCCTTTCGGGTCGTATGCGGCTTCTGATTGAAGCACTTGTTGGTATTGTTGCCTGTATCGTGATGGCCAATGCTGATGGTGGACGTCTGGCAACCGCTTTGACCTTGCCCTTCTTCAAAGAAATTGTGATTGATCTGGGCTTCTTCTTTTTTGCCTTCGGCGCCTTTGTCATTGTTGCGGCGGGCAATGCGGTTAATCTTACCGATGGGCTTGATGGGTTGGCGATTGTACCCGTGATGATCGCGGCGGCCACGTTTGGCTTCATCGCTTATCTCGCCGGTAATGCGATTTTTGCAAATTATCTGCAGATTCATTTTACGCCCGGCACCGGCGAGCTCGCTGTCGTATGCGGGGCATTGATTGGCGCGGGTCTTGGCTTTCTATGGTTCAATGCACCGCCGGCACAAATTTTCATGGGTGATACAGGCTCGCTGGCTTTAGGCGGTCTACTGGGGTCTGTTGCTGTTGCCACCAAACATGAAATTGTTTTGGCAATTGTTGGGGGCTTGTTCGTGTTGGAGGCGGTGTCCGTCATCATTCAAGTCGCTTCTTTCAAATTGACCGGAAAGCGCATTTTTCTGATGGCGCCCATCCATCATCATTTTGAAAAGCTTGGGTGGAAAGAGCCGCAAATCGTGATCCGGTTCTGGATCATCTCTGTCATTCTCGCGCTCGTTGGTCTTTCGACCTTGAAACTGAGGTGATGATGACACCGGTTGAAAGCTTTCGTGATCAGCATATCGCCGTCTTCGGATTAGGCGGGTCGGGACTTTCGACCGTTCGTGCTTTGCGTGAAGGCGGTGCGCATATTGCGGCGTGGGACGATTCAGAAAAATCTCGTGAAGCAGCCCGCACCAAAAATATCGCGCTCATTGACCTCTCAAAAGCGGATTGGTCGTCTTATCGTGCTTTGGTGTTAGCGCCCGGTGTACCTCTTACCCATCCCGCGCCGCATTGGAGTGTGAAAAAGGCACACGCCATGGGTATCCCTGTCATTGGCGACATCGAACTCTTCTGTTGTGAGCGTACACATCGTGCGCCAAAAGCACCTTTCGTTGCGATTACGGGTACGAATGGTAAATCGACCACGACATCCTTGATTGCCCATCTCTTAACTTGCGCCGGCCGCGATGTAGCGCTTGGCGGAAATATAGGAACGGCGGTTCTTGATTTGCCGCCGCCGGCAAACACACGGCACCATGTCCTTGAATGTTCGAGTTTTCAAATTGATTTGGCACCATCCCTCGCGCCGACGATAGGTGTTTTGTTGAACATCACCCCTGATCATCTTGATCGTCACGGCACGATGGAGAATTACGCGGCTGTGAAAGAGCGCCTTGTCGCTCAGGCGGAAACGGCAATTATTGGTATTGATGATGAATGGTGCCGCGCTATTGCGCAACGCCGACAGGAAGCGGGACGGCCGCTTATAAAGATTTCAATGTCCGATAATGCGGGCAGCGATTATTTGATTGAGGGCTCTCGAATTTCCAAACGCGCGGGAAGCGTCTTTCAACTTCTCATTGATCTTTCATCGATTCCCACATTGCGCGGCGTGCATAATACGCAAAATGCGGCAGCGGCGATTGCGGCGGTAACGGCGTTGGGTGTTGATCTTGCAACAATTAGAAGCGGTTTGGAAACATTCCCCGGTCTTGCCCATCGTCTCGAAATTGTCGGTCATATCGGCCGCGCTGTTGTCATCAATGATTCAAAAGCGACCAATGCGGATGCGACTGAGAAGGCGCTGACGTCATTTCCACGCGGTCTTTATTGGATTGCAGGCGGGCGCGCGAAAGAGGGCGGTATTGAGCCGCTTACGCCCTTGTTTAACCGCGTCGAGAGAGCCTATCTCATTGGCGAGGCCGCGCAGGATTTCGCGCATACGCTCAAGGCGCAAATTCCTTATGAGATAAGCGGAACATTGGAAGCCGCTCTGGCAAAGGCCGTTGAAGATTCGCAGTCATCGCATGCTGAAGAGCCGGTGATCCTCTTGTCACCCGCTTGCGCGTCATATGATCAATTTAAAAATTTTGAAGAGCGGGGCGACCGGTTTCGCGCGCTGGTTCAATCGCAATCCGGCTTCAAGCCACGGGAAAAAAGGTAAGTCATGCAATCGCGTCTTGATCGTAACCCGCTCGCGGATTGGTGGTGGACCGTTGATCGGCTCATGTTTTTACTTGTCATTTTGTTAATGGTCACCGGCATTGTTTTGGGCCTTGCGGGTAGCCCGCCGGTTGCTGAGCGTTTGGGCTTGCCGACCTTTCATTTTGTAATCCGGCAAGCGATTAATCTCGCGCCAGCTTTTGTCGTGATGATGGTCGCCAGTTTTATGACGCCTCGTGCGGTTCGCCGTACCGCTTTGGCGCTTTATCTTGTAGGCATGGCGCTTGTTGTCGCTACACTTCTTTTTGGAACAGAAGTCAAAGGCGCAAAGCGCTGGATCACGATTTTAGGAATTGCATTGCAGCCTTCTGAATTTGTAAAGCCGGCTTTTATCATTCTTGTGGCTTGGGCTTTTTCTGAAGGGGGACGCCGCAAAGATGTGCCGGGAAATCTCTTGGGCGTGCTTCTCTTAGTCGGTACGATCGGTCCTCTCGTGCTGCAGCCTGATATTGGTCAAACCATGTTGATTGCGATGGCTTGGGCGGGCATCGTATTTCTATCAGGCCTTCATATGTTTTGGGTGTTCGGCATCGGTGGTATAGGTGCGGCGGGGCTTGCGGCTGCTTATAAATTTTTACCGCATGTGCGTGATCGTATTGACCGGTTTCGTAACCCCGAAGCGGGCGATACATTCCAAGTTGATAACGCGATGCAGAGTTTCATCGAAGGTGGATGGTTTGGCAAAGGTCCGGGTGAGGGCACGATCAAACGCATTCTCCCTGATAGCCACACCGATTTCGTGTTTGCCGTAACGGCCGAAGAGTTTGGCATTATTGCGTGCCTCGCGCTTCTGTCTGTTTTTGCTATCGTTGTTTTACGGGGGCTTTATCTCGCGAGACAGAATGAAGAACCTTTCTGTCGTCTTGCCGCGTCGGGTCTTGTCATTCTTTTTGGTATTCAGGCATCGATCAATATGGCAGTGAATGTTCATCTCATTCCCGCAAAGGGCATGACATTGCCGTTCATTTCCTATGGTGGGTCGTCATTGATTTCGCTCGGCCTCGCGATGGGCTTTTTGCTGGCGGTCACACGACGCCGTCCGCGCGCTGATTATGTTGATCGCTTTCGTGCGGAGCAGGATGAATGACCGCGTCTGAAAGACCAGTCATTCTGCTTGCTGCTGGAGGAACGGGCGGCCATTTGTTTCCTGCGGAATCTTTAGCGGGCGAGTTAACCGCGTGTGGTGTCACCATTCATCTTGCCACCGATCATCGCGGCATGGCCTATGGCGGCGCATTTCCGGCCGTTGCCCGTCATGAAATTTCTGCGGCGACGCCCTCAGGCAAATCACCACGCGCCCTGCTCAAAGCGCTCGTCATATTGGCGCGCGGAACCGTGCAATCTTATCAGCTTGTTCGAACCTTGAAGCCTGTCGCTGTTATCGGCTTTGGCGGATATCCGTCGGTGCCGCCGATGATTGGTGCGTTACTTAATGGTATTCCGACATTCATTCATGAGCAAAATGGTGTGATGGGTCGCGCCAATCGCTTTGTTGCGCGCTTTGTTAAAGCGATTGCGACGGGGTTTGAACATCCCAAAGGACTTACAAAAGCGCTTGCTGCAAAATCGCATTATGTGGGCAATCCCATTCGTCCTCTCGTGCGTGAGGCGATGCACGTTCCCTATCCATCGCTTGAGCCACAGGGCGCGTTTCATATTTTGATTACAGGCGGAAGCCAAGGCGCGCGGGTGATGAGTACCGTCGTGCCGGAAGCGATTGCGTTATTGCCTGCAGACCTCAAAGCGCGTTTGCGCATTACGCATCAGGCGCGTGGCGATGATCTCGAAACGGCGCGACGTCTTTATCAGGCGGCCGGCGTTGACGCTGACATTCGCGCTTTCTTTGATGATCTGCCGATGCGGATCGCTCACGCGCATCTTGTTATCGGCCGTGCGGGGGCTTCAACCATTGCCGAGCTTGCGGCCATCGGACGGCCTTCTATTCTTGTACCTTTGCCGGGATCGCTCGATCAGGATCAAGCGGCCAACGCGGAAAGCTTGGCGCAGCGTGGTGCGGCCACCGTAATGCCGCAAAAAGATTTCACACCTCAGGCGCTCGCTGATCGGCTTTCACAAGCGATCGCCGCGCCCGATCAATTGACCGACTCAAGCCGAGCGGCCAAAAGCGCGGGCATCGCGGATGCGGCGGCACGATTCGCCATGCTCATCGGCGACGAAATCGGATTGAATTTTTCGAGCGGGTTGACCTCATGAAACTTCCCACCGAACTGGGTGCAATACACTTTATTGGCATTGGCGGCATTGGCATGTCCGGCATTGCGGAAGTGCTGCATAATCTCGGCTATCAGGTGCAGGGCTCGGACGCGACAGACAATGCCAATGTGAAGCGCCTGCGCGACAAGGGTATTGCTGTTTTTGTCGGTCATGACGCGCGTAATTTGGGCGATGCAGAAGTCCTCGTCGTCTCAACGGCGATTCAGCGGGATAATCCAGAACTGATGGCCGCGCGAGAGCGGCGCATTCCCGTTGTCCGGCGCGCCGAGATGCTTGCTGAATTGATGCGGCTTAAAACCTGCGTCGCGATTGCGGGCACGCATGGTAAAACAACAACAACCTCGCTCGTGGCAACGCTTCTCGTTGCTGGCCAATTTGATCCGACCGTGATCAATGGCGGGATCATCAATGCCTATGGCACCAATGCGCGTCTAGGCGATGGCGAATGGATGGTGGTCGAAGCCGATGAATCGGATGGCACTTTTTTAAAATTGCCGGCCGATGTGGCGATTGTCACCAATATCGATCCAGAACATCTTGACCATTTCAAAACATTCGACGCGATCAAGGATGCGTTCCGTACCTTTGTCGAGAATTTGCCCTTCTATGGCTTTGCAGTCATGTGTCTCGATCATCCGACGGTGCAAGAGCTTGTCGGCCGTATCGAAGACCGCCGTGTCATTACTTATGGTGAAAATCCGCAGGCCGACGTGCGTTTGATGGATATTGATTTGTCCGGCGGTCGCTCACGGTTCTCGGTTTCTATTCGCGATCGTAAGACAAAGGCGTTGACACGCATTGATGGCCTCGAATTGCCTATGCCTGGCCATCATAACGCTTTGAATGCCACAGCCGCTATTGCGGTCGCTTTTCATCTTGGCATGACGCCCGAAGCGATCCGCGCCGGCTTGAAAACATTTGGCGGCGTCAAGCGGCGTTTCACTAAGACAGGTGAGTGGAACGGCGCGCAGATTTTTGATGATTATGGTCACCATCCGGTTGAAATCGCGGCTGTGTTAAAGGCCGCACGCGCTTCGACATCGGGCAAGGTCATTGCTATCGTTCAGCCGCATCGTTATACGCGACTGGCCTCGCTTTTTGATCAATTCTCGACCTGTTTCAACGATGCGGATCATGTGATCGTTGCGGATACTTATGCAGCGGGCGAGCAACCGATTGCAGGCGCTGATCGCGACTCTTTGGTTGCGGGCTTGAAGGCTCACGGCCATCGTCATGTGATCGCTTTGCCTGATTCAGCCTCGCTTGCGCGCCTCGTGAAGCCATTGGCCTCAAAGGGCGATTATGTCGTGTGCCTTGGTGCCGGAAACATCACGCAATGGGCCTATGCGCTCCCGGGCGAATTGGCGGCGCTTGAACAACAAGGCGCATGATGGAGCTGGACGCACTCGATTTCTCGTCATTACGCGGATCGGTTCAAATTAATGCACCGCTTGCGCCTTTGTCTTGGTTTCGTGTCGGCGGTCCGGCTGATCTTCTCTTTACGCCCGAAGATGAAGACGATCTGATTGCGTTTCTGAAACTCTTGCCGCGTGAAGTGCCTGTGCTGGTCATCGGTCTGGGATCAAATCTTCTCGTGCGTGATGGTGGATTTCGCGGTGCCGTTATTCGCTTGGGTAAGGCTTTTCAATCAATCAGCATTGAGCCCGATCATCATGTGCGTGCTGGGGCGCAGGCGGCTGATGTTAAAGTCGCGCGCATGGCGGCAGAAGCAGGCCTCGCCGGTTTTTCATTTTTGCGCGGCATTCCCGGCACAATTGGGGGAGCGTTGCGTATGAATGGCGGCGCCTATGGGGGTGAGATCAAGGATGTCTTTGTCTCCGCGCGTGGCATTGATCGCGAAGGGCGTTTTCATCAGTTTGATCATGCGTCTATGGGTTTTTCATATCGTCACTGTGCCGTTGCGCCTGATGTGATTTTCACCGAAGCACTCTTTAAGGGGCAACCTGGGGACCCTGCAAAAATTCTCGAAGAGATGAATGCGATTACCGAAGCGCGGTCATCAACGCAGCCCGTCAACACACGCACCGGGGGCTCCACGTTTCGAAACCCGCCCGGAAAAAAAGCGTGGGAGCTTATCGATCAGGCGGGTTTGCGGGGATATCGCATCGGCGGTGCCGAGATCTCACAGCTTCATACGAATTTTTTGATCGCGCATGAGGGCGCAACCGCTGCGGATATAGAAGCGCTCGGTGAAGAGGCGCGGCGTCGGGTGAAAGAGATGACGGGCATCACGCTCGAATGGGAAATTAAAATTGTGGGAGAGCCCATCCAATGAAACATGTCGCCGTATTGATGGGCGGGCTTTCTGCCGAACGCAGTGTGAGTTTGAAATCAGGCGCGGCCTGCGCGCTCGCGCTTGAGGGTGAAGGGTATCGTGTCACCCGTATTGATGTCGGCCATGATCTCTCCGACGCGCTGTCTCATCTTAAGCCTGATGTCGTCTTTAATGCGCTGCATGGTCGTTATGGTGAAGATGGTATCGTTCAGGGCATTCTCGAGATGTTGCGCATTCCCTATACGCATTCCGGCGTCTTGGCTTCTTCGCTCGCGATGCAGAAAGATCGCGCCAAAGCGGTGATGAAAGCCGCCGGTGTTCCGGTGGCTGAAGGCATAACCATCAGCCGGTTCGAGGCGGCCAAAGCTCATGTCATGCCGCCGCCTTATGTCGTGAAGCCGGTGAGTGAGGGGTCGTCTGTCGGTGTTATTCTCGTCCGAGAAGATCGTACCCATCCGCCGCAGGAGCTTGGCCGCACTGATTGGCCTTATGGGGACACGGTTTTGGTCGAACGCTATATTCCGGGGCGGGAGTTGACCTGCGCGGTCATGGACGGGCGGGCGCTCGGGGTCATCGATATCCAGCCGGCAGCCGGAAGTTTTTACGATTTCGAATCTAAATATGCCAAGGGCGGCTCTATTCACGTTTTGCCCGCAAAAATTTTACCGAATATTTACCATCTTGTCCAAAAGCTAGCGTTAACGGCGCATCAATCTTTGGGCTGCCGCGGCGTAAGTCGCGCTGATTTTCGATATGACGACACGCCCAACGGTACGGGCGAGGTCATCTGCCTCGAAGTCAACACCCAGCCTGGGATGACGGAAACGTCTTTGGTGCCCGAATTGGCTGCCCATGAGGGTATAGGGTTTGGCGAGTTAGTGAGATGGATGGTGGAGGACGCGAGCTGCGAGCGCTGAGGGGGCATTCCGCCTCCAGCGAATTCGCGTTTGTACACCGCGTTCATCATTCCCGTTTTCGTGTCTTAACAACCCGCTTTGGATCTGAATCCCGCTTCCGCGAAACGGCTTCAGCCTTACTCGCGCGTGTGCCGAAGGGCATCGGCTCGACTCTGACCATCGGCCTTTTCGCGGCAACACTTGTTTTCGGGCTCGATCGCGGCGGCCATATTCATGATTTTCTCGAAGCGCATGGCGATTTGCAGCAGGAAGTGTTGCGTCTTGCTGGCTTTGATATTCGCAGCGTCACTATTACCGGTCTTCAAACGCTGAACGAGCAAGATGTGCTTGCTGCCACCGGCATTGAAGCCGATGACTCGCTTCCTTTTCTAGATGCGGATGCGGTTCGTGCTCGTTTGATGGCTTTGCCGCTTGTGCGCGATGTAACGGTTCGCAAATTCTATCCCAATGCGCTGTCCATCGGCATTTCTGAAAATAAGCCTTACGCCTTGTGGCAGCGCGATGGTGAGGTCTCGATCATCGGATCGGATGGTCGCATCATCGGCCAGATGAATGATGAAGCCTTTGCTGATTTGCCTTTGGTTGTGGGTGAAGGCGCGGCCGCACGCGCGACGGAATTCGTTTCCATTCTTGATGGGGCGCCCGATGTTAAACCGCTTGTGAAAGCCGGTGTCCGTGTCGGTGATCGGCGCTGGACGCTAAAGCTCACGAGCGGTCTTGATGTCTTGTTGCCGGAAGATAATCCCTCCGCCGCGCTGCAAAAATTCTCAACCTTCCTGCGTGACCATAAATTGGCCGATAAAGATATTGTTCTCGTTGATTTGCGGTATCCGGATCGTGTCGTTCTGCGTTTGACAGAGGTCGGCGCCGCGCAACGTGAAGAGCAATTGAAAGCCAAAGCAAAGGCGAAGGGAGGTCCGGCATGAGTGAGTACGGACCGAGCCTCACGCCGCGTATGCGGCCGATCAATCCGAAGCGTTCGACTATTGTATCGGTGCTTGATGTGGGCACGAGCAAGGTTGTTTGTTTGATTGCTGAGCTGTTGCCAGCCTCCGGCGCGGAAGCGCTCAAGGGCCGCACGCATAAGGCTCGTATCATTGGTTTGGGTCATCAGCGTGCACGCGGCATTAAAGGCGGCGCGATTATCGATCTTGAAGCCGCCGAACATTCGATCCGCCTCGCTATTGATGCGGCCGAACGGATGGCGCGCGTCGAAGTGCGGTCGGTTATCGTCAATATGACCGGCGGCCGCTTGAAATCCGAAGCCTATACCGCTGAAATCTTCTTGCGCGGGCAGGGCGTTGCGGATGGCGATATCCGTCGCGTCTTTGAGGCAATGAGCTATACGGGCGCTGAAACGGGGCGCAGCGTTTTGCACTCTCTGCCAACGGGCTTTTCGATTGATGAGACGCGCCATATTCGCGACCCGCATGGCATGATCGGCGAAAAGCTTGGCGTCGATATGCATATTCTCACAAGTGATGAATATGCGATCCGTAATTTAATGCTGGCTGTCGAGCGCTGCCATGTCGGCGTCGAAGCCGTTGTGGCAAGCCCCTATGCGAGCGGTTTGTCGTCGCTAGTCGATGATGAAGCTGAAATGGGCGTCGCTGTTGTTGATCTCGGCGGCGGCACGACCAGTGTCGGTGTGTTCTCGAGCGGCGTTCTCGTTCATGCGGACGCGGTGGCCGTTGGCGGTAATCACATCACGATGGATATTGCGCGTGGACTTTCAACCGGCATCAACCATGCCGAGCGGTTGAAAACGCTTTATGGTTCGACCTTGGCAAGTCCGTCAGATGATCGTGAAACGGTTGCCGTGGCCTCCGTCGATGAAGCCCAAGGCGATCATGTTTATCACATTCCAAAATCTCAGCTTGTTCGAATCATCCGTCCGCGTGTTGAAGAGATTCTCGAACTTGTGCGCGATCGGTTGAAGACATCCGGATTTGCTGCGGAGGCGGGGCGTCGCATTGTTTTAACAGGCGGCGGCGCATCGCTAACGGGATTATCCGAATTGTGTCGCATCGTGATTTCAAAGCAAGTGCGAGTCGGTCGCCCGCTTGGCGTGCAGGGTTTACCGGAAGCGTTAAAGGGACCTGCATTCGCAGCGCCCGTTGGGCTTCTCGTCTATCCGCAAGTTGCAGCGCTTGAACATTTCGAGCCGCGCACATCGGGGCTGGCTTTGGGTACGGGGACAGATGGGTATTTCATGCGCGTTGGCCGCTGGCTGCGCGAAAGTTTCTAAAGGGGATCGGCACTGCGGCGCGGCGGCCTCAGTGTCATAAATGAGTTCAACAAAGGCGCTGCCGGGCGTCGAACCAGAGTAGAGGCGAAGACCATGACGATCAATCTTGCAGCACCGGACATCCGGGAATTGAAACCCAGAATCACCGTGTTCGGTGTGGGTGGCGGCGGCGGTAACGCCGTAAACAACATGATTGAAATCGGTCTGCAGGGCTGCGAATTCGTGGTCGGCAATACGGATGCGCAAGCGCTCACAAGCTCAAAAGCGCATCGCGTCATCCAGATGGGCATGCAAGTCACCGAAGGTCTCGGTGCTGGCTCGCAGCCGGAAGTTGGTCGCGCAGCTGCCGAAGAAGTGATCGACGAAATTCGTGATCAGCTTGCTGGCGCACATATGGTCTTCGTGACAGCCGGTATGGGCGGTGGCACGGGAACGGGCGCTGCTCCGGTTATCGCGCGCGCTGCTCGTGACATGGGCATCCTTACGGTGGGTGTTGTCACAAAGCCATTTCAGTTCGAAGGCACACGCCGCATGCGCCTTGCTGAATCCGGCATTACTGAATTGCAGAAATGCGTTGATACGCTGATCATCATTCCCAACCAGAATTTGTTCCGCGTCGCCAATGAGCAAACCACTTTCGCCGATGCGTTTGCCATGGCCGACCGCGTACTTTATTCCGGTGTCGCCTGCATCACTGATCTCATGGTCAAAGAAGGCCTTATCAATCTCGACTTCGCCGATGTGCGCGCTGTGATGCGTGAAATGGGCAAGGCGATGATGGGCACAGGTGAAGCGACAGGCGAGAAGCGTGCGCTTCGTGCTGCTGAAGCGGCAATCGCCAATCCATTGCTTGACGACGTGAATATGTCGGGTGCGCGCGGTCTTTTGATCTCGATCACCGGCGGTTCCGATCTCACGCTTTATGAAGTCGATGAAGCGGCAACCCGCATTCGTGAAGAAGTTGATCCTGATGCGAATGTGATCTTCGGCGCGACGCGTGATGACTCACTTGAGGGCATTGTGCGCGTGTCGGTTGTGGCCACGGGCATCGATCACGCTGAAATCATGCGCCAGAATGCAACAGCTCCGGTTCAAACATCGGCTGTTTCCGAACATCGTTTGCGCGATATGGCTGATCGCGTGCGCAATGAAGTAACCGCTGCGCTTGCTCGTCCGGTCGAGCATCATGCCCCCGTTGCTCCGGCTGCACCCGCAGCGTCTTATGTTTCTCCAGCGCCGATGGCTGAAGCACCTGCGCATCCGGCGGCATATCAACCGCCTTACCAGGCGCGTGGAATTCAGGTCGCTCCTGATCTCGCTATTCGTCCGGCCGCGCCGCGTTCGGTGATGCCTGAGCCGCAACCGCAACCCGCGCCGCGTATGCCTGACTCATACACACAGCATGTTGATGACCGCGGCTTCGTGCCACCGGTGTCTGAGCGTCCGATGCGTCCGGTCCGTATGCCATCTGCGGATGATTTCCCGCCGATTGCGCAGAAGAGTCTTGAAGCAGGCCGTCAGGATCGCGCTGCCCCGGCAGCGGTTGAAGGCCAAAAGAAGTCATTGATGGAGCGGCTCGTTTCGGCAGGCTTCGGCGGCCGTCGTGCTGATCCGGCAGAAATGCCCGCTCCGCCGCGCGCCGTTGCGGTCGAACCGCAGGCCATGGCTCAGCCAGAAATGCAGGCTCAGCCGCAATATCGTCCGGTCCAACAGCCCGCACCGGCCGCTCGTCCAGCCGCAACACAGCGGATGTTTGAGGATGACCAGATGGAAATTCCGGCTTTCTTGCGGCGCCAGTCGAACTGAAAGCCCGTATTTCAGTCATGAAATGTTATCTCGGCCCGGGTCTTAAAGATCCGGGCCAAATTTTTGAAAAATAACGATTTTTTAAACTTTTCCCCAGCGACCTTCACTGTAACAAACGGTAAGAAACCGTGATTTGAGCCGACAGGATGGCGGGGGTAGAAAGCAGTCAGCGTCCGGATCGTAGTTTTGCGTATGCGGGCATGGGGGATGGACGAAACAGCGCCGAGCTACCGGATCGATAATAGATCCTTTTGAATAGAGGCAGGCAAGGTTTCAGCCAGAGCGACGTGAGACAAGGTAGATTATGAGTTCTTCGCGACAAGTAACCTTAGCACGCCGCGCCCGTTTATCGGGCCATGGGGTTCATTCCGGAAAACCGGTTTCAATCATTCTTCATCCGGCAGCTGACAATCACGGTATTCGTTTTCTGCGCACAGGTCTTGAAGGCGGTCGCGAGCGTTTGATTGCCGCGCGTCATGATGCGGTGAGCGCATCAGAATTATGCACCATCATTGGCGACCATGAGACGGGCGCTATTTCGACCATCGAACATTTGATGGCCGCTCTTTATGCTTCGGGCGTCGACAATCTTCTCGTTGAGATTGATGGCGCCGAAGTGCCGATCATGGATGGCAGCTCAGCGCCTTTCATTGCCGCGATTGATCGCGCAGGTCTCGTGTCGCAAAAGGCCGCGCGTCGTTACCTGCGTGTATTGAAGCCTGTGCGCGTTGAGAAAGACGGCAAATTTTCTGAGCTCGTTCCTTTCTCGCGGGGCTTCCGCTTAACGGTTGAAATTGAATTCGCAACCGCGCTGATTGGTCGTCAGAAGAAGACGCTTGATCTCACGCCTGAGAGCTTCCGCGATGAATTGCAGCACGCACGGACCTTCGGCTTTTTGAAAGATGTCGATCATCTTCGTAAGGCCGGCTTTGCTCTCGGGGCCTCGCTTGAAAACACAGTGGCGATTGATGGCGATGCGATCCTTAATCCTGAAGGCTTGCGTTATCGCGATGAATTCATTCGCCATAAAATGCTTGATGCGGTGGGTGACCTTGCTTTGGCGGGCTTGCCGATCATCGGCCATTTCCGCTCTTGGTGCAGCGGCCACCGTATGAATGTGGCTGTTCTCGAGGCGTTGTTCGCTGACCGCACCGCCTATGAGATCGTTGAAGATAAGCGCGTTGAGGCTGCTTTAGCCCCCGTTCGCTCGCGTGTGGCGGCTGTGGCTTGCGCTCCTTCGGTCGATTGAGCCTCTTTTTGGCTATTTGACCCTATTTCTGCCGTCTTTTGTGTCTTTTTGTCCTGCACTGCTGGCGGGATGTTAGCGTTTGGTTTATGTAACCAGCGCATTCTGCGGCCCGAAGCGAATCTCAGCCCATCGCCTTCGTCATTGTCACCGTCTTGGGGAGCCTTGTTGATCATGCGCCACGCCGAAACCGTCAACATGAGGGCCTCAACCCGCATTGCTCTGTCTTTCATTGCTGTCATGGCCCTTTTGCCGCTTGGCGCCTGTGACACGCTCAACCCGTTCGACAAGGGCGAAGTCTATAAGCCGGAAGTGAAGCCGGATCTTCCGGCTGAAAAACTTTATAATGACGGTCTAGCGGCCGTTGAAGCGCGCGACTTTGACAAAGCGAATAAGCAGTTCAAAGAACTCGACAAGGTTTATCCCTATTCGCAATGGTCGAAGAAGGCTTTGTTGATGCAAACCTTCTCGCATTATTCGCTGAAAGAATTTGAAGAGGCAGCATCTGCAGGCAAACGATATCTGCAGCTTTATCCGGCCGATGCTGACGCAGCTTACGCTGCCTATCTGATTGCCAGCTCCTATTACGATGTTGTGCTTGATATTAGCCGTGACCAAGAACGCGCCGAGAAGGCGCTTGTGGCTTTCATGGAAGTTGTCCAGCGTTGGCCTAAATCCGATTACGCTAAAGATGCTAAATTCAAGATCAGCGTCTTGCGCGACCAACTTGCCGGACGCGAGATGGAAGTGGGCCGCTATTACCTGAACAAGCGTAATTTCACCGCCGCGATCAATCGCTTCCGCATTGTGGTCTCTCAATATCAGACGACCAACCAGGTTGAAGAAGCGCTCGCCCGTTTGACCGAAGCCTATCTGGCGCTCGGCATCGTCAATGAGGCAGAAACGGCCGCCGCGGTGCTCGGGCACAATTTCCCGGAAAGCCAGTGGTACAAGGACACCTATGCGCTTTTGCAGAATAAAGGCGTCGAACCCAAGGAAAATCAGGATTCCTGGATCTCCAAGGCGTTTAAGGCCGTGAAGATCTTCTGATGGGGGCTTGCATCCCGGTGGCGCCTCGGCGTTTCATCGTCCCATGCTGACCCATTTGTCCATCCGCGATATTGTTTTGATCGATCGGCTCGATCTCGCGTTCGAGAACGGCCTCGCCGTGCTCACCGGTGAGACCGGCGCAGGTAAATCGATCCTGCTTGATGCTTTTGCGCTCGCACTCGGCGCGCGCGGCGATGGCTCGCTCGTGCGGCAGGGGGAAGCGCAAGGGCAGGTGACAGCGGTCTTCCAGCCCGAAGACAAACATCCTGTATTTGCTGTCCTCGCCGATCAGGCGATTGCGCATGAAGGCGAGATCATTCTGCGTCGTATGCAAATGGCTGACGGTAAAACGCGCGCACTCGTGAATGACCAGCCCGTAAGTGTGCAGAGTTTGCGCGCGATCGGATCAAGCCTTGTTGAAATTCACGGCCAACATGATGACCGCGCCTTGGCCGATCCCGCAAGTCATCGTGCTATTCTTGATTCATTCGCAGGCAATGAAAAAGAGATTGCCGCGTTACGGAAATGTCATCAGGCTTGGCATGACGCGCGCGAAACCTTGCGTGCGCATCAAGAGCGTTTAGACGCGGCACGCAAAGAAGCAGATTTTCTGCGTCATGCGTGTGATGAACTCTCCACGCTTGCGCCTGAAGACGGCGAAGAAACAAGATTGGCGGATCGCCGCCAAGCGATGATGGCTGCGGAAAAAGCGAGCGGTGAAATTCGTGAAGCGCTTGATACGGTCGGCGGTCACTCATCACCCATTCCGACATTGATCTCCGTGCAGCGGCGGCTTGAACGGCGCGGTACTGAGACGGATGCCCTGCTTGGCCCTGCAATCCGCGCGCTCGCCACGGCACTCGATGCGTTGGAGGAAACGCGGTCCGCGCTTGAAGCGGCGGAGCGCGCTGCGGATTTTGATCCGCGTGAATTAGAACGCGTTGAAGAGCGTCTCTTTGCTTTGCGTGCCGCGTCACGAAAATATCATGTGCCGGTTGATCAGCTCGCGGCCTTGGCCGAACGATACGCTTCAGATGTTGAGTCACTTGATCAAAGTGAGACCTCGCTCATTAAACTCGAAGCGGCTTTGAAAGACGCAGAAAATCTCTACATCACCGCCGCAGAAGCTGTTTCTAAGAAACGCGCCAAAGCGGCAGCTGAACTTGAGAAGGCGGTCATGAAAGAATTGCCGCCTTTAAAACTCGAGCGCGCTAAATTCATTGTTGCGCTTGAACGCGATGAAACCGCGCGCGGGCCAGACGGCTTTGATCATGTGGAATTCTGGGTTGAGACCAATCCGGGATCACGTCCAGGTCCGATGATGAAAGTGGCTTCTGGAGGTGAGTTGTCTCGCTTTATGCTGGCCTTAAAAGTGTCGCTTGCTGATCGCGGCTCTGCGCCCACGCTTGTATTTGACGAAATCGATACGGGCGTTGGGGGCGCGGTGGCGGATGCGATTGGTCAACGTCTGTCACGGCTTGCGAAAAAAGTGCAGGTGCTTTCGGTTACCCATGCGCCGCAAGTCGCGGCGCGTGCGTCAACCCATTTCCTGATTGCCAAAGGCGAGTCAGGGAAGGGCAAACGGATTGCGACGCGTGTGGTCACGATTGATGAAGCGCATCGCCGCGAAGAAATTGCACGCATGTTGTCGGGTGCTGAGATTACAGAAGAAGCGCGGGCAGCAGCGAAAAAATTGATCGAGGCGGCGAAATGAAAAAGCCGCATGATCCGTTGCGGGCTTTAGATGTCGAAAAACTCACCCCGCTCGAAGCACGGATGGAATGGCAGACACTTGGCGACGAGATCGCGCGTCATGATGTGAGTTATCATCAAGAAGACCAGCCCACCATTTCTGATGCCGTCTATGACGCGTTGCGTCGGCGTTATGATGCGATTCTCAACGCTTTTCCGGAATTACAAAAAGAATCGTCCCCTCTCACACGTGTGGGGGCGAAGCCTGCGGAAAAATTTTCCAAGGTCAAACACACGGTGCCGATGTTGTCGCTCGCCAATACATTTTCGGATGAAGAATTGTCCGAATTTGTTGATCGTGTAAGGCGCTTTCTAGATTGGCCGTCATCGCGCGAGCTCGCCTTTACAGCAGAGCCCAAGATTGACGGGCTTTCTTG
>CANGSG010000023.1 GCA_947456435.1 Hyphomicrobiales bacterium
AGTCACGATATTCTCCAACCTTTGAATGCTGCCCGACTTTATTCAGCAGCTATGTTAGAAAAGAGTCATGATAAGCCGGAAGGCCAACTCGTTCAAAATGTCGCGACATCGCTCGAAGCTGTTGAAGAAATTCTAACTACGCTTCTTGATATCTCGCGCCTTGATGCAGGCGCCCAGAAGCCTGAATTATCCGATATTCTTATTGATGATCTCTTCACGCAGTTGAAAATCGAGCTTGAACCAAGCGCTACTGAAAAGGGGCTACGACTTGATTTTGTCAAATCGAGCCTCGCTGTGAAATCGGATCGTCGTCTTTTGCGTCGTATGATGCAAAATTTGATTTCAAATGCAATCAAATACACACCAAAAGGACGTGTTCTCATAGGGTGTCGTCGTCGGGGCGATAAGGTTATTGTTAGCGTGCTTGATACCGGCCTTGGTATTCCTGCCTCACAAAAAAAGACAATTTTCAAAGAATTCAAACGCCTTGACGAGGGAACAAAGATCGCGCGCGGATTAGGTTTGGGGCTTTCAATCGTAGAAAGAATTTCAAAGCTTCTTAAACACCCCCTCAAACTTCAATCAGAGTTAGGGCATGGGTCGCATTTCTCATTCGAAGTTCCCCTTTCTATTAAGGGGGTGAGGAAGGTAGAGGCTATTTCAACGATACGAACCAGAATTTCACTGCCACAGCAATTTCCGGTTCTGGTTCTTGATAATGATGAGATGATTCTGGAGGGAATGAAAATTCTACTCGATGGTTGGGGCTGCAAAGTGATAACCGCTAAAAATGGTTCCGAGGCGCACGCCGCCCTCAAATCCGATGGCGGGAATTACCCTCTCATCATCGCAGATTACCATCTCGATACTGAAACTGGTCTTGATGTTATTGCAGCATTACGGAAAGAAGCGGGCCAATTGCTCCCGGCTATCTTGCTGACCGCCGACCGGTCAAAGACTGTTCGCGAACAAACACAGGCACTTGGAATTTTTCTGCTTCATAAGCCGGTGAAACCGGCGGCGCTACGGGCGCTGGTTAGTCAATGCGCTCTGGCTATTGAAGCTCCCCCTTAAAATTGCGGCAGCTATATTTTTAGTTATAGAAGTGAGATTTGCGGGTTTCCATGTCGCGCAATAATTTGGGAACATTAAAGCGCTCGCCATAGAGTGCTTTAAGAGCGTCACATTTGTGATTGAATAGATCAACGCCCATGCCATCAATCATGGAAAGTGGACCGCCTGTGAATGGCGCAAAGCCAAAGCCGAGGATTGCGCCGATGTCCGCCTCGCGCGGATCCTCGACAATTTTCTCATCCATCGTTCGCGCTGCTTCCAACGCCTGCGTTGCTAAAAGTCTGAATTTAATCTGATCAATGTCTAATTGATCAGGCTCAAGATGTATTTTTTGAAATTGCGATAAGCTGGTCCAAAGTCGCTTTGGGGCACCTGGCGTATAGTCATAAAATCCTTTGCCATTTTTTCGACCAAAGCGTTGATGTGTCTCCACCATAGTTGAAATGATCTCAGCTTGAACCGGATTGATTGCCGTCGCACCCAAAGCAGCTTGTGTCGCGCGAATAATCCGGTGGATCAAATCAAGCGCGATTTCATCGGACAGCGACAGGGGGCCAACCGGCATACCCGCCATGCGGGCAGCATTTTCAATCATTGCCGGCGGGATTCCCTCCGCCAACATCAGGTGACCTTCAAGAATATAATTCAAAACACATCGATTAGCGAAGAAACCACGCGCGTCATTCACGATAATCGGTGTTTTATTAATCATGCGGGAATAATCAAATCCGATTGCCAAGGCGCGATCGCTCGTATCTTTCCCCTTAATCAATTCGACGAGGCGCATTTTCTCAACGGGAGAGAAAAAGTGGATGCCGAGAAACTCACTCTTGGCTTTTAATGTCTGCGCTAAGCCGGAGATCGGTAATGTTGATGTATTCGAAGCCAAGATCGCTTCAGGATTTTTATGTTCTTCGATGGCCGCAAGCGTCTTGGCCTTGAGATCAGGATCCTCAAAAACGGCTTCGATAATAAGATCGCAATCGGCTAATGCGGCATAGTCATCAGTTGGGATCAGTCGATTTGTGGCCGCCAATTGATCTTCGCTTGCTGAAGGTGATTTTTTATAACGTGATCCAATTGTAGCGGCAGCGGTATCTCGGCCTTTTTCTGCCAACTCCACCGTTCGGTCGATCATCACGACAGTGAGCCCTGCCATTGCTGAGACGGCCGCAATACCTGCGCCCATGAAACCTGTGCCGACGACGCCAATCTTTTTCAAATTCGATTTAACGACTGTCGAGGGGCGTCTCGCGCCTTTATTCAACGCTTGCGTTGAAACAAAGAGAGAGCGCACCATTGATTTCGCCGCAGTCGTCTTGAGTATTGAAGCAAAAAGACGACTCTCGATTTTCAAACCTAAATCTATGGACACCTGTAGACCTTCATAAACGGCCTGCAGAAGCGCGCGCGCAGCGGGATAATTATCATATGTGTCTTTACGGCAGAGTGCGCTCGCCATAGGCCAAATCATCATGCCCGTTTTCGAATAGACGGGACCGGATGGCAATTTAAAACTTTCGCGGTCCCAAGGCTGAACCGCTGAACCGGCAGAGAGAATAAGCTCCTTTGCCTTGGTGACGATTTGATCTTTAGGCACGACGGCATGAACAAGATTATGTTTGAGTGCGGTCTCGCTCGGGAGCAACTCGCCTTTTAACATCATTAAAAGAGCGTCAGCGGTTGGTGCAAGACGAGGTACACGTTGCGTTCCCCCTGCGCCGGGAAAGATTCCGATCTTAATTTCGGGTAATCCTACTTTGGTGTTCGGGCCATCCGATACAACGCGGTAATGGCAAGCGAGCGCCAGTTCAAAGGCCCCGCCTACACAAATGCCATTGATCGCCATAGCAAAAATTTTTCCGCATGTTTCAAGCTTGCGATAAAGGCGGCTCATCCGACTTGCGTCTTCAACGAGTTTAAGAACCGCTTGCACTTGTTGCGGCGATTTTTGCGCATTTTGCGCTTGATCAATCAAATGATTGATCATTTCGATGTCGGCGCCACCAGAAAAACTATCAGCCTTACCGGAGCGGATTAGGCAACCCTTGATCGCATCCGTCTTGACAACATAGTCAATCACTTGATCCAGTTCATCGAGCGTCTTCTCAATGAACACATTCATCGATTTGCCAGGAATATCCCAAATAAGATGAGCTATGCCGTCTTGATCGATGTCGAGCTTGAACTGGGTCAGAGCGAGAGACATTTCCTGCTGCCTTTAAATGCGTTCAATCACAGTGGCCGTGCCCATGCCGGCACCAATGCAAAGCGTAATCAACGCTTTTGATTTTTGAGTTCGTTCAAGTTCATCAAGCGCGGTACCTAAAATCATGGCACCTGTTGCACCGAGAGGATGACCCATCGCGATTGCGCCGCCATTTGGATTCACTTTAGTGGGATCAAGATCAAAGGCTTGCATATAGCGGAGCACGACTGATGCGAAGGCTTCATTCACTTCGAAGAGATCAATGTCGGCAATCGATAATCCTGCAGTCTTCAAGAGTTTTTTTGTGACATCGACAGGGCCGGTCAACATCAAAGCGGGATCGGATCCGATATTGGCAAAGGCGCGAATGCGCGCGCGGGGCTTTAAGCCCCAACGCTTACCGGCTTCTTGAGACCCAATGAGCACCGCTGCAGCGCCATCAACAATGCCGGATGAATTTCCGGCGTGATGGACGTGGTTGATGAATTCAATTTCTGGATGGGCTTGTAAAGCCACGGCGCCAAAGCCGGCCTGCTCGGCAAGCGTTGCGAAGGACGGTTTCAACGCTGAAAGTGTTTCAACGCTGGTCGCGGGCCGCATATGCTCATCGTGATCAAGCAGGACGAGACCGTTTACATCCGTGACAGGTGAGATGGAGTTCGTGAATCTGGACTCACCCCAAGCCTTCGCCGCCCGTTTCTGGCTTTCGGTGGCATAGAGATCAACCGCTTCGCGATCAAACCCATATTTTGTGGCGATCAAATCGGCAGAGATGCCCTGCGGCATGAAATAGGCTTGTATGGCGATAGAAGGGTCGGCAGCCCATGCACCGCCTGACGCGCCGATGCCGACGCGGCTCATTGATTCAACACCGCCAGCAATCGCCAACTCTTGCTGGCCCGCCATAATTTGGCTAGCCGCAAAATTGACGGCATCGAGACCGGAAGCGCAGAAACGATTGATTTGAACACCGGGAACGGTGAGGCCGTAACCCGCTACAAGGGCCGCAGCACGCGCGATATCTCCGCCCGCTTCTCCCACCGGATCGACGCAGCCAAGAACGACATCATCAACAAGTGCCGGATCGATAGGGTTACGGGTTTTGATCGCTTTGAGAACATGGGCGGCGAGGGCAAGCGCTGTGACTTCATGCAGGGCGCCATCCGGCTTTCCCCGCCCACGAGGCGTTCGAACATGGTCATAAATGAACGCGTCGCGCATAATCACCCTCCCCCGGCCCGCTTCATGATGACTGGCAAGCGGCGAAGGGAAGGAGCCTACCCTTAATGGATAGGCGCATCAATGCATGAGGAACGATACAGCTTACGCCGCCCGCTGCATGGATTTAAGACGGCTAATCGCCTTTTCAACTTCGACCTTTTGCTGCTCAAGCTGGGTCAATTGTTGGGCGATTTGCGTTTTCGAAAGCTTCAAAGCCTTTGGCTTACCGCCCCCGTCTTTACCCATAAGATCGAGAATCTCGGTGAGCGTGAACCCAAGCCGCGTGGCATTGATCACTTCCTGAACGCGCATTCTTGCCGTTTCATTATAAAGGCGGGTCAAGCCGGAGCGTTTCGGCTTGATCAAACCGCGATCTTCATAAAATCGCAAAGTACGAAGCGTCACACCAAATTCGCGGGACAAGTCCCCGATCGTGTAGAAGTGCTCTTCGTGCTTTCCTGTTTTGGCCTTCTTGGCCCCTGCCGCTGAACGGGCGGCCGTTGAACGCTTTGCTAACGCGGACACTTTTGCCACTGAACTACCCTCACTGATACAACTAGAAATTGTTCTTCTTGCTTATGCACGTGAAAGTGATGCTGATTTTACCTTTACGTCAATCGAAAATTATCCATGAATTCAACGAGTCTTTATGCCCTCTTTATGAGATTTTCGAATAACCCCAGACAGCGAAATTTATCGGCTAAGATACCCCAAGGGCAATTCGGAGTCTTTCCTAAGGGCAAATCCATCAGATTTGAGTAAAATTAACTTAAATTTAACCTCGAATTTCCAATATCTTACGAGAATTTTCGCGTGCGTTATGGCCGCTCTCGCATGGAGAGCTCTTAAGATTGGAAATCCGGTTCGCGATGTCGTCTTCCCTGCCCCCAAACGCTGAACAAGCCTCAGGCGCCCATTTCGATCCGTCCCTAATGCATAGCTCTGTTGACCTTGAAGCAATCGTCGCTGAGCAGTCTCGGCCCCAAGACAAAGCTGAAATCGACCTGTCCGAATCAGCAGATCGCGTTTTAGAGCGCCTGAGACGACGCATCGGTCAGCTCTACGGAACGACGGGATATGACCATACGCTCTCTCGCCTCGGTTTAGCTCTCCTTACTTTGGAGGCCTGTATATCGCGATTGAACCAAGATAAGCGCGCGATCGGGGAGTCACCAAGTCTGATTGCAATTATTTGTGAAATCGAAAAAAGCTGCATTACTATCGAACGCAGTGCTGGACTTAAAAAGCGGGATGAAACTACGGCTCAATGGTCGGCATTGACGAAACTCATTGAAGCAAAAAGTGAAAAGGATTCATCCCAACTCGCGCATATTGATCGGCATATTATTGAATTACGAAACGCAATCGAGGGCGGAACGCCGATTGAAAAAGCGCAATTCGAAAAATTATTTGAACAATTATTGGCTCTTCGTGAACTTCATCTTTCCGATAATCGAAAGCTCTTTGCGTCTCTCGGTGCAATCCACGCAACGATTGAGAAATGTGTCGATCGATTATCCCGCGTTGAATACAGCTTGATGGAAGCTCGGAGTATTGAAACCAGTTCGGCCATCGCCGAATGGCCTCAGGGTATGCAGTCCGTCAATTTAAGCCTTACCGAAGCGGATGACGAAACCCCTAAAAATATCGACCCGAGACGTGCACTCGCCGCCGCCCGCGCCGCCGCTGCCCGCGCTTCCACCCGTGCTGAAAAAGGGAGGAACTAAAAGCGCGACGTTAAAATACCTACTTGCGGTTGCGCAGCGGTCGCTTTTTCTGGCATCGATACTCCCGAACACGGCAAGGAGTGCGATGTGACAATCGACTGGATACAATTCTCCCCTGTAACGGCCTTTTCGGGCGGGCTCTTGATCGGCTTGGCAGCTGCCGCCTTTATTCTCTTTCATGGCCGGATTATGGGCGTAAGCAGTATTTTGGGTGGCCTATTAAGGGCCGCTAAAGGCGACCGCGGTTGGCGCGTGAGCTTTCTGGGCGGCCTGATTGCCGCGCCTCTCTTCGCAAAGCTTACGGGGCTCGCGCCTGCGGTGCGTATCGAACAATCATTTCTCGGATTGATTCTCGCCGGTCTCCTCGTTGGATTCGGCACGAGCCTCGGAAATGGCTGCACCAGTGGTCATGGTGTTTGCGGGATCGCGCGCCTGTCGCCCCGGTCAATCGTCGCCACTCTGACGTTTATGGCTTTTGGCATGTTGACTGTCTGGTTCATGCATAGAGTTCAGGCGGGGCCATGATGATAAGGCGAGTCAGTGAGTTTTTTGTCGGCCTTGTTTTTGGCTTTGGTCTTCTCCTCAGCGGAATGACTGATCCGGCAAAGGTGATCAGCTTTCTGGACGTGACGGGCGTTTGGGATCCCTCACTCGCTTTCGTGATGGGCGGTGCGGTTGTTATTTCCTTCATTGCTTTTCGGCTGTCACGAAATTGGAAGGCGAGCCTAATGGGTCGCGTGATCATCTTGTCAGATCTTAAAACAATTGATGTGAAGCTTATTCTTGGCAGCGCACTCTTTGGTATCGGGTGGGGTCTTTCAGGATTTTGTCCGGGACCGGCAATCGTTTCGCTGGCTACCGGCGAATTCAAATCAATCATCTTCATGATCGCGATGATTGCGGGAATGGGCTGTGAATCTTTATATCAGCGTTACCGGCAGACCTGATCCATGTTCGATGTCATTCTTCCTATTGCTGGCGTATGGGTGAATATAGCCGTTGTTGCCGGCATTGGATTGTTAATTGGCATAATATCGGGACTCTTTGGAGTTGGCGGTGGTTTTCTCATGACGCCGCTGCTCATTTTTCTGGGCGTACCACCAACCATTGCTATTGCGACAGGCTCTGCTCAACTTGTTGCTGCAGCGAGTTTTGGAACGGCTACCGCATGGCGCGCTGATCTCATCGATAAAACTCTTACACTTTATCTTTTGCTCGGAGCGATGATCGGAACGCTTATCGGCATTGGTGTCTTCAATCTCCTTTATAAGACCGGCCATTTTGATCTCTTTGTGGGATGGTCCTATGTCATCCTCTTGGGAACGGTAGGCAGTTTGATGCTGAAAGAAAGCATCAAAAATTTCCGGAACCACTCCGAAAACACTGATGAAAAGCCCTCATCCAATCGAATCCAGATTTGGCTTTCAGAACTTGGCGTACAAAGATTTTTTCCGAAATTCGGAATCGCAATAAGTCTCCCCCCTCTTCTCATACTCTCGATCATCATTGGGATGATCGGTTCAATTTTAGGCGTTGGCGGCGGGTTTATGTTTGTTCCCGCTCTCATTTATCTTTTTCATCTGCCAACGCGCGCGGCCGTTGCGGCCTCTCAGGTCCAAATCTTTTTTACGATGTTTATCGCGACGATTCTCCACGCAACCTATAATCATGCAATTGATCTCGTCCTTGCCGTTCCGTTGATTTTTGGTGGCGTTTTTGGTGCTCATCTTGGAACTATTGCCGGCCTTTACGTCAAAGGCGTGCGATTCCGCCTGGCCTTAGCCCTCTTGATTTTTGGCGTTGCCCTTCGCTTTTTGTTTTCGCTCATTATGAGTTTCATCAGCCAAAAAAGCGACGTGACACCTGAAAAACTATCACTATCAGCTCTCCCGTCCTGGGAGGGATGGATTGCTCTTGCAGCGCAAAATAACACGTTGCTTTACGGCCTCGCAACGGCTGTGCTTGCTATCGTCTCGGGCTTTGGGGCTTCATTTATTTTCAAGAAAAGATAGTTTTCTGCACAAGCTTCCTCTATTCAGGCGTTATCAATCGGGCGAAAGACTATTCATTCCGATGTGATAAAGTCTGTTACGCCCCAATAAGATTACACGTCGTGCAATAGGACTAAGAACACGATCAAAAGCGGGATCAAGACAATTTAATCCCCCTGTCAACGCGCCCATTGCCGGCAGAATACATTGCTTATCAGAAATCAAAAAGCAGCGTCGTCGGATCACGCGACCTTTCTGCATTAATCGCGCTACAGGATGTAAATGTCCGCAAATCTGAAAGGAATTTTGATCGTCACATGGCTCATGTCTCAAAATAACATCGCTCAATTTTATTTCTGAAATCAACTTGGGGCTATTGGTTCCCGAAACAATCTCATCATGATTTCCGGCAATGAAAACTGCGTCATGGTGTTTAATCAGGTCTTTGATTGATTTTTGGTCGCCGTCCTGCATTCGAACAAAGCCGAATTTGTCATGCCAAGTATCGCCCAGAAAAATAATGCGCTCAGGACGATGACAATCAATTACCTTCCTCAATCGTGAAAGTGTGTCTTGCGTATCATAGGGGGGAAATGCCGATCCGGATTTCTCGTAAAGCGTAGAGGCTTTCTCAAAATGGAGATCGGCAACAATCAGGACTTTATGGTCAGGCGCATAGAGTGCGCCACTAAGATCGGGCTTCAGACGCAGCGCGCCGATCTGAAAATAATCGTTACCACTTTGATTTATAGTGTTCACGAAAGCGCCTCAGCAAGATAGTCCGCTTCCGCTTCTGCAAGCAAAGCCTCAACGCCTTCACCATAAACAGTTTCACGGCCAATTTCCAGAATCATGGCAATTGAAAGCGGCGAAAGTTTTTCAAGATTTCTAAAGATAATTTTTCCTGAGAGTCGTTTTAATGTGACGTTCAAACGCGAAAGATCAAGCATCTCATAAGCGGCATCGGCCCGGGCCGCTTCAAGTAGAATATGATCAGGTTGATGACGTCGTAAGACATCGTAAATTAAGTCGCTTGAGATTGTCAGACTGCGCGTCTTTCTTCGCTCGCCTGGCAATTGCTTTTCAACAAGGCCTGAAATAATCGCACAATTTCGAAAGGCGCGACGCATAATCGAACTTTCTTCAAGCCAGGCTTCGAGATCGTCGCCCAACATATCTTCAGCCATTAAATCGTTGAGTAACGCCGGTTTGGCCTCAATCGCTGCACCAATATCATCAACGGCCCAGATCGCGAGCCCATAATCGTTGCAGACAAAGCCCAACGGCTTAAGATCCAATCGTTCCAATCTTTTGGTTAGCAATACTCCAAGAGTCTGATGCGCAAGACGTCCTTCAAAAGGGTAGAGCACGAGATAGAATTTTCCTTTTTCAGGAAAGCATTCCACTAAAAATTGATCTTGTCTTGGAAGAATAGATTTCTCTTTTTGCCACATTAGCCACTCTGAAACTTCCGTCGGTAATTTGGTCCATAATTTCGGCTTGGCAATGATCTCGCGTACACGCCTTGCAAGATAGGTCGAAAGGGGAAAGCGTCCGCCCGAATAGACAGGAATTTTAGGTACCGCTTTTTGTGACGCGCGCGAAACAATCACCTCATTTGCGACTAAGGATTCGAATTTTACAATCTCGCCGCCGAGTAAAAATGTATCGCCGGGAGTTAGATTCTCGGCGAAGTAATCTTCAATCTGTCCGATTTTTCGGCCACTTATTCGAACCTGGCCCGTCTGGCTTCGGTGACCAAACCGCACTGTGACCATCGTACTTTCGATAATCGTTCCGACATTCATTCGGTAACGAAGGGCGGCCTGGGCATGGCTCACACGCCAGAGATTATCGTGACCGCGCTTTAATCGGGCGAAGTTTTCATAAGCCCGCAACGCATAACCACCGGTCGTGACGAAATCGAGGACGCGGTCAAATGTTTTGCGCAGCAATGCGCGATAGGGATAGGCGCTTGTGACCTCTTGAAAGAGTTGATCGGCATCAAATCCCCCAGCGCATGCCATGCCAAGAATATGCTGCGCCAACACATCAAGCGATTCCGTACGGAGTGAAGCGGTATCTTGCTCCCGCTCGTCGATGGCGCCAAGTGCCGCTTGGCATTCAAGCGATTCAAAGCGGTTCGCGGGAACAAGAAGCGCCTCTGAGGGCTGATCAAAGCGATGATTGGATCGTCCAATCCGCTGCATGAGTCGGCTTGACCCTTTCGGAGCGCCTACATTAATCACGAGATCGACATCACCCCAGTCTATTCCGAGATCGAGCGTTGCCGTGCATACAATAGCGCGGAGTTTGCCCTCGGCCATGGCCGCTTCGATTTTTCGTCGCTGCCCTTTATCGAGTGAACCGTGATGCAAAGCGATGGGAAGCGCTTTTTCATTTAACTTCCAGAGGGCCTGAAATACAAATTCCGCCTGCATGCGCGTATTCACGAAGACGAGGCACATATGATGCGCGCAGATAGCGTCATAGATTTCGGTCATGGATGACAACGCGGTGTGGCCCGCCAGCGGTAATCTTGTTTTTGAAACGAGAATCCGGATTTCAGGTTTGACCCGCTCTTCGACTTCGATCAGTTTTGAGAGTTGTTCGTTCCCCGTTTGCGGAACAAGGTAACTTCTCAATTCATCTTTATTTCTCACGGTTGCAGAGAGACCGGTGATAACAAGATCGGGAGCATGATGTCGCAACCGCGCTAAAACGAGGGAAAGCAATTCACCCCTCTTTGTCGGCGCAATTGCATGAAGCTCATCAATGATAATGATTTTTAAATCGCCGAAAAATCGCGCGGCTTCCCGATGAGCGAGGAGAAGCGATACTTGTTCTGGCGTCGTTAAAAGAATGTCAGGCGGCTTCTGGACTTGCCTCGTTCGCTTTGTTGTTGGCGTATCACCGGTGCGTGTCTCCACGCGAATTTCCAATCCCATATCTTTGATTGGAAATTCAAGATTCCGTTCAATATCAACGGCCAGCGCTTTCAAGGGAGATATATAAAGTGTGTGGATCGATCTGCTCGAGCTGCGCTTAGTTTGATTTGATAAATCGACAAGGCTCGGCAAGAAACCTGCGAGCGTCTTACCCGCGCCCGTTGGCGCGATCAGAAGCGTATTCTCACCCGCTTGTGTATTCTTGAGCAGCGCAAGCTGATGCGGATGCGGCGCCCATCCGCGCTTTGCAAACCAATTTGCAAATTGTTTGGGGAGATCATGTGGTTCTGTGGCAAAGCCGCTCGTCATGAAAGGAGCAAAGCTCTTGGGTCTGTCATCGTCAAGCGTCTAACAAAAAAGGGCGCCACGCGGGCGCCCTTTTGAACTTCAATCGCGACTTTTTAGCGCATTGTCGGGATTACGAATTCCGCGCCGTCCTTGATACCGGACGGCCAACGCGATGTGACGGTTTTCGTCTTGGTGTAGAAGCGGAAGGCATCAGGACCATGCTGGTTTAAGTCACCAAAGCCTGAGCGCTTCCAACCACCGAATGTGTAGTAAGCGAGCGGCACAGGGATCGGCACATTGATGCCTACCATACCGACCTGAACCTTAGACGCGAAGTCACGTGCGGCATCACCATCGCGCGTATAAATCGCAACGCCATTGCCATATTCGTGGTCATTGGCGAGTGCGAGCCCTTCATTATAATCTTTTGCGCGAACAACCGAGAGCACGGGACCAAAAATTTCTTCCTTATAGATGCGCATATCCTTCGTTACATTATCGAAGAGACAGCCGCCCATATAATAGCCCTTCTCGTAACCTTGCAGTTTGAAGTTACGGCCATCAACTTTAAGCGTCGCGCCTTCCTTCACGCCGAGATCGACGTAAGTCTTCACCTTATCGAGATGGGCTTGCGTAACGAGCGGGCCAAAATCCGCTGCTGGGTCGAGCGATGTACCAACTTTGAGACTCTCGACACGCGGGATGAGCTTCTCAATGAGCTTGTCCGCCGTTGCTTGTCCAACGGGTACAGCAACCGAAATCGCCATGCAGCGTTCGCCGGCCGAGCCATAGCCCGCGCCCATCAGCGCATCGACTGCCTGATCCATGTCGGCATCAGGCATGATGATCATGTGGTTCTTCGCACCACCGAAGCACTGCACGCGCTTACCGGCAGCCGTACCGCGCGTGTAAACATATTCGGCGATCGGCGTGGACCCAACAAAGCCGATGGCTTTGATATCGGGATCATCAAGCAACGCATCAACCGCTTCTTTGTCACCCTGTACAACATTTAAGATGCCTGCTGGCAAGCCAGCTTCAAGGAAGAGTTCGGCGATGCGCAGCGGAACGCCCACATCACGCTCCGACGGCTTCAAGATAAATGCATTACCGCACGCAATCGCCGGTGCGCATTTCCAAAGCGGGATCATTGCCGGGAAGTTGAACGGCGTGATGCCAGCAACAACACCCAGCGGCTGACGCAGTGAATACATATCAATGCCTGGGCCCGCGCCATCGGTGAATTCACCTTTGAGCATTTGCGGAGCGCCGATGCAAAATTCGACAACCTCTAGACCACGCTGGATATCGCCCTTCGCGTCAGCAATCGTCTTGCCATGTTCTTTGGCAAGAAGCTCAGCCAGCGCGTCATAATCCGCATGAACGAGTTCAAGGAATTTCATCAACACGCGGGCGCGGCGCTGCGGATTGGTCGCTGCCCATGCGGGTTGCGCGGCTTTCGCGTTTTCAACGGCCGCGCGGACTTCTGCCTTAGAGGCCAACGGAACTTTTGAGGCGACTTCGCCGGTCATCGGCCAAAACGCGTCAGCAAAGCGCCCCGAAGTGCCCTTTACATGTTTTCCGCCGATGAAATGGGTAAGTTCCTGAACCATTACGCGATCTCCCGAGTGTACATTTTAGATATTTATGGGTTTTCCATACGCCGCCTGAATGCTCAAAAGCAAGCGCTAACGGGCGGATGTTGAGGTCCAGCCAATATGAGCGTGATCCTTCGACATGGTGAATTTCCAAGCCTTTTTCGGACCCGCCATAACATTGAGATAATAGAGATCAAAACCATGCGGCGCTGAGACCGGATGGAAGCCTTTAGGGACCAGAACGACATCACCATCACCAATCGCCATGGTTTCATCGAGTGACCCATCTTCAGTATAGACCCGCTGGAAGCCGAAGCCGCGCGGCGGATTGAGCCGATGATAATAGGTTTCTTCAAGATAGGTTTCTGCGGGATAATTATCAGTATCATGTTTGTGCGGCGGATAAGAGGACCAGTTTCCACCCGGTGTGATCACCTCAACGACAAGAAGTGCTTCGGCATAAGGTGATGTATCGGGAAGAATATTACGCACATAGCGTGTATTTGTACCCTGACCTCTCGTCTCTTGCCCAATTTCGGTTGGTGCAATTACGCGCGGCTGAAGCTGAGTTTTTGCGGGTGCTTTGCAAATAGCAATTTGAAGAGCCGTCACCGCCTTCACTTGATACTCGGACTCACACGGTGCGTAGACCGACCATGGCAGTCCTTCAAAAACACTTGCCCGTTCGCCAAGCGTTCCAAAATCCTGTCCGTTTACCGCTATATTGGCTCTGCCCGAAAGAATGACGAGACATACTTCATTACTACCGGAATTTTGAGTGAGTGTTGCCCCTTCCACCAAGTGGTAAACGTCAAACCCCACATAATGCCATTTGGCTGATTGTGGTGTGACAGAGAGAACACATCCATCTTTGTCAGGCTTTGCCGAATGGAGGAGGAGATCAGACATTACTCTTTTCCTTTTTGATGTTTTATCGAACTTGTTTCACGCTTTTTCCCAAGCAGAAACAAGACGGAAGAATGATTGGGCCATAGCATCAGTCGCTTGCGCATCAGTGATTTTGTTCGAAAACCATAACCGCGCTGGTTCAGCAAAAATTGTCCGTCCAATAGCAAAGCCCCTCACCGTGTGATGTTTCTTTGCAAGAGTGAAGGCCTTTGTAAGCGTGTCTTCGGGTGCATCCAAGCCAAGCATCATGATCCCCCGACAAGATGGATCATAACGGTGAATCGTTTTTTCAATGTTATCCCATGCATGATCGCTTGGTTGTGATTCAAGCTTCCACCAGTCCGGTTTTATCTTCAAAGAATAGAGATGATCGATAACGGAAGAGACCGTCCCATCCTCCAAGTTTCCATTTTTGCCGGAAATAATTTCTATCAGAAGTTCGCGTCCAAGCTTTCTCGCTGCATCATGCAGGCGCAGAAGCTCACGGTCCTGTTTGGTTCTTAATTCCGCAGGATCATCGGGATGATAAAAACATAGACATTTAATGATGTGATTGACGGGCCATTCGATCAATTTCGCAGCCAATGACCCACCGCCTTCAAAATCAAGAGGGCGTGATCCTGGGGCTTCTACCGGTCGTCCAATCCAGAGATCTTGTCCTGCCGCTTTAAAGAGCGCCTCACGGCCATAGGTGCCATCCAACAACATTCCAAAACCTTTTTGCCCTTTTGCGACGGCAAGTGCCGCATCAAGAGCAAGGGTTTTGAAATTTTTAATTCGTTCACGCGACGCTCCCGCTTCGTCGGCTATTTTTTCTAATTGTGCGCGATGATCGATTGCCAGTGCAAAGATACGGTCGGCTTTTGTATAAGACGATGCCGCGTCACGTGTCGTCGACCAATGGAGATGAGTGAGGGTTGGATCGAGGCGCACAGCGCGTGTTTCGGAACCATTCTTGATGAAATGCTGCATCTCACTGAAGGTCGCATATTCCGCCGAACACAGAAGGCGCGAAACCGCAAACGCTCCGCCCGCATTGGCATAAGAGCAGCAGGTCTCAATGGGCTCATCACGGAGCCAACCACGCAAGAACCCTGACATGAAAGCATCGCCTGCACCGAGCACATTATAGACCTCCACCGGAAATCCCGGACCCTTCAGACCCTTTTCAATATCGTCAGGAATTTCACCGGGAAACACAACGCAGCCCATTGGACCGCGCTTCATAACAAGCAAGGCTTTTGTTTTCTCACGTATGGCTTTGAGGGCTGCGAGCGGCGTATCTTCACCTCCGGCAATCATCACCTCTTCCTCGGTACCGACAATCAAATCGCATTCGCCGAGGATTGGTGAAAGATGAGCGGTGACGTCGCCCGATTTAATATAACGTTCCTCACCTGCGCCATGACCGGCAAGTCCCCACAGATTGGGGCGATAATCGATATCGAAGGCAATCTTGGCGCCGTGTTTCTTAGCGAACATCATTGCGCGCTTTTGGGCGGCGGCATTATGGGCGCTAGCGAAATGCGTCCCTGTCACAACAATTGATCGCGCCGATGCAATATAGGCTTCATCAATATCACTCTCATCAAGCGCGGCATCAGCACAATCGGAACGATAAAAGATGAGCGGAAACGATTTGTCATCGCGAATGCCGAGAAGAACAAGCGCGGTCAGACGGTCCTTGTCTGTGTGAACACCGGAAACATCCACGCCTTCACGTTGTAATTGTTCTCGGATGAACCGGCCCATATGTTCATCGCCGACGCGCGTAATGAGGCCGCTCTTTAAACCAAGGCGGGCGGTACCAATCGCAATATTTGTTGGAGACCCCCCAACGGCTTTCGAGAAGCTCGCCATGTCTTCTAGTCGACCACCAACTTGTTGACCGTAAAGATCAACTGATGAGCGACCTATCGCGATCAGATCCAGTGTTTTATCCTTCGTCATTGATGACATCCATCTGTGTACTGCTTTTATATTGCGAAGACGTTTATTGGCGATGTATATTCGCGTTTTTTTACCCGCTATTACGAAGTCCCGCAGCGATGCCATTAATCGTCAACTGGATTCCTTCGAGGACGTGATTCTTACCTGGTTCTTTTCGATGCTGTTTGAGTAGTTCAACTTGGAGATGGTTGAGAGGATCAAGATAAGGAAAACGATTTTTGATTGACCGCGCCAAGAGTTGGTTATCGGCAAGCAAAGTTTTCTTTTCGGTAATTGCGAGCAGGTTTTTTATCGTTTCCTGCCATTTGGTTTCAATGCGGCCGAAAATACTATCACGAAGCGACTTGTTGGGAACGAGCTCCGCGTAGCGCGAAGCAATGGCAATAGAACTCTTAGATAAAACCATGTCCATATTTGAGAGGAGCGTTTTAAAGAACGGCCAGGTGACAGCCATCTCTTGCAACCTCTTGAGACCCTCGTCCCCATACTTCTCGAGATAGGCGCTGATGGCGCTACCGAACCCATACCAACCCGGCAACATCAAGCGTGATTGCGCCCAGCTAAAAACCCAAGGAATTGCTCGGAGATCTTCAATGCGCCGCGATTTTGTTCGTGACGCCGGACGTGATCCGATATTTAAAGTTGCAATCTCATTAATCACGGTAGCATTCCAAAAATAATCTAGGAATCCATCGGTTTCATAAACCAAACCGCGATAGGCGCGGAAAGCGCTCTCCGATATCTCATCCATTGCGGCGAGATAATCGGGCTTTGGCGGAACTTGATCAGAATGGACAAGGGACGCTTCAAGCGTCGCTGCAGCAAGAATTTCGAGATTACGGCGACCAACTTCCGGATTTGAATATTTTGACGCGATGATTTCGCCTTGCTCGGTGATTCTGATCGCGCCATCAACAGCGCCTTGAGGCTGCGCCAAAATCGCATCATAGCTCGGCCCGCCGCCACGGCCGACCGAACCGCCGCGACCATGGAATAAGCGCAAAGCGATATTATGGCGCTTGAACACATCAATGAGCCTCAATTCAGCTTTATAGAGTTCCCAACCCGATGTAACAAAGCCGCCGTCTTTATTTGAATCCGAATAGCCGAGCATGACTTCTTGCAGATTACCACGGCTCTCCAAAATTTTCCGATAGATTGGAATTGAAAAGGCTCGATCCATTACGTCAGCGCAGCGCTGAAGATCATCAATGGTTTCGAAAAGGGGAATAATATTGACCCTTGCTTGTCCCTTATGATCAACAAGACCAACTTCTTTATTGAGAAGCGCCAATTCAAGGAGGTCCGAAACTGACTCGCTTTTCGAGATAATCATATTCTCGATCGCATGAGGACCTAATGTTTCGATGATATTCGCAGCAACGCGGAATATTTTGATTTCTTTTATGGTCTCTTCTGAATAGTCGAGATGTGGGGACATCATGGGACGGGCGGTAGAGAGTTCCGCGACAAGGATTTTTATTTTTTCGTCCTCGCTGCGGTGAGCATAGTCTATCCCTGGCACAGCCATCTCAAAAAGCTCATTAATCATTCGACCATGAACTTGCGAATTCTGCCGCAAATCGACTGTGGCGAGGTGGAAGCCGAAACAATCGATAGCACGGCGGAGTGTCCGCAGTCGCCCATTCGCAATGATATCAGCTCCATTCGCGCGCAAAGCTGAATCAATTAAATTCAAATCATCACGAAAAGCCTCGGCATTCTTATATCCCGCACTGTGATGACGCCCTAGGGCTTTTAGAGCGAGCGCGCTTTGAGTATCTTTTAGAATCTCTTTGATCCGCGAAATTGCTAATCGATAAGGTTCACGTTCCCGATGAATAGGACGATCTTGTGCATCGGCCGCAAGCTTTAGAATAGGCTCGGGAACAGCGACAAACCCATCATGGAGTGGTATCTCAAGCGATAAGGTTTCGAGTTCCCGGTAATAATAATCAAAAATGAGAGCTGATTGTTCTTTGAATGTTTCGTCGAGGACGTCCGCATCCACAAAGGGATTACCATCGCGATCACCCCCGATCCAGCTCCCTACTTTTAGAAATGTTTTCAGCGGTTCTGATGCTGATTTTTGATCATAATGCGCAACATGGCTTTCGATAATGGAATGAAGCTGCGGCACCTCATTCAGAAATGTGTAATCATAATAGGAGAGACCATTTC
>CANGSG010000024.1 GCA_947456435.1 Hyphomicrobiales bacterium
ACTGGCCGTTATGGTCTTCAACAACGCGTTGCGCACAGGCATGGAGATTACGCGCGCGTGAATAATAGCCAAGCCCCGCCCAAAGCCTGAGCACCTCATCACGTTCGGCACGCGCGAGATCTTCAATCGTTGGAAAACGCGCGATGAAGGTTTCAAAATACGGAATGACGGCTTTCACAACCGTCTGCTGCAACATGATTTCGGAAAGCCATACATGATAGGGCTTGGCGCGTTTGCCGCCTTTGGTGCGCCAGGGCAATTCGCGTGCATTCTGGTCATACCACGCCAGCAGCAACGACGTGATCCTTGCCCCGCCCTTTTGATTGCTTCTCGTGCTTACGCGTTTCATAATGCCAACCTGAACGTCATCCCGCCTTTATTTACCCTTTTTTTCACGTAAGTCTCCGCCCCATGAAACGTCCTCGCCCTTTGGCCGAACTCGTTGATGCGACAATCGCGCCGGTTCTGGCGCAGCAAGGTTTTGCGTCATCCGACATCGTCGCGTCATGGCCTGAGCTTGTGGGTGAGCGCCTCGCGGCAAAATGCGAGCCGGTCAAAATCAATTGGCCGCGCAAAACCAGCAACGGGGTTGAGGCCGAACCGGCAACGCTGGTGATCAAAGTGGAAAGCGCCTTTGCGCTCGATCTTCAGCATCTCGGTCCTCTTCTTATCGAGCGGGTCAATGCACGTTATGGCTGGAAGGCCATCGGCAAGCTCCTCCTTAAACAAGGTCCCGTGCGCAAAGCCACCCCGCCCGCACCTTTGCCACCTCCCGCGCCCGAATTTGTTGAGAAGGCCCGTAATGCGGTCGGCGCGCTCGCGGATTCGGCGCTTGAGGAGTCGCTCGTGCGGCTCGGCGCGGGCATCCTGGCTCGTAAGGAGCATGCCCCCTAAACCGTCTTGCCTTTTTGGGGCACCCCTGTTGATAAACACATGTTCTTCCCGCCGATGAAAGATTGAAAGCCCATGACCACCCGTCGCTCCGTCCTCCTCTCCCTCGCCGCTCTGGGCGCTTTGACCCCGACCCTCGGCGTAAGCTCTGCTTGGGCGCAAGCCGCCAAAACGGACGAGCTCGCAGTCCCCGGCCCCCTCGGCGATGTATGGCTCGGTAAGGACGATGCCAAGGTCACGATCATCGAATACGCCTCGATGACCTGCCCCCACTGCGCCCATTTTCACCTGACCACCTTCCCCGCACTCAAGGAAAAATACATCGACACGGGCAAAGTCCGTTTCACATTGCGGGAGTTCCCCTTCGATCCGCTGGCAACCGCCGCCTTTATGCTCACCCGCTGCAACGGGAACGACAAATATTACGCAATGGTCGATTTGCTGTTCGCCCAGCAAAAGAGCTGGACCTCGGCCGCAAAACCGGCCGAAGGCCTGCTGGCGACCGTCCGACAGGCCGGTTTCACACAGGAATCTTTCGAGGCCTGCTTGAAAAACCAGTCCATCTATGACGCCGTCAATTCCGTTCGAGAACGGGGCGATAAAGTATTCGGCGTCGACTCGACGCCTACATTTTTTATCAACGGACAGAAGAGTAGCGGGTCGTTAAGCGTTGAGGAACTTGATAAAATCCTCTCCCCACTGGTTGGGGGCTAAAAGCGCACGCACTCCCTTCGGAGCGCGGCGATGAAGCTTACGTCACTAAAGATCACTGGGTTCAAATCCTTCGTCGATCCTACGGAATTCCTGATTGAGCCCGGTCTCACGGGCGTTGTCGGGCCAAATGGCTGCGGAAAGTCCAATTTGGTCGAGGCTTTGCGCTGGGTGATGGGCGAAAGCTCGCACAAAAGTCTGCGCGCCTCAGGCATGGATGACGTCATTTTTAATGGCACGACGGGTCGCCCGGCCCGCAATATGGCCGAAGTCACGCTCGCCATCGACAATAACGACCGCAAAGCGCCGGCGGCTTATAATGACACCGAGCTCTTGGAGGTCACCCGCCGGATCGAGCGCGAGGAAGGCTCAACCTATCGGTTGAATGGCCGCGAAATCCGCGCCCGCGATGTCCAGCTTCTCTTCGCGGATGCCGCGACCGGGGCCCGCTCCCCCGCCATGGTCCGTCAGGGCCAGATTGGCGAAATCATCAATGCCAAGCCGAGCGCCCGCCGCCGCATTCTCGAAGACGCCGCCGGCATCGCCGGTTTGCATGGCCGTCGCCACGAAGCCGAATTGCGCTTGAAGGCGGCAGAAGACAATCTGCAACGCCTTGACGATGTCATGGGTCAAATTGAATCGCAGATTGATGGCTTGAAGCGTCAATCACGCCAAGCCGAACGCTATAAAACATTGTCAGCCGATATCCGCCGCACCGAAGCCATTTTGGCCTTGCGTGGATTACGCGATGCTCGTCATCACGTGACAGACTCGGAAACCAAAGTTGAAGAAGCGCGTGACGCATTAACCCGCACCGGCTTGCGTCAGGCTGAAACAGCAAAAGACCAAGCGGTGGCCGCTGCCAATATGCCGCGTCTGCGTGAATCTGAAGCCGAAGCGGCAGCAGCGCTTCAACGTCTCGTCTTGGCGCGCGAAACACTCGACGCCGATGAAGCGCGCGCGAAAGCCCGTGCCGATGAATTGACCCGTCGCGCTGAGCAAATGCGTCGCGATCTTGAACGTGAAAAACAACTCGCGGCCGATGCTGTCAAAGCGATTGAAACGCTTGATGCTGAACGCGCGTCGCTTGAAGCGGAACGTGAGTCCACTGCGGATAAGCAATCGAACGCCGAGCGGATGAAGCGCGAACGCGAAGAGCATCTCACACGCGTTGAGGAAGAGTTTTCATCCCTCCAGCGTCTCGTTGCTGAATTGCAAGCGCGTCGTGAATCGATTGCGTCTCGTTTGCGCACTGAACGTGAGCGCGTGCAACGCTTCACCGAACAGCATGAACGCAATGCAGCGGACCTCGCGGCCCTTGATCAAGAAGCGCATAGCGATCTTGAAGGAATCGCACTCGCAAGCGAAGTTACAGATGTAACCGAAGCTTTGGCGCAGGCCGAAATCGAAGCCGAGCAACGCCGAGCCGCGCATACAGAAGCGCGCGATGCAGAAGCGGCGCTCCGTGCACCGCTCTCCGAAGCCGATCGTCACGTGCAGCGTTTGGAAACAGAAATTCGTACGCTTACGAAATTGCTTGCCAATGATGGCGAAGGTCGTTGGCCCGCCCTTATTGATCAGATCACAGTGCGCAAAGGCTATGAGTCAGCATTGGGCGCAGCTTTCGGCGATGATCTCGATGCCGCGCTTGATCTTGCTGCGCCGGTTCATTGGCTTAATCCGGGTGCAGCAGAATTCGACCCGGCTTTGCCTGAAGGTGTGACGTCACTCGCCTCGCTCGTTGAAGCGCCAGCAGAATTGCAACGTCGATTGAAGCAGATTGGTCTTGTCGATGCTGACCAAGGCGACAGACTGCGTATGACATTGAAGACGGGACAAATTCTCGTCTCCATCGATGGTGCAGTATGGCGTTGGGATGGTTATGTGTCCGCAGCGGGCGCCCCGACACCGGCGGCACGTCGTTTGGCAGAACGCAATCGTTTGGGCGATCTCGAAGCCGAAGCAGATGAGGCACGTCGTGAACTCGCGCGCCTCAAAGCCAATATGGATGAAGCCTCGTCGCATGTGCGTGTGGCCGCTGAAACAGAAAATGCCAGCGTCATCGCCTTGCGCGATACACGTCGTAAGCTGGAAACCTTGCGCGAGCGTTTGGCGATTGTTGAAAAGCGTGACCGCGATCGCATGGCACGACGCTCGGCTCTCGTTGAAGCCTCAGAGCGTCTCTCGACTTCGCTTGTTGAAGCGCAATCGGCTTTGAGTGACGCCGAACAACTAGAACGCGATATGCCTGATATGGCCGAAAAAGAAGCGGCCTTGATGCATACGCGGGCGAGTGTTCAATCTTTGCGCGTGGCATTGGCTGATGCGACGGCCGCGTTCCAAAGTCTGCAGCGTGAAGCGGAAGCCCGTGAACGTCGTCTTGCAGCCATCGCCTCTGAAAAGCAGGGATGGACCGATCGCTCGCAACACACGATTGCCCATCGAAATGAAATCGAAGCGCGGCTTGCCGAAGTAATTGCCGAGTCCGACGAGCTTTCCGGCGCACCCGCGATTTTCAACGAGCGTCGTTTGGCGCTTGCTGGTGAAGTTGAAAGCGCAGAACAAACACGCAGAGCGCGCGCCGATGAACTCGCTGAAGCGGAAACCGCTTTGGCGGAAGCTGATCGTCACGCCCGTGAAGCGTTAGCGGTCTTTACAGCCGCGCGTGAAGAACAAGTGCGCAGCGAAATGCGTCTTGAAGCGGCACAACAATCCTTGGCCACGCAAATGGCTTCGATTGAAGAACGCTTTGAGGAACCCGAAGCGGCCCTCATTGAGCGCATCGGTGCCGAAGCCATCGATCAAGTCGATGATCCCACTGAGCTCGCGACCAAACTCGAT
Source organism: Hyphomicrobiales bacterium (assembly GCA_947456435.1). Lineage (GTDB taxonomy): Bacteria > Pseudomonadota > Alphaproteobacteria > Rhizobiales > Beijerinckiaceae > CAIUPE01. The sequence continues at coordinate 4,444 of CANGSG010000024.1, forward strand.
CAATGGAAGAGCGAGCGTGATCGTCTGGGTGCGGTCAATCTGCGCGCTGATGATGAATTGCGTGAAATCGACGAACGTCGCACGGCCATGGAAACCGAGAAGGAAGATCTCGTCGAAGCGATCCGTCGATTGCGCTCGGCAATTGGCACTTTGAACAAAGAAGGTCGTGAACGCTTGCTGGCCGCCTTTGACATTGTGCAAGGTCACTTCGAAAAGCTCTTCACCTCGCTCTTTGGTGGCGGCACGGCACGACTCCAGCTCATTGAATCGGATGACCCGCTGGAAGCGGGCCTCGAGATTCTCGCCCATCCGCCTGGTAAAAAGCCCTCGACCCTCTCGCTCCTCTCCGGCGGCGAGCAGGCGCTGACAGCCATTGCGCTCATCTTTGCGGTGTTCCTCACGAACCCGTCGCCGATCTGCGTGCTCGACGAAGTCGATGCGCCACTCGATGACGCCAATGTCGAGCGCTATTGCGACCTTCTTAATGATATGGCGCGCTCGACCGAGACCCGTTTTGTCGTGATCACCCATAATCCGATCACGATGGCGCGGATGGATCGGCTGTTCGGCGTGACCATGGCGGAGCGCGGCGTCAGCCAGCTCGTCTCGGTCGATCTCGGCACGGCGGAATCATATTTGAAAGCCTCGTGACGCGGTGCAATAGAAAGCCTGTTCAGATGAAAGACGAGGCCCTCTAAAAGCACTTAAAAGGCGTTATTTTTCAAAGCGTTAGGGAAAGACCCCGTTGCCTTGACAGGCTAAGGCTAAAAAACTATGGTGCGCGCGCTCGAAAGGGTGGGCTTGACCTCGGCTCAGTCGATTGTCAGCGGCAGGCTTTTCCTCAAGAAAATCAAGCCGATAGACGCGGTACGTGTTCACGGAACAGGGGCCGATGAAAGAGGTGGATCAAGAAGACGGTGGAGACCGCGCTCTTCAAGAGCGGCTCGCAAAACTTGCGGGTGCGATTGAGAAGAAGCAGGCGGAATCCTCCGAAAGTGATCGCAGACAGGCGGAAGCCGCGGCTGTGGGTGGCGAAACCGGCAAGGCGATGGCCCTTGGGTTTCGAATGCTCGCGGAGTTGATTGCGGGTGTCGCTGTCGGCGCGATTATTGGATGGCAAATCGACCGCTGGTCGGGCTTGTCACCTGTTTTTCTGATCATCTTCCTGATGCTCGGCGTAGCCGCCGGCTTCTGGAACATGGTGAAACTCGGTAGTGGCAAAACGCCTAACCGAACGATGGATGCGGACCGCAAGGGCCGCGACGACTGAGGAGCGAGAGCGTGGCGGCTGAAGGCGGAATTGATCCTATCCATCAATTTGTGATTGCGCCGATGTTTCACATCGGACCGCTTCCTGTCACGAATTCAGCTGTGTTCATGATTGCCGTTCTCGCGGCTGCGACCTTCATCATGATCGTCGGCACGTCATCGCGCGCGCTCGTTCCGGGCCGCCTGCAATCGCTTGGCGAAGTTGCTTATGAATTTGTTGCCTCAACCGTGCGGGGTTCCGCCGGCCAAGACGGCATGCGCTTCTTCCCGCTCGTCTTCTCTCTCTTCATGTTCGTGTTGTTGTCGAACCTGATCGGCATCATCCCCTACACATTTACGGTCACAAGCCACATCATCGTGACCTTCGCGCTCGCCGCGCTCGTGATACTTACCGTTATTCTTTACGGCTTCTATCGTAACGGGTTGCACTTCCTGCATCTCTTCGTGCCGTCAGGTGTGTCGCCGGTTTTGCTGCCGCTGCTCGTTTTGATCGAAGTGATTTCGTTCATTTCGCGTCCGATCAGCCTTTCTGTTCGTTTGTTCGCCAATATGCTCGCAGGTCACATAACGCTGAAAGTGTTTGGCGGCTTCGTCACCATGCTGCTCGCTTCGGGCACATGGGCTATGATCCTCGCACCGCTTCCTTTCGCGATGACGGTGGCTCTGACTGCGCTCGAACTTCTCGTCGCGTTTTTGCAGGCCTATGTTTTCGCCATTCTCACTTGCGTCTATCTCAACGACGCGATCCATCCCGGACATTAACAGAAAATCCGGTTCCCCTTTTCAACCGATCCACTCATCAAATAGGAGCACAACATGGATCCCGTCTCTGCAAAATATATCGGTGCTGGTCTCGCTGCGATCGGCATGGGCATCGCCGCTATCGGCGTCGGTGTGATTTTCGGCAACTTCCTTTCGGGCGCTCTGCGTAACCCGTCAGCATCTGACAGCCAGTTCGGCCGCGCCTTCATCGGTGCCGCTCTCGCCGAAGGTCTTGGCATTTTCGCGTTCCTCGTCGCGATTCTCTTGCTCTTCGTGATCTAACTAGATCACGTTATGATTATCGAACCGTAAGGCTCGATTATTCTTGACGGACTACCCCGCCGGTTTCGGCGGGGCCTCATTTCATCAGGGCGCGTAAGCTCCCGTCTCCCGCGCGAGAAAGTGCGATGGCAACGACTCCAGAGACCACGACCGAAGTGGGTCACAATGGTGGACACAGCACCGTGTTCCCACCTTTTGATCCGGCAACATTCGGACCGCAGCTCCTGTGGCTCGCGATCATTTTCGGGCTTCTTTATCTCCTCATGTCGCGGATCGGTTTGCCGCGCGTTGAAGCGATCCTCGAAGCACGGCGTGCGGCCCATGAGGGTGATCTGAACGAAGCCGCTCGGCTTCGCCAAGAAACGGAAGCGGCCATCGCCTCTTTCGAAAAAGCGCTCGCAGACGCTCACGCGCACGCGGAAGACATTGGCAAACAAACGCGTGATCGTTTGAATGCCGAGATCATCAAGAAGCGTGCAGCCTTCGACGCGGAGCTCACGGCCAATCTTGATGCGGAAGAACATACGATCGCCGAGAACAAAGCCAAAGCGATGTCGAATGTTGCTGAAATCGCATCTGAAGCCACAATGGCTATTGTTCGCCAATTGTCGGGCATCGCGCCCGGCGCAGGCGAAGCCGCCGCGGTCGTCGGCCGCGTCTTGAAGAACTAACGGGAGCGCGCCGCTATGGATGCTGCATTTTGGGTTGCCGCTGCCTTCGTTGTTTTCTTAGGCGTGCTTTGGTACTTCGGCGCGTTCAAAACACTGATCAATGGGCTCGATAATCGCGCTGAAGCGATCCGCAAGGAACTTGAAGAAGCAAAGGCTCTGCGTGAAGAAGCGCAGCGCGTGTTCCAAGACTACAAAAAGAAATTCTCGGCGGCCGAACATGAGGCGGATGAAATCATCGCTCGTGCGAAAGCTGAAGCCGCACGCTACACGGCTGAAGTCGATGTAGAGTTCCAGAGCTTCATGAAGCGTCGCCGTGAAATGGCTGAGAAGCGCATTGCGCAAGCCGAAGCCAGTGCAATGGCTGAAGTTCGCTCTGCAGCAGCGGATGCTGCTGTGAAAGCCTCCGAAATCATTCTGCGTCAAACTGTAGTGGGCGCTACCGCTGACAAGCTTCTTGAGCAAGACCTCACCGAAGTGCGTCGCGAATTCCGTTAAGCCGGAAAACAATGTGAAAAAATCAACCGCGCCTTCGGGTGCGGTTTTTTTATGCCTGAGCGATTGATGGAATCCGCTCACGCAAGGCTTTCAAATCGCGCCAAGCAAATAGTTTTTGTGCCGGATGACGCAAAAGATGACCCGGTCCGAATGTTACGAGCATCGGCACCGTTTTGTTGTCGAGCGTAAGATCAAGCCATTGTCCACGCAGTTTCAAAATCGTTTCCGAACGATCAGCAAGCATCTGTGCTCCACTCGTTCCAAAAGAGAGAATGAGTTTAGGTTGCAGCAAGATAAGCTGCCGCATCAAGAACGGTGAAAGCGTCGCGAGTTCTTGCGTGGTCGGTGCACGATTGCCTGGCGGACGCCAGGGAACGGCCATCGTGAGCGCCGTATTTTCACGCGATAAGCCAATCGAACCAAGCATCAAATCCAACAGCACACCTGCGCGACCGGAAAAGACTTCCCCCGAACGCTCGTCATCCGCCTCGGGAAGATCGCCGAGAATGATGATCCCTCCCGGAACGACATCATCGGCCATCAACAGGTTGCGCGCGGTACGCTTGAGGGCAATTCCTTCAAAACTTTCGAGAGCGCCCCGAAGTTCAGCCAAGGTCGAAGCCGCCTGCGCTTGCCGCTGCGCCTTCTGCACCCATTCATCGCTTGAACCGCTCGCAAGGATCGGGGTGGCCGCCGCGCGCGCGGCAGGCGTTGGCCGCGATACCGCGCGGGGAGAAGGTGTCGACTCACGGTTCGGCATAACGGCCTCAACCGAGGGCTTTTCGCTAAACCGGTCATGCGGCATTTCGTCCAGAAGCGCGTCAACGCCACTCGCCAAATGCCAGCGGATCAGGGTCTCCCGTGGATCCGCATCATGATCTAACTTATTTGTCATTTTATAAGTCTAAACGTCGGCTCAACGGTTTGCCAGCCTTCTCCGAGAAATGCTATGCGCAAAGGGAGAGTGTTATAGGCAGATCCGGTGACAAGCCGGCTGCGCGGGTGCGGGTTAACACGCGTTCGTAAATAAAAGTCCTGAGGGGAACAAAGATGGATTTGGCCGAAGCACAGGCGCTTCCGCGCGAGGGCATGGAATTTGATGTTGTGATCGTGGGTGCCGGTCCGGCAGGACTTGCTGCGGCGATCCGCCTGAAACAGAAAGATCCCGATCTCGCGGTGGTCGTGGTTGAAAAAGGATCAGAAGTCGGCGCGCATATTCTCTCCGGCGCGGTGATCGATCCGATTGGTCTTGACCGCCTTCTTCCCGACTGGCGCGATGATGAGAGCGCGCCGATCAAGACCGCTGTTACCGATGATCATTTTCTTGTTCTCGGTCCCGCAGGCGGCATTCGCCTTCCGAATTTCCTGATGCCGCCTTTGATGTCGAACCATGGCAATTACATTGTCTCGCTGGGCAATGTGTGTCGCTGGCTCGCGACCAAAGCCGAAGCTTTGGGCGTTGAAATCTACCCGGGCTTTACAGCCGCCGAAGTGCTCTATGGTGACAAGGGTGAAGTCATTGGTGTTGCGACCGGTGATATGGGCATCGCTAAAGACAATAGTGTGAAAGACGGCTTTACACGCGGCATGGAGCTCAAAGCGAAATACACGCTCTTTGCGGAAGGCGCACGTGGGCATCTTACTAAAACATTGATTAAAAAATTCCATCTTGATGAAGGTCGTGAGCCACCAAAATTCGGCATCGGCATCAAAGAGCTTTGGCAAGTTACGCCGAAAAATCACAAGCTCGGTCTTGTGCAACATTCATTCGGCTGGCCGCTTGATGGCAGAACCGGAGGCGGGTCATTCCTCTATCATCTCGAAGACAATCTCGTCGCCGTCGGTTTCGTTGTGCATTTGAATTATCGCAATCCGACGCTCTCACCATTTGATGAGTTCCAACGCTTCAAAACTCATCCGATGATCCGCACAACCTTCGAAGGCGGTAAACGTCTCTCTTATGGCGCCCGCGCGATTACGGAAGGCGGATGGCAATCCGTACCTAAACTATCCTTCCCGGGTGGAGCGCTCATTGGTTGCGCCGCAGGCTTTGTGAATGTGCCGCGCATTAAAGGATCACATAACGCTGTGCTCTCGGGCATTCAAGCGGCTGATCAAATCGTCACCGCGCTCAAAGAAGGGCGGATGAATGATGAGCTGCGCGATTATGAAGCCGGATGGCGTTTCTCCGCGATCGGTCGCGATTTGCGCAAAGTGCGCAACGTCAAACCGCTCTGGTCGAAATTTGGTACATGGATCGGCATTGGTCTTGGCGGCCTCGATATGTGGACGAATGATCTCTTCGGATTTTCGATCTTCGGCACTTTGCGCCATGGTAAACCCGACCATGCAACGCTTGAGCCTCTCTCTGCAGTGAAGCCGATTGTTTATCCGAAACCCGATGGCGTTGTGTCCTTCGACAAATTGTCATCGGTGTTCTTGGCCTCTACCAATCACGAGGAAGATCAACCGGCTCATCTGCGCCTGACAGATGCTTCGATTCCAACGGCAAAGAATTTGCCCATGTATGGAGAGCCGGCGCGGCTTTATTGCCCGGCAGGCGTCTATGAAGTTGTCTATGGTCAGGAGAGCACGAAGAGCGATCCACGCTTCGTGATCAACGCGCAAAATTGCGTCCATTGCAAAACCTGCGACATCAAGGATCCGTCACAGAATATTACATGGGTCACGCCTGAAGGCGGCGGCGGCCCGAACTATCCAAATATGTGACATCTCGTGCGCCTAAAGGGTCTTTCCGAATCCGGGGACAGTTTGTATCAATTGATGATGGTTGTTTTCCCGTTTTTGATGTTTTCCCGCCGTCGGCGCTTCGCGTTGATGACACAAACCGTCGCTCGCGGTCTGCTGCTTGGTGGCGTTATGGGCGCGAGCGTTCTGGCTTCAGCACCAGCACATGCGGACACGGACTATGCCAGCACGCTTTCTGGTAATTATCTCGCGGCCCTTGTTGCGGGTATGTCGAATGATCCGACATCCGCGTCACGCTTCTATTCTGAGTCGATCAAATTCGATCCGCGTAGCGCCGATCTGGCCGAGCGCGCCTTTGTGACCCTGCTTGCCGAGGGCAAGATGACGGAAGCCTTGCCGCTTGCCGATACGGTGGCAAAACGCAATTCCGGCAGCGGCATCGCGCGCCTTGCCCAAGGTGTCCGCGCGATCAAAGAGAAAAACTTTCAAAATTCGCGTAGTATTTTTCGACGGGGTGATAAGGCGCAATCAAGCGATATCACCGCTGATTTGGTGATTGCTTGGAGCTGGCTCGGCAGCGGCAACATCAAACGCGCCCTCGAATCTGTTGATCATCTTCCTGATGATCAGGGGGCGCGCGTGTTTCGTCTTTTGCATCGCGGCCTCATTGCAAAAGTCGGCGGTAAAGTTGACGAAGCACGCAAGGCTTTGAAGGCTGCTTATGAATCCGATCCGCAATCGCTTCGTACCGCCGATCTTTACGCGCAATTTCTTATCTCTCAACGTGAGACGGATGAAGCGCTGACGGTCTATCGCGGCTTGAAGCTTCTTTATCCGCGCCACCCCATTCTTCGCACCGCGATTGCTCAACTTGAAGCGGGCAAACAACCGACCGATGAAATTCGGGATGAAAGCGATGGTATCGCTGAAGTTCTTTATGGATTAGGCAGCGCAGTAACGCGTGATGGTGATGAATTAGCGTCACTCATCTATTTGCGTCTCGCATATTATCTATCGCCCAATCACAATCTCGCAGCGATTGCGATTGCAGACACTTATGAACGGTTGAAACAACCGCAATCCGCCAATGGTGCGTATGCGCTTGTCGAGCCGACCTCCCCTTTGCGCCTCACAGCCGATGTTCAACGCGCGTTGAATCTCGAACAACTCGGCGAGAAGGACGAAGCTGTAAACGTTCTGAAGGCAGTCTCAGCGCAATCCAAAGATGAAATCGAGCCATTGATTGCGCTCGGTAATATTTATCGCGCTCGTAAAGCCTTTGCCGAAGCGGCCGAAACTTATTCGGCAGCCATTGCCGCTTTGGGACAACCGACGGCGGGCCATTGGAGCCTCTTCTATTCGCGCGGAATCGCACTGGAACGTTTGAAACGTTGGCCTGAAGCGGAAGCGGATTTCAGAAAGGCGCTTGAGCTTTCCCCCGATCAACCTTTAGTCTTGAACTATCTCGGCTATTCATGGGTTGAACAAAACGCCAATCTTGATGAAGCATTTAAAATGCTGCGTCGCGCGGTCGATCAACAACCGACTGATGGTTATATTGTTGACAGTCTCGGGTGGGCCTATTTCCGTTTAGGTCAATATGACAAAGCGCTGCAACTGTTGGAAAAAGCTGTTGATCTGAAAGCCGCTGATCCAACGATCAATGACCATCTTGGTGACGTCTATTGGAGATTGGGCCGCGAGCTTGAAGCACGCTTCCAATGGAACCATGCGCGCGATCTTAATCCCGAGCCTGAAGATCTACCGAAGATTTTGGAAAAGATTGAAAAGGGATTGCCGCCTCTTACCACGAGCTCTGGCGGTTAAACGCCGATGGCATGGGTTGGCAAAGCGCGCGCGCGTGCGAAGATCAATCTAACCCTTCATGTTCTCGGCCGTCGCGATGATGGCTATCATGATCTCGAAAGCCTTGTGACCTTTGCCGCGCTCGGTGACGAACTGACGCTTGTTGAAGGGCCAACGCTGTCGCTGTCGATATCGGGGCCACAAGCACCCGCGCTCAAGGTGGATGCTGATAATCATATTTTAAAAGCCGCGCGCGCGTTACAATCACGTATAAACAATTTGCGCATCGGCAAATTTCATCTCGTAAAAACTCTGCCACTTGCCTCAGGCATGGGTGGCGGTTCAGCTGATGCCGCAGCCACGTTGCGCTTGCTGGCAAAACTTAATCATCTTGCTCTTGATGATCCGCGTGTAAAAGATGCTGCAAAAGCGACGGGTGCGGATGTGCCCGTCTGTCTTGAAAGTCGGCCGCGCATCATGCGCGGGATTGGTGATGAACTTGCGGCGCCCCTCGCGCTACCGCGTCTTTTCGCTTTGCTCGTGAACCCGCACAAGACAAGCGCGACACCCGAGGTCTTTCAAAAGATCGGCCTCGCGCGTGGAGAAAAACAAAGTCTGCCTGCGCATCCTATGTTCTCAAACATGATGTCTGATGACGCGCTTCACACAGCGCTCGCTCATGGCCGCAATGATATGGAAGAAGCCGCCATGGCACTTCAACCCGTGATTGGCACCGTGCGCCACGCTGTCGCCGCACTCCCCGCGTGCCGCCTCACGCGCATGTCAGGGTCGGGCGCGACGGTCTTCGGCCTCTTCCCATCCTGTCGCGCAGCAGCCCATGCGGCGCGTCTCTTGAAGGCACAGCATCCGGAATGGTGGATCAAGCCTACCCTGTTCGGATAATCATGAGGTCCGTGGTGAAAGCACGGTCTTGACCCTACGCGGTGCGGACCATACGGTGCCGTCACATTTTTGACCCCCTGTTTTCCCGCGCGCCTTCACGTCTTTCCGGAACGCCATGACCGACGCCCTGAATCCGAAAACCTCTTTCCAAGGCTTGATTTTAACGCTCAACCGCTTTTGGGCGGAACAAGGCTGCGTGGTTTTGCAGCCCTATGACATGGAAGTCGGCGCCGGCACCTTTCATCCCGCCACAACGTTGCGGGCTCTAGGCCCGAAGCCTTGGCGTGCCGCCTATGTGCAGCCCTCGCGCCGCCCGAAAGATGGACGTTATGGCGAGAACCCAAACCGGCTGCAACATTACTATCAATATCAAGTGATCATGAAACCCTCGCCCACGAATTTGCAGGACCTCTATCTGCGTTCGCTGTACGCGATTGGCATCGATGCCGACTTGCATGACATCCGCTTCGTCGAAGATGATTGGGAAAGCCCAACACTCGGTGCCTGGGGCCTGGGTTGGGAATGCTGGTGCGACGGTATGGAAGTCAGCCAATTCACTTACTTCCAGCAGGTCGCTGGTGTTGAATGTTCTCCTGTAGCGGGCGAATTGACTTACGGGCTTGAACGTCTCGCGATGTATGTGCAAGGCGTCGAGAATGTTTACGATTTGAATTTCAACGGTCTCGACGGCGATGATCGCATTTCTTATGGCGATGTATTTTTACAAGCCGAGCAAGAATATTCGCGGCATAATTTTGAAGCGGCGAATACCGAAATGCTCGCGCAGCACTTCAAAGATGCGGAAGCCGAATGCAAAGCGCTGCTCGACTTTGGTGCGAAAGGTGAGCGCCATCTGATGGCCTTGCCCGCTTATGATCAATGCATCAAAGCCAGCCATCTCTTTAATCTTCTCGATGCCCGCGGTGTCATCTCGGTCACCGAGAGACAGAGTTATATTTTCCGTGTGCGTGAACTCGCCAAAGCCTGTGGCGAAGCGTGGTTGAAAACCGAAGGTGGCGGCGCCTAAATAAGCTGCCTGAAATAACAAACGAAATCATTTTCAAAAGGGAAACAGAACCATGACCACTCCCCATATTGCTTCTAAAGCGCCGATGCCTGTCGAAGTGAAAGCCGGTGAAACCTATTTCTGGTGCTCTTGCGGCCAATCGAAAAATCAACCCTTCTGCGATGGCTCGCACAAGGGCTCGTCCTTCACACCGATGAAGTGGACGGCAGAAGAAGACAAGAAGGCTTTTTTCTGCGCGTGCAAACACTCGAAGAATGCACCTCTTTGCGATGGTTCGCATAAAGCGCTCTGAGTGACCTCAAGATCATAATGTCGAAACCGCGCGAGACCCCCCGCGATGCCTGATTTGCTGCTTGAACTCTTCTCGGAAGAAATTCCCGCCCGTATGCAACGGCGCGCAGCCGAGGATTTAAAATCAGCGGTCACCAATGCTTTGGTCGAACGCGGCTGTACTTATGAAGCCGCTCTCGCCTTCGCGACACCACGTCGCTTGGCACTTCATATTGTCGGACTTCCCGCACGCCAACCTGATCTTAGGGAAGAGAAAAAAGGCCCGCGCGTGGGCGCGCCGCAACAAGCCATTGATGGATTTCTGAAAGGCGCGGGATTGAGTGATCTGTCGCAAGCGACAATTCAATCCGATCCGAAAAAAGGTGATTTCTATATCGCGATTGTCGAGCGCAAAGGCAGCGCGACGCAAGATGTGATTGCCGAGATCATGCCGGAGATCATCAAGACCTTCCCGTGGCCGAAGAGCATGCGCTGGGGCAAATTATCGGGTGAGCCCAACGCCCTGCGGTGGGTGCGGCCTTTGCATTCAATCATATGCACCTTTGGCAGCGAGACTGAAACGCCTGAGATTGTCCCTTTCGAAATCGATGGCATCAAAGCGGGTGACATCACTTACGGCCATCGATTCTTGGCGCCGGGCCCGATTCATGTGCGCCGCTTTGATGATTATGTCTCAAAGCTTGAAGCCGCCAAAGTGGTTCTCTCCACGGATCGTCGCAAAGACATTATTTTGCATGATGCGAAGAGCCTTGCTTTCGCGCAAGGACTCGAACTCATTGAGGACGACGCGCTACTCGAAGAAGTCGCAGGACTCGTGGAATGGCCGACTGTACTGATGGGCTCCTTTGAAGAGCGGTTTCTCGACATTCCACCGGAAGTGATCCGCGCCACCATTCGCGCCAATCAGAAATGTTTTGTGCTGCGTAAAGCGGGATCGAATACGCTTGCCAATAAATTCCTGCTTACCTCCAATATGATTGCTAAAGATGATGGCGCGACCATCATCAGCGGCAATGAAAAGGTTGTGCGCGCGCGATTGTCAGACGCTAAATTTTTCTGGGAGACCGATCTCAAGGTGAAACTTGAAGATCGTCTTGAAAAGCTGAAGTCGATCACGTTCCACGCAAAGCTCGGCACCCAGCATCAGCGCGTTGAGCGGCTTATAGCGCTTGCTAAAGAACTCGCGCCGCTTGTCAAAGCGGATGTGAGAAAGGCTGAACGCGCCGCACGCCTCTGCAAAGCCGATCTTGTGTCGGAGATGGTCGGTGAGTTTCCGGAAGTGCAGGGCTTGATGGGCCGCTATTATGCGCAGCGTCAGGGCGAAGATGCGTCTGTCGCCATTGCTTTGGAAGATCACTATAAGCCGCAAGGTCCTTCCGATCGTATTCCGACCAATCCCGTTGCGATTGCTGTCGCCCTTGCGGATAAGATCGATACGCTTGTCGGCTTCTGGGCGATTGATGAAAAGCCGACCGGCTCCAAAGACCCTTACGCGCTGAGACGAGCGGCGTTGGGTGTGATCAGAATTATTCTTGAGAATACGATTGGCCTGCCACTATTACAACATCACATCAATGCTGATCTCCTTGCCTTCTTCCATGAGCGTCTGAAAGTCTATCTGCGTGATAAGGGCGCGCGGCATGATTTGATCGACGCGGTGCTCGGCATTGATGCGGGCAATGATGATTTGTTGCTGGTTGTGAAGCGCGTCGAAGCTCTTGATGCATTCCTCTCCACAGACGACGGCAAAAATCTTCTCGCCGGCTTTCGCCGCGCGGCGAATATTCTCAAAGCCGAAGAGAAAAAAGACGGCGTCATCTATCAAAGCACTTTTGATGCAAGCCTCTTGAAAGAGCCGCAGGAAAAAGTACTGGGCGACATCTTGAGCGTGGCCACACGTCACGCGGCTGACCATGTGATGCGCCAAGATTTTGCGGGCGCGATGCGCGAGCTCGCCTCTTTGCGCCCGGCCGTTGATGCGTTTTTCGAAGCAATCCTTGTGAATGCCGAAGACGCCGCTACACGCAAAAATCGCCTCGCTTTGCTCGCCGCCTTCCGCGAAGCCACGCGCACGGTCGCCGATTTCTCGGCAATCGCCGGATAACAGGGTGCACAGCGGTCTGCAGAAGCGCGACCTCAGCTTTGTGCCCTTCGCATCACTTCTGACTCGTCAACCTTGCTCACACAGAGTATAATGCTTTTGCTCAAATTGAGCATTTATCCGGTCTCTGGGCCGGTTTCTTTGGTCCTAAATTATGCTCTTTTTGAGTATAAAGGGAGAGCCTGATGAGCCTCACGGTCGCCTCCACCGCGTCGACTTTGTCCGCGTCGAACACCGCCTGCCCGGTTCCGGGATTGGCTTTGCGTGAGCGCCCGACGCTTGAATGGACACCGGCCATTGAACGCGAAACCGCGTCGATTTACGCGCGTGTCCAGCATGTCATTCCGCCGGTCGAGTGGCCCTTCCATGCGCCATACATTTCAGCGATCAACAAACTGAAAAAAGAACGCAACGCAGTCATTCTCGCGCATAATTATCAAACGCCGGAAATCTTCCATGGCGTTGCCGATATTGTCGGTGACTCGCTGCAGCTTGCGAAAAAAGCCACCGAAGTCGATGCCGACATCATCGTGCAATGCGGCGTGCATTTCATGGCTGAGACATCGAAGCTGTTAAACCCTGAAAAGATGGTTCTCATTCCGGATTCAAAAGCGGGGTGCTCATTGGCGGCCTCCATCACAGGCGCAGATGTCCGTCTTTTAAAACAGCGTTACCCCGGTGTGCCGGTGGTGACTTATGTGAATTCGTCCGCCGATGTGAAAGCGGAAACCGATATCTGCTGCACATCATCCAATGCCGTGCAGGTCGTCGAGAGTCTCGGCGTTGATCGCGTGATCTTCTTGCCGGATGAATATCTCGGCAAATATGTTGCCACAAAAACCGATGTGAAGCTCATTCTCTGGAAGGGCCATTGCGAAGTGCATGAGCGATTCACCGGTGAAGAGCTCCGCGCCTATCGTGAAGCGGATCCGTCGATTGAAATCATCGCGCATCCCGAATGCCCGCCTGATGTCATTGCCGAAGCTGATTTCACCGGCTCCACCGCGCATATGATTGATTGGGTGAAGAAAGGCACGCATCGCAAAGTGCTCATGGTCACTGAATGCTCAATGGCATCGAATGTGGCCTC
>CANGSG010000025.1 GCA_947456435.1 Hyphomicrobiales bacterium
TAACAATCCCGACCGAATTGATGAGACGAAGCTTGCAATTCAAAAATCAACAGAGCGCCCGATCTTTTTGACCGATTGGCGGCAACGTAACAAAACATTTTTCGGCGTTCTTGAAGTTGAACGCAATGTTATGTTTTTGATTTTGACTTTGATTGTGCTTGTCGCAGCTCTGAATATCGTCTCTGGCCTCATCATGCTTGTGAAAGACAAGAGCGCTGATATTGCGATCTTGCGCACGATGGGCGCAACGCGATCGTCAATCTTACGCATCTTTCTCATCACGGGTGCCTCAATCGGCATTGTTGGCACGCTTGCCGGGTTTGGCTTAGGCCTCCTTATCGCTTTAAACATTGAGGGCATCCGCAGCTTCTTGTCGGCAGTGACACAGACCAATCTCTTTCCGGCAGAATTTTATTTCCTTAGTCATCTGCCCGCTGATGTCGATGCGCGTGAGGTGATTACGGTTGTTGGTATGGCGCTGCTGTTATCGCTCATCGCGACGCTTTATCCCGCATGGCGTGCGGCGCGGCTCGATCCTGTGGAGGCGTTGCGTTACGAATGAACACGTCCACGCCCCGTGTCGATCCTGTTCTTCTTATGTGGAAGGTCGAGCGCCGCTTCGTCGATGCGGAGCAAACACTCGACATCATCCGGGGAGCCGATCTGGCTATTCGACCGGGCCAATCGGTTGCGCTGATCGCGCCTTCGGGTACAGGCAAATCAACGCTCTTGCATATGGCAGGCCTTCTCGAACATCCGGATGGTGGCGAAATCTATATTGGCGGGACCGCGACATCGACACTCGATGATAAAGCGCGCACGACCATTCGCCGCGAGTCGCTTGGTTTCGTTTATCAAGCGCATCATCTTCTTCCTGAATTCACTGCGCTCGAAAATGTAATGCTCCCGCAAATGATCGGCGGGCTCGATCAAACGGAGGCGCGGCTGCGGGCAGCGGACCTCTTGCGCTATCTTGGTCTTGGTGAACGCCTCACGCATCGGCCGACCGAATTGTCGGGGGGCGAGCAGCAGAGGGTGGCGATTGCCCGGGCGGTGGCTAACAGGCCGCGCGTGCTTCTCGCAGATGAACCGACTGGAAATCTTGATCCCGCGACTTCAGAGCGGGTTTTCATTACGCTTCTTTCGCTTGTTAAAGCCACAGGTCTTGCTGCGCTGATTGCGACGCATAATCTGGAGCTTGCCCGGCGCATGGATCGCCGAGTCACGATCCGTGATGGGCTCGTCGTCGAACTCGACTAAGCTGCGATTTAGATTTTCTTAACCATCCGGATGAAGTGGCAAAATCCCCACTTGCATTGAGAACAAAACAAGAACATCATCACTCCATCGTCAAAACATGGAGGTTTTCATGCTACGCTCTGTATTTGAAGATTTGACCGAATTGGCTGCGCTCGCCGCTTTTCTTGCCACGATTTATGCGTGGTCGGGTATCTTCGCCTGATCTTGTCCACGGTGGGAATGTCCCGCCGTCTTGCTTCGAAGCGGGTCTTCAAGGCATGTGAGGGAGGGTCGTAGGAGTACAGGCGAATGGCGCGGGTTTTAGAAGAGGTCGGCTTCGTCCATCTTCACGTCCATTCGTCCTATTCGCTTCTCGAAGGCGCCCTTAAGATCGATGATCTTAAGAAGCAGGCGATTGGCGACCGGATGCCGGCGCTCGCGCTCACGGACACCAATAATCTGTTCGGGGCGCTCGAATTTTCCGAGAAATTATCGGGCTCGGGAATTCAACCTATCATCGGTGTCGAGTTGGCCGTTGATTTTGGGGATGAACCGCAAACGCGGGGGAGCGTCGCGGGAAGCGCCTTTCCTTCGATTGTTCTGATCGCCGCGACCGAAGTCGGTTACGATTATCTGATGGCGCTCTCTTCGGAGGCCTATCTGAAACCCTTGTCCGGTGAATCGGCCCATATCGGTATCGATGCGCTCGCTGGCCGCACGGAAGGCGTGATCGCTTTGACGGGTGGACCCAAGGGACCGCTTGATCGGGCTTTGGCTGCAGGGCAGAGCGACCTCGCTGAACAACGTCTTAACACCCTCAAAGCCCTTTTTGGTGACCGGCTTTATATGGAGCTTCAGCGCCACGGTTTGCCGGAAGAAGAACGTGTTGAACCCGCACTCATCGATTTCGCTTATCGATTCGATGTGCCACTGGTTGCGACGAATGAACCTTTTTTCACGAAGCCCGGATCCTATGAAGCGCATGATGCTTTGATGGCGATTGCGGAAGGGCGTTTGATTTCAGACACCGAGCGGCGGCGCGTGACGCCTGATCACTATTTCAAAACCCGCGCCGCGATGAAGAAACTCTTCGCCGATTTGCCGGAAGCTTTGGCGAACACAATCGAGATTGCGCTCCGCTGCCGCTATCGGCCGCAAATGCGCAAACCGATTTTGCCGCGTTTCACGGATGGGCAAAACAGCGAAGCGCAAGAGTTGCGCAAGCAAGCGAGCGCCGGCCTCAAAGAGCGACTCGCACTTCATGGACCCGCTGAAGGATTAACCGAAGCGGATTATCACGCGCGGCTCGACTTTGAACTTTCCGTCATCGAGCGGATGGATTATCCGGGCTATTTTCTAATCGTTGCCGACTTCATTCAATGGGCAAAAGCTCAAGGCATTCCGGTTGGTCCAGGTCGTGGATCGGGTGCGGGATCGCTTGTCGCTTATGCTTTGACAATTACCGATCTTGATCCCTTGCGGTTTGGATTGCTCTTCGAGCGCTTTCTTAATCCTGAACGTGTTTCGATGCCGGATTTTGATATCGATTTCTGTCAGGATCGGCGTGACGAAGTTATTCGCTATGTGCGCGATAAATATGGCGCTGATCGTGTCGCGCAAATTATCACCTTCGGTACGTTGCAGGCGCGCGGTGTTTTACGCGATGTCGGGCGCGTGCTTGAGATGCCTTATGGGCAGGTGGATAAGCTCACTAAATTGGTGCCGCAAAATCCGGCCAATCCTGTTACACTTGAACAAGCGATTGCAACAGAACAGCGCTTGCGGTCGGCGGCGGATGAAGACCCCACCGTTAAACGCCTTCTCGATATGGCATTGTTGCTTGAAGGCTTGCATCGGCACGCCTCAACGCATGCCGCCGGCCTTGTGATCGGTGATCGCCCCCTCGAGCAACTCGTGCCGCTTTATCGCGATCCGAAGTCTGACATGCTGGTCACTCAATTCAATATGAAATGGGTTGAGTCAGCGGGTCTCGTTAAATTCGACTTTCTCGGATTGAAAACGCTTACGGTGTTGCAAAAAGCAGTTGAGCTTTTGCGTAGCCGCGGTGTTGATCTTGATCTCTCCACGATCCCGCTCGATGACACGCGCACATTCGACATGTTGGGTCGTGGCGAGACGGTCGGCGTGTTCCAGCTTGAAAGTGCGGGCATGCGCAAGGCGCTTGCAGAAATGCGCGCGGATCGGTTTGAAGATATTATCGCTCTCGTGGCGCTTTATCGTCCGGGTCCTATGGCGAATATCCCCGTTTATAATGCCCGTAAGAACGGCAAGGAAAAACCGGACTATATTCATCCGAAACTCGAAGTCTCTTTAAAAGAGACTTATGGCGTTATCATCTATCAAGAACAGGTGATGCAGATCGCGCAGATTTTGTCGGGTTATTCGCTTGGCGAAGCCGATCTCTTGCGGCGCGCTATGGGTAAGAAGATCAAGAAGGAAATGGACGCGCAGCGCGAGCGTTTTGTCTCGGGCGCGGTTGAGCGTGGGTTGGAAGAAAAAATTGCCGATGAGATTTTCGATCTCCTCGCAAAATTTGCCGATTACGGATTCAACAAGAGTCACGCTGCGGCCTATGCGCTCGTTGCTTATCAAACGGCCTATTTGAAAGCGAATTATCCGGTTGAGTTTTTGGCGGCGTCGATGACGCTTGATCTGTCTAATACGGACAAGCTTTCAGAATTTCGTCGTGAAGCGCAACGTCTTGGCTTTAGAGTCGATCCGCCCTCCGTCAATCGCTCAGGTGTTGTTTTTGATGTTCACGCCGACCCCGATGGACAATTGTCGATCCGTTATGCTCTGGCGGCCATCAAAGGTGTTGGCCAACACGCGGTTGAAAGTCTCGTTACGGCGCGGTCGTCTAAATCCTTTAACGATCTTGGTGATCTCGCGCGACGCATCAATCCGCGTCTCGTTAACAAGAAGACTTTGGAAAGTCTGATTGCCGCTGGTGCGCTTGATGAACTTGAGAAAGATCGTGCACGGGCCTTTGCGGCGGTTGATCAAATTCTAGCTCTTGCTAATCGCTCACAAGATGAAGCGAGCGCGGGGCAGGGCGATATCTTCGGATCAATGGGTGAAAAAGAGTCGTTGCGCATTCCGCCGCATAAGCCGTGGCTCGCCTCTGAACGACTCCAACGCGAATATGATGCGATTGGGTTTTTCCTGTCAGGTCACCCGCTTGATGACTACGCAACGATTTTAAAGCGGTTGCGGCTTCAGACCTACACAGAACTCGCGCGTGCGGCGCGGGCTGGGGCGCCTGCAGGCCGAATTGCGGCGACCGTCTTGGATCGCACCGAGCGGCGGACAAAGTCGGGCAGCAAGATGGGCATTTTGGCTCTCTCGGACAGAACGGGCCATTTCGAGGCGATCATCTTCCAAGAGGGGCTCAATCATTACCGGGACATTTTGGAACCCGGTCAGGCCGTTATTCTGATGGTACAGGCCCAGGTGGAAGGTGAGGATGTCCGGCTCCGGATCAATGGCGCCGAGCCGCTTGAAAAGGCTGCCGCGAAGCTGCCGACCGCACTTCGGATTACCATTGGCGACGAAAAAGCGATTTCTGAGGTTGCAGGCGCGCTTAAGGCCAAGGGTGATGGCGAAGTCTCCCTGATATTCCCGGTAGAGGGTGGGGTCCGTGAGGTCGAAATGAAGCTCCCGGGCCGTTTTCAGGCGACGCCGCAGGTCGCCGGGCTCTTGCGCACTTTGCCGGGGGTTTTGGCGGTCGAACACGCTTGATTTTACGGCCTAATTGCCGGTTTCGGCCTTGCCAATTCGGGCCTTCGCCAGTATAGCACCCCCCATCACACATGCGGGACTTTGGCTTTCGGGCCATTTCCGGTGGCTGATCAGGTGATCGGTCCACATAGCCCGCAGAGGACTTAACCGGAGAATACCCAATGGCTTTGCCAGATTTTTCCATGCGCCAATTGCTTGAAGCAGGCGCCCATTTCGGTCACCAAGCCCATCGCTGGAACCCGAAGATGCAACAATTCATCTTCGGTACGCGTAATAACATTCATATCATCGATCTCGCGCAAACTGTGCCGATGCTTCATCGCGCTTTGCAGGCGGTTTCGGATACGGTCGCCAATGGCGGTCGCGTGTTGTTCGTTGGTACGAAGCGTCAGGCTTCAGAGCTCGTTGCCGATGCGGCGAAGCGTTCGGCTCAATATTATGTCAATTCGCGTTGGCTCGGTGGCATGCTCACCAACTGGAAAACAATTTCCGGTTCAATCCAGCGTTTGCGCAAGATTGATGAAATGCTGGCGGCTGGCGTTCAGGGTCTGACCAAAAAAGAACGTCTGATGATGTCGCGTGAGAAAGAAAAGCTCGAGCGCGCTCTCGGCGGTATTCGTGAAATGGGCGGCACACCTGATCTCATCTTCGTGATTGACACGAACAAAGAACAGCTCGCCATTCAGGAAGCGCGTCGTCTCAACATTCCGGTTGCCGCTGTGATCGATACGAATTGCGATCCGGATGGCATCACATTCCCGATCCCGGGCAATGATGACGCAGGTCGTGCAATCGCTCTCTATTGCGATCTCATTGCGCGCGCAGCGATCGACGGCATTTCACGCGGTCAGGTTTCGGCAGGCGTTGATGTTGGTTCATTTGATAAGCCCATCGTGGAAGCCCTTCCAGCAGATGTTCCTGCTTATTCGGGTGAAGCGTTCGAGCGTTTGGCCGCACCGCGCGGTGCGCCTGATGATTTGAAGAAGATTTCAGGTATCGGCCCGCAGCTCGAACAGAAGCTCAATGAAGCCGGCATCTATCACTATTGGCAAATCGCGGCATTGAACGATGCGGATACCGCAAAGCTTGATCGCGATTTGAAGCTGAATGGTCGCGCTGCCCGCGATAATTGGATCGTTTCGGCTCGCGCATTGATTGAAGCGGCTTGATTTTCGTCACGCCGCTGACGCATCCTCTTAATAGGATTCGGTTTTAGACAACAGAACGGCGAAAACAATTTCGCCGTTCTTTCATTATGAATGTGAAAGGATCAAACCGATGGCTGCGATTACCGCCGCGATGGTCAAGGAACTGCGTGAAACATCTGGCGCAGGCATGATGGATTGCAAAGCCGCATTGGAAGCCAATGAAGGCAATATTGAAGCGGCTATTGATTGGCTGCGTAAGAAGGGTCTCTCAAAGGCTGCAAAGAAATCCGGCCGCGTAGCGGCTGAGGGTTTGATCGGCCTTAAGGTTGAAGGCAATAAGGGCGTTCTTGTTGAAGTGAATTCGGAGACGGATTTCGTGGCGCGCAATGATGCGTTCCAAGCACTCGTTCGTTCGATCGCTGGTGTAGCGCATAAGTCTGGTGCTGACGTTGAAAAGATCACAATAGCGGCTCATCCTGCGGGTGGTACCGTTGCTGAAGCGATCCAAAACGCGATCGCAACCATCGGTGAAAACATGACCCTTCGTCGTGCCGCTGAAGTTGCGGTACCGGAAGGCGTTGTGGGTGCATATCTTCATACGTCGATTGCTGATGGTCTCGGCAAAATCGGCGTTCTCGTTGGCTTGAAGTCATCAGGCAAAGCCGATGAACTCGCTGCTCTTGGCCGTCAGATCGCCATGCATGTTGCCGCAACAAATCCGCTTGCGCTTGATGCGTCGGGCCTAGATCCGGCAACGGTCGCACGCGAGAAGGCCGTTCTTGCTGACAAGAACGCTGGTAAGCCTGCCAATGTTCTCGAAAAGATCATCGAGAGCGGCTTGAAGACTTATTACAAAGAAGTTTGCTTGCTTGAGCAGGCCTATATCCATGATCCGTCCAAGACGGTCGGCCAGGCGGTGAAAGACTCCGCGGGCAAAGCAGGCGCCCCGGTCGAACTCACCGGTTTCGTGCGTTATGCGCTCGGTGAAGGGATCGAGAAACAAGAAAGTGATTTTGCCGCCGAAGTGGCGGCAGCCTCCGGTGTAAAAGCCTGAGGACATCAAAGATAAAAGCGGCGCTTCGGCGCCGCTTTTTTTATGATGCGCGAGAGAATCGGGAGAGTGGCTCATGTCGAAGATTAAACGTGTCCTCGTGAAATTGTCTGGCGAGGCCTTAATCGCCCCCGATGGGTATTGGCTTAATCCGGCAACCCTTTCCCGGCTGGCGGCCGACCTCGCGGCGGCGTCCCACTCGGGCTACGAGATTGCTGTCGTAATCGGTGGCGGCAATATAATTCGCGGTGCCAAAGTGGGCGCAGCCGGATGGATAGATCGCGCAACGGCGGATTCGATGGGGATGCTTGCCACAATCATGAATTCGATTGCTCTTGAAGGCGCAATCGAAGCGCAGGGCGCGTCGGCTCGTACTTTGTCAGCTGTCGCTGTTCCGACGATCTGTGAAACTTATGCGCGCCAGCTTGCATCCCATTTGATTTCCAAAAAGCGGATTGTTGTGCTCGCCGGCGGAACAGGAAGTCCGTTCTTCACTACGGATACAGCGGCGGTGTTGCGCGCAGTCGAATTGAAATGCGATGCGGTTTTGAAAGCCACGCAGGTTGATGGTGTTTATACGGCTGATCCCAATAAGGATCCGACCGCAACCCGTTTCGATACGCTGACCCATGATGAGGCGATTTCGCGTGATTTAAAGATCATGGACACGGCGGCTTTTGCCCTTGCCCGGGAAAACCGCCTGAATATCCTTGTCGGCTCTGCCCACCGGGAAGGGGCGATCACAGCGATCCTTCGCGGGGAGGCTAAATCGACTTTGGTCCACCCATAAGAGTTCTCCTGCCTTGAATGCCCGTGCGCTAAAGCGTAATCAGCGCTATTACAGTTCAACAATACGGAAACCAGTTCCATGAGTTCCACATTCGATCTCAACGACATCAAACGCCGCATGCAGGCCTCTATTGCGTCCTACAAGCATGATCTTGGGGGGCTGCGCACAGGTCGTGCGTCGGCAAGCCTTCTCGATCCTATTCAGGTGGATGCTTACGGCTCGTTGATGCCCTTGAATCAGGTGGCCACGGTGACAGTTCCGGAGCCGCGCATGTTGTCGGTTCAAGTTTGGGATAAAAGCATGGCGCTTGCCGTCGATAAGGCGATCCGTGAATCGAGCTTAGGGTTAAATCCCCAAACGGAAGGCCAAGTCATTCGGATCCGTATTCCTGAACTCAACGAGCAGCGCCGCAAAGAAATGGTCAAAGTTGCTCATAAATATGCGGAAGAGACGCGCGTCGCGGTTCGCCATATTCGTCGAGATGGCCTCGATCTTTTGAAAAAGCTCGAGAAGGATGGCAAGCTTAGCGAAGACGATGCGGCGCGCCAGTCAGAGCAGGTCCAGAAGGCTACAGATCAGTCGGTTACTGAAATCGATCAGATCCTCGCGGCCAAAGAAAAGGAAATTATGCAGGTTTAAATTGGCTGTTCCGTCTTTGGCCACATTGTCGAAGAATGACATTGGCTTCTTGAAGCTTCAACGCGGTTACCCATGACGACGCTAATATCCGACTTAATCCCTCAGCATGTTGCCATCATTATGGATGGCAATGGGCGTTGGGCGTCGCAGCGAGGGTTGCCGCGTTTTGAGGGACATCGTCGCGGTGTCGAAGCGCTTCGCCTTACGATCCGGGCAGCGGAAGAATTGGGTATCCGTTTTCTGACCGTCTATAGTTTTTCGTCGGAGAATTGGAAAAGGCCACCTGCAGAAGTCAGCGATTTGATGGGGCTTCTTCGTCGCTTCATTCGTAATGATCTTGCTGAGCTGCATTCGCGCAATATTCGTGTTCGTGTAATCGGTGTGAAAGAAGGGCTCGCTCCCGATATCATTGCACTTCTTGATGAATCTGAGCATTTAACGCGGGACAACACGGGTCTAACTTTTATCGTTGCGTTTAATTATGGCGCGCGGCGCGAAATTACCGATGCGGCACGTCTGATTGCCCAAGCGGTAAAAACGGGTGAGATTAATGTTGATGCAATAGATGAAAAACTTGTTTCATCTTATTTAAACACTGTGGGAATTCCTGATCCGGAACTCGTCATTAGAACGTCGGGCGAACAGCGCCTTTCAAATTTCTTATTATGGCAATCGTCATATTCCGAATTTGTTTTCACATCGGGACATTGGCCTGATTTTGGTCGGGAAGCTCTAGTTGAGGCAATCCAAACATATCAATCGCGTGACAGGCGTTTTGGTGGCGTGAGTTCTGCTATGGGCGGTGTACGGTGAGTGAAGGGGGTCATCGGCCTGATTCTGAGGGGAAGCTGAAACCTTCGCGTGGTGCGTCGGAGTTAGCCGCCCGTGTTATTTCTTCCCTCGCATTGGCGGGGCTTGCCTTAAGCAGCGCTTGGTTTGGTGGACTTGTTCTGATTGCTGTGTGGTCCGTTGCAGCGATTGCTGTCTTGCGTGAATGGTTGAAATTAATTGGTGTGAACGGAACTTCACTTACTGCTTTTTGGATTTTTGGTTCAGCCAGCATCCTTCTCTCCGTCTTTGCTGATACGCTTTTTGGCCTTGAGGATTATGCGATGGCGTTACCCGCATTGATCGCGGCCGTCGTGTTGGGTTTAGTGGCGCAAACTCGAAAACAATCTTTTTTCTGGACCGCCGGGGGCCCGCTTTACGCTGCCATCGTGGTCCTAGCGCCGATTTGGCTCAGAGCCCGAGAGCCTGATGGATTGGTTGCCCTGCTTTGGCTTTTTCTTGTTGTTTGGATCTCGGATATCGGTGCCTATTTTGTCGGACGGCGGATTGGCGGTCCAAAATTGTGGCCGGCAATAAGCCCCAAAAAGACGTGGTCTGGTTTGTTTGGCGGCCTGTTTTTTGGGACACTCTTGGCTTCGGGTTTTGTCCTTCTCGATCGGATGGTCATCGGTCCGATTTTTATTGGGGGTGTTGCGCTGTTCGGGCTTACACTTGCAACCTCATTGGTCTCTGAATTGGGCGATCTTTTTGAGTCAGCGATGAAAAGGCATTTCGGAGCCAAAGATTCGGGGCAGATCATTCCGGGGCATGGCGGAATCATGGATCGTCTCGATTCATTCGTTGCCGCGGGCCTATTTGCTGTGATTGCCCTCGATCTCATTGGTTTTTGACGGTTTTTCCCGTTTCTTTGATTGTCCTTGCCGCATCTTCGCCTTATTGATCGCGCACCTGCAGGCAGAGTGATTGCTTGCCAATATAACGCCGACGTTTTTTTAAGGATAACTGATGTCCGTCTCCGATATTCCCAGTCTGATCGGTGGCGGGTTCATATCCTATGTGATCCCGTTTCTCTTCGTATTGACGGTAGTCGTCTTCTTTCACGAGCTCGGCCATTTCCTCGTGGGCCGTTGGTGCGGCGTGAAGGTTGAAGCGTTTTCTATCGGGTTTGGTCCGGAAATCGTGGGATGGACGGATCGGTCCGGAACACGCTGGCGCATTGCGCTGCTACCGCTCGGTGGCTATGTCCGTTTTTTGGGAGATTTGAACGCGGCGAGCGTCCCCGATCCCGAAACGGTTTCACAATTCTCGGCTGCCGAGCGCGCGGTGAGTTTTCCTGCTCAACCGGTCTGGAAGCGTTTTCTCATAGTTCTCGCGGGGCCTGTCGCCAGTCTACTTTTGGCTGTCGCGATCTTTGCCGCAACTGCCTATACGTCGGGGCGCTATATTTTGCTTCCGAAAATCGCTTCGGTGTCACCGGGCAGCGCGGCTGAAGAAGCTGGTTTCCAGGTTGGTGATCTCGTTCTAGCTGTCGATGGCGAGCTGATCGAAAGCTTCACCGACCTGCAGAGAATTGTATCAATCAGACCGGGCGTTACGCTTCACATTCGAGTGGAGCGAGCGGGGTCTGCTTTGGAAATCCAAGCGGTACCGCGTCTTGAAGAGCGCGATTCCCTTGTTGGTAAGAAGCGGATAGGAGTTTTGGGCCTCGGTGCGTCACGAGATTCCTCGACCTTGATTTTCAAGGATGAAACTTTGGCGGGTTCGCTCCAGTTTGGCGTGACTGAGACTGTGAATGTGGTGAGCGGTAGCCTGACATATTTGAAGAACATCATCACAGGACGAGCCCCTCCTGATCAGCTCTCAGGCCCTGTTGGTATTGCCCGCATGTCCGGCGAGGCGGCCAAGCTCGGATTTTTAGCCTTGATCGGTATGGCAGGCCTCATCTCGGCTTCGATCGGATTTTTGAACCTGATGCCCATTCCGCTACTGGATGGGGGACATTTGGTCCTCTATATCATTGAAGCCCTCAGGGGGAGGCCGTTAGCCACCGAAACGATCGAAACGGCTTTCAGGATCGGCCTGGCATTGATCGTTGCGTTGACCTTGTTCACGTTGTTTCTTGATATTGGACCGTTAGTTCATTGATAACGTTAACCTTTGACTAAGGCTGTTGAGAAAATTAGCCGGGTTTCTCCGGCGAAAATGCGGGCGGTCTGTTTGCAGTTGCGAGCAAACCAGCTAAAAGGAAAGAGATGGATCAGGATCGCGCTTGGGCGTGGGACTGACCTTTTTTGACTGGGATTGGACCAGAATGACACTGATAAGCGCGATCTCTTCTTTTATTCGTTCGGCAGGCCTTCGTTTTGCGTTTTTGGGCTTATTCTCGCTCTGCGCACTCTCGGTTGCTCATGCTGAGACGGTCGTGGTTGAGGGCAATGTCCGCGTCGATAAGACAACCATCCAGTCCTATGTCACGGGTCAGCCGATTGAAGCGGCTAAGAAGGACCTTTTGGCAACTGGCCTCTTCCAGAGCGTTGAGATCGTCAAAAAGGGTGACCAGATTATTGTCACGGTCAAAGAAAATAACATTATTAATCGCGTCGCTTTTGAGGGCACGAAACGCTTGAAGAGCGAAATGTTTGACGGTGAACTGCAATTGAAGCCGCGCGGCGCATTCAGCCAAGCCGCGCTTGATGCCGATGTTGCGCGCATTAAAGAAATCTATGCACGCGTGGGTCGCTCGAATGTTGAGGTTACGCCGCGTACGGTTCAGCTGGACAATGGCAAAATCGACGTTGTGTTCAAGGTCGATGAAGGTTCAAAGACCGGTGTGAAATCGATTGAGTTCGTTGGAAATAACTCATTCTCGTCGGGCCGTTTGCGCGACGAAATGCAAACAACGCAAGCTAATTTTCTCTCTTGGATCAAGACGAGCGATGTTTATGATCCGGATCGTTTAGCAGCTGATGCGGAACTGGTGCGTCGTTTCTATCTCCGCCATGGTTACGCTGATATGCGGGTGCTTGATACCAAAGTGGATTATGATCAGGCAGCTGGCGGTTACAATGTCGTGATCTCGGTTGATGAAGGTAAGCAATATAAGGTCGGCGAAATCTCGGTTGAATCTAAAATCGCCCAGATTGACTCGGCAACTTTGCGTTCACGCGTTCAACTTGCTAAAGGCGATGTTTATAACGCCGATCTCGTTGAGAAATCTATTCTCGGTATTACAACTGAGGTTGCTTCGAGGGGGTATGCCTTCTCGCAGGTTCGCCCTCGCGGTGATCGTGATACGGCCAACAATACAATCACCTTATCATTCGTTGTTGAAGAAGGTCCGCGCGTTTATATCGAACGGATCAATGTTCGCGGTAACACCCGGACCCGCGATTATGTCGTCCGTCGTGAATTTGATATTGGTGAAGGCGACGCTTACAATAAAGTGATTATTGATCGCACTGAACGTCGGTTGAAGAATTTAGGGTTCTTCAAATCGGTTCGTATTTCGAATGAACCGGGTTCGACGCCTGATCGCGTGATCATCAATGTCGATGTTGAAGATCAATCCACGGGTCAGTTCTCGGTTGGTGGCGGTTATTCTACCACTGAGGGGGTTTTGGCTGAAGTCGGCATACAAGAGTCAAACCTTCAAGGTCGTGGACAGTTCGCGAAACTTCGTGGGTCTACTGGACAGTGGTCAAAAGGCGTCGAGTTAAACTTCACTGAGCCTTATTTCCTCGAGCGTCGTATGCAGGGTGGCTTCGATATTTATTCGAAGGAAAGCGACAATAGTCGTTTTGCTTATTATTCGAATATGAAGACGGGTGCGACCTTGCGTCTTGGCCTTCCTATCACTGAAGAATTTACTGTGATTGGTCGGTACTCGCTTTATAACAACCGAATTAAAGTAACGGATTCAACGAATGTGTCGTCGGCGATTTCAGCGTCTGAAGGACAAAATCTGACCTCGGCGGTCGGATATACGCTTGAATATAATACTCTCGATAATACGATTAATCCTCGCAATGGCGCTCTTTCGAATTTCAAACAGGACGTTGCCGGTCTTGGCGGCGACTCGCGCTATTTGAAAACGACAGCTGATGCTAAGTTTTATCGTGAATTAAACGATACCTTCGTTGGAATGATCCGCGGTCAAGCGGGTTATATCTATGGCTCAGATCTGCGTGTCATTGATAACTTCTTTTTAGGCCCTGATCTCGTGCGCGGTTTTGCCTTGTCAGGGATTGGCCCGCGTGATGGCGGAAGCGGCGATTCAGGTCGTAACGGTCTCGGTGGTACGACTTACTGGGGTACTTCTGCAGAAGTAACGTTTCCTCTTTTCGGCCTGCCGCGTGAAGCGGGGATCAAAGGCGCGTTCTATGCTGATGCCGGTTCGGTCTTCGGCTATTCCTCGCCCGCAAGCTTGACGATTGTTGGTAATGATCAATCGGTTCGAACATCCGTGGGCACAGGCCTTCTCTGGTCATCGCCGATCGGTCCAATTCGTCTAGACTTCGCTGTGCCTGTAACGAAGAATGATTATGATCAAATCCAGAATTTCCGCTTTACAGCGGGGTCGGTGTTCTAAAGTTCGTGTGTCCGAGCGGGCTATCGTCCTTGCCGGGCTGATCAGGGTCTGACGTGCCGGAATTTTTTCGTTCCTCATCAAGAAGCGTCGCGGATATCGCGGCGCTTCTTTCATTGGATGTTTCTAAACTTGGCGAAGCCACGCGGATGATATCGGGCGTTGCCGCCCTTGATCGCGCAGGCGCGCAGGATGTCGCGTTTCTAGAAAACACGCTCTACAAAGATGAGCTTTCAAAGACGCATGCCGGCGTGGTTCTCGTTGCTGCGCCCTTTGCGGCGCTTGTGCCAAAAGGAACTGTTGGCCTCGTCGTTCCTCACCCTCACGCGGCCTTTGCGCTCGTGGCTTCCGCGCTTTATCCCACGGCGGCGCATCCGGGTTTAATCTTTGGTTATAATGGAATTTCGCCCGGTGCGTCTGTTCATCCTGAGGCGCGTCTTGAACAAGGCGTTGCCATCGATCCCGGTGTTGTCATCGGTCCGGGTGCAGAAGTTGGGAATGGAACAACGATTGCTGCTAATTCCGTGATCGGCCCGCAGGTGCGTATAGGACGCAACTGTCATATCGGTTCGAATGTTACGATCTTATCAGCCTTGATTGGCAATGATGTGATTATTCATTCGGGATCGGCGATTGGGCAAGATGGATTTGGATTTGCGATTGGACGGCAAGGCCATGCGAAAGTCCCGCAGATCGGTCGTGTTATCATTCAAGACCATGTTGAATTAGGAGCCAATGTTACGATTGATCGTGGCGGCATTCGTGACACGATTATTGGTGAAGGCTCCAAACTCGATAACATGGTTCACATAGCCCATAATGTTGTTATGGGTCGTCATTGTTTAATAGCGGGTCAGGTGGGTATTGCTGGCAGCAGCGAGATTGGTGATTTCGTTGTGATGGGTGGCCAAGTTGGAATCACAGGGCACGTGAAGATCGGATCGGGTACCCAGATTGCTGGCGGCAGTGCTGTAATCTCCAGTCTCGATGCGGGCTCGAAGGTTGGCGGTTACCCGGCTAGGCCCATCAAAACATGGTTTCGCGAGGTGGCGGCAATGGCGCGAATCGCGCGGCAATCTCGTGGTGGTCGAAATTCCGGTTCGTCTGATCATGAGTCAGAGAACTGATCGAGTTATAAGGAGCGATCGAGAATGACAGACGCAGTCAAAAAAGAATTAGGGACCGCTGATATTTTGCGCATTCTTGAATTATTGCCGCATCGCTATCCTTTTTTGCTTGTCGATAAAATCATTGAAATGAATGGCGATGAATCATGCATCGGCATTAAAAATGTTACGTTTAATGAGCCGCAATTCAACGGCCATTTTCCTGGTCGTCCGGTGATGCCTGGCGTGATGTTGATTGAGGGCATGGCACAGACTGCTGGTGCGCTTTGTGTTGCTTCTAAAGGCGATAAGGCACCGAAGATCGTTTATTTTATGACGATCGATAATGCGAAATTCAGAAAGCCGGTTGGGCCTGGTGATGTGGTCGAATATCACCTCACTAAAATGAAGCAACGTGCGAATATGTGGTGGTTCAGAGGTGAAGCAAAAGTCGACGGACAAATCGCGTGTGAAGCCGAAATCAGCGCGATGCTGGTGAGCTGAGGATTAGTTTTAATGTCAGCTGAAACAAAAATTCATCCGCTTGCAGTTGTCGATCCCGCTGCGAAACTGGGCGTGGGCGTAACGGTCGGTCCTTTTTGTACGATCGGCCCTCAAGTTGAACTCGGTGATCGCTCTGAATTGGTAAGCCATGTCGCGCTTGCCGGAAAAACTAAAATTGGTTCCGGCGCTCGTATTTTTCCCTTCGCTTCGATTGGGCATATCCCGCAAGATTTGAAGTTTAAAGGCGAAGACTCTGTGCTTGAAATCGGATCGAATTGCTTAATCCGTGAAGGTGTCACGATGAATCCGGGCACTGAAGGGGGCGGATTGGTCACGCGTATTGGTGACAACTCAACATTTCTGGCGAGCTCTCATGTTGCGCATGATTGCCATGTAGGCAACAATGTTATTTTCTCAAATAACGTCATGCTCGCGGGTCATTGCCATGTTGGTGACTATGCGATTTTGGGCGGTGGTGCAGCGGTTCACCAATTTTGCCGGATCGGCGCCCATGCTTTTATCGGTGGATTGTCAGGCGTTGAAAATGATGTGATCCCCTATGGGATTGCCCTTGGTAATCGTGCGCATCTGGCGGGCTTGAATATGGTTGGCCTTAAACGGCGCGGTTTTTCACGCGAAGCGATCCAAGATATCCGACGTGCTTATCGTTTACTGTTCGCGGAAGAAGGTACGCTACAAGAGCGTATAGAAGATGTTGCCGGTGATTTTGCAGCGGATCCAATTGTTTCGGAAATCATCGAGTTTCTTCGCGCAGCTGGTAATCGTTCGATTTGTACGCCACGCGATTCAAAGGAAGGCTAAGCAGTGTCGGATCATTCCGACATTGCGCTTATTGCCGGTAGCGGTGCTTTTCCCTTTGAAATCGCGTATTCTCTAAGAGAGATTGGGCGGAAGCCTTTTATCATTTGCTTACGGGGATTTGTTGGGCGTGATGACGCTTTACATGATTTCGATCATGTTTTTGCCGATATGCTTGATCCGCAAAAAATATTGTCATTGTTGCGAGAGCGAAGCATATCGCGTGTGATCCTTGCAGGCGGTGTTTCTCGTCCGGGGCCCATGGCGCTTTTGTCGATCTATAGTTTTTTTCGTAATCGCGATGAATTGAGACGCATCGTCAGTGGGGGCGATGATCGCATATTGCGCGGTGTCATTCGTCTCATTGAGGAAAATGGTTTTTCAGTTATCGGTGTTGATGAAGCAGCGCCTCAACTCTTGGCGCCTGACGGTGTTATGGGGTCAATTCAACCGCAGCGGTCAACTTATTCTGATATTGAATTGGGTCTCTCAATATTGCGTATGATGAGTCCCTATGATGTCGGGCAAGGTGTCGTCGTGGTTGATGGGCGTGTGCTCGCAATTGAAGGACCGGAAGGCACAGATGCGATGCTTGATCGTGTTCGATTGATGCAAAAAAATAGACGCGTTATCTTGGAGAATAATATAGCAATCCTCGTGAAAGCGCCCAAACAAGGACAAGATCATCGCGTAGATTTGCCAGCGATTGGTCCGCGCACGATCAAGCATGCGAAAGACGCTGGCATAAAGGGCATTGCGATTGCTGCGGGTGAAGTGGTTATCGTTAATCGGATCGAGACGATCAGAGCCGCTGATCAAGCAGGATTGTTTTTAAAGGGTGTGCACCGATCATGAGCATTCGCCCGCGTCTCAAATTTGGTCTTGTTGTGGGCGAAGTTTCGGGTGACGCGCTTGGGGCAAAGCTTATCCCTGCGCTACAGCATCGGTTTTCTTCTTATGATCTCGATTTTGTGGGAACGGCTGGACCCTTGCTGCAAAGGCAAGGTATGTCGTCTTTCTTTCCGTTAGCCGATATTGCAGTGATGGGCATCGTGCCCGTGATTAAACGCTTGCCTTCACTGATGCGGCGTATCCGAGAAACAGCTGATCGGTTGATCGCTTCGAAAATTGATTGTCTCATCATAATCGACAGCCCCGATTTTACTCATCGTGTCGCGCGGCGCGTGAAGGCCGCCTTACCATATATCCCGATTATCGATTATGTGAGTCCCTCTGTCTGGGCTTGGCGTCCTGGACGCGCAAAAGCGATGCGCGGTTATATCGATCATGTTCTCGCTCTATTGCCTTTCGAACCGGTCGCGCATCTAGA
>CANGSG010000026.1 GCA_947456435.1 Hyphomicrobiales bacterium
ATCGATGACCGCTAGCCCAAGTTTTTTAAATTCGACCGACTCTTGAAACAGCGCATGCGTGCCGATGGCGAGTGTGGTTGAGCCATCGGCAAGGCCTGCTAAAGCCTGTGTCCGCGAAGCGCCTTTTTCTCGACCGGTGAGAAGGACGATCGAGAGACCGATGGCCTCTGCGAGAGGTTTTAAGCGCTCATAATGTTGTCGTGCGAGAATTTCTGTCGGCGCCATCAAAGCCGATTGCCATCCGGACTCAGCTGCCATCACCATAGAGAGAAAGGCAACAACAGTTTTTCCTGATCCCACATCGCCTTGCAGTAATCTCAACATGCGTTCTTTCGAGGCAAGATCGCTTTTGATTTCCGAGAGCGCTGCATGTTGTGCGGTAGTGAGCGCAAAGGGGAGGGCGGCAAGCGCGGCGTTAACGAGATGCCCATCACCTGAGCGTGACGTTCCTGCTTCTTTTTTCATGCGTTGCCGCATCAAAAGCAAAGCAAGTTGGCCGGCGAAAAGTTCATCATAAGCAAGCCGCAATCGTGCGGGGGCTTCGGGCGCGAGATCCTCTTTTGCTTTCGGACTATGAAGTGCTTTTAATGCGTCCGTAAATGACGGCCAATTCTCACGCGTCATCAGCAGCGGATCGATCCATTCCGCGATCTCAGGTAGTTTGGCTAAAGCCGCTTGCGCGGCTTTTTGAAGAATGCGCGGATAGAGACCGGCTGTTAAACCATAGACGGGTTCGTAAGGGGGAAGCTTCGCAAATGCTTCGGCATCTAGGACGCGTTCAGGATGAACCATTTGCCTTTTGCCGTCGAAAATATCGATTTTACCCGATACGAAACGATGAGATCCAATGGGCAACATGGATTCAAGGCGCGCACGTTGTGCGCTAAAAAACAC
Organism: Hyphomicrobiales bacterium; assembly: GCA_947456435.1. Lineage (GTDB taxonomy): Bacteria > Pseudomonadota > Alphaproteobacteria > Rhizobiales > Beijerinckiaceae > CAIUPE01. Next base: position 895 of record CANGSG010000026.1, read on the forward strand.
AAGCGCTAAATCCTCCGTGTCGTCTTCGGTAAAGACACGATAGGGCACACGCGCCCTGCCGGGTGGCGAGGGCTTATGCGCGAGCACGCGGACTTCGAAAGTTCCGGCCTGTCCCGCTTTTGTTTCAGCGAGAGGGCCGCCTAATCGTCGATCAACAGCGTTATGCGGCAGATGAAGCAGAATATCGATGAGACGCGCTTCGCTGCCTTGCGGTGCGAGCAAACGATCAAACAGCGGCGCGAGTTTAGGACCGATGCCGGGAAGCGAACGGATTGATGTGAAGAGCGGGTTGAGGAGCGAGGGCCGCATGATCAAAGAGGCGCGATCGTCACGCGGTTATCATGAAAGGCAGCGCCGCCGAAAGGGGCAGGTGAATCGGCGCCTGTGAGGGTGTTGATGCCTTTACCATCTACATAGGCGGTATTGGGCCAGATCGATTCAGCAATCAACACGCCACGTTTTAGCCCGTCAAAATATTTTGCTCTAAGTGTCACCGCACCGCGATCATTGGTGAGTTTGATTTTTGCACCATCGGTGATGCCGTAAGAGTGCGCATCATCGGGATGAATGAGAACAGTGGGTTCACCTTCGCGTTCACGTGACGTTTTCGTTTCGGTGAATGTTGAATTGAGATAGTTGCGCGCCGGACTTGTAGCGAGGCGGAATGGATAAGCGCTTGTCGCGTCTTCAATCACAGCCCAATGATCGGGCAGTGGGGGCATCTCATCAATCGGACCCATCGCTTGACCGCCGGCGAAAGGTACGCGTGACCATTCGGGGGCAAAGCGATATTTGCCATCTTTCCAGGCAAAGCCTTTGCGGAAATGGGCGTCATCGAATGAAGGTTGCGCATCGATATAGCCCTTGTCTTCAAGGTCTTTCAACGTACCCCAATTTGAATTTTGTAACGTCCAATCGATGAGTTCACGATCACTCATAGAAAAGCCCGGATGATCAGCACCCACGCGTTTCGCTAGATCACAAATAACCTCATGATTGGAACGGCACTCGCCGGGCGGTTCAATGAGTTTTGGACCAAGGCCGATATATTGATGACCGCCGCCTTGATAGAGATCATCATGTTCGGTGAACATTGTCGCGGGCAAAAGAATATCCGCATAACGCGCGGTATCAGTCATGAATTGCTCATGCACGACTGTGAAGAGATCCTCCCGCGAGAATCCTTCGACGACTTTTGTTTGTTCGGGCGCAACTGACACGGGGTTTGTGCTTTGAATGAAAAGCGCTTTGATCGGCGCGCCGCCTTTCAAAGCTTCGGTATCACCTGTGAGGACACGACCGATTTTGGATTGATCGAGTTTGCGAATACCAGGCTTTGCGACATCAAGCCCTTCAATCATGCTTTTGCGCCAATGATAGATCGCGCCATTATTATGAAATGCACCGCCGCCTTCATGTGCCCATGCACCGGTCACGGCGGCAATCGATGTGGCCGCGTGCATATTTACAGCCCCATTGCGTTGTCTTGAAAAGCCATAGCCTAACCGAAAGTAAGTTTTCTTATGTTTGCCTACGAGAGCTGCAAAGGCTTCAATCTCGTCAACCGATAAGCCGGTAATCGATGCGGCCCATTCCGGCGTGCGTGTTTTCAAATGCTCTTCAAGACGATCAGGACAATCTGTATGCGCGTTTAAAAATTCACGATCCGCCAACCCGTCACGAAAAAGACTATGCATGACCGCACAGGCGAGGGCGCCATCTGTTCCCGGTTTAACGATGAGCGCTAAATCCGCCTGATCAAGCGTGGGCGTCCGATAGACATCGATAGCAACAATTTTTGCGCCGCGCTCTTTGCGGGCTCGCACCGCATGCGTCATTACATTGACTTGGCTGGCGACGGCATTGGTACCCCAGATGACAACACAATCGGCTTTTGCCATTTCGCGTGGATCAGGGCCTTGCAGTTTTCCGGTTCCCGCAATGTAACCGGGCCAAGCGAGATTGATGCAGATGGTTGAATAAAATCCGCAATAGGATTTCGCGTTGCGCAGCCGGTTGATGCCGTCGCGATGCACAAGCCCCATCGTGCCGGCATAGTAATAGGGCCAGATCGTATCCGCGCCAAAAGTGTTTTCGATCGCGAGAAAACGTGTCGCGATTTCATTCATTGCCTCATCCCATGAGATGCGCGTGAATTTGCCTTCGCCTTTCTTGCCGACCCGTTTCATCGGATAGAGCAAGCGGTCGGGATGATGATTGCGCTCGGCGTAACGTGCGACCTTCGCGCAGATCACACCTGCCGTATAGCTTTGTTCATTTGAACCATAGACACGACCAATGCGGTCAGGACCCGCGATTTCAACCTCCAGCGCGCAGGCGGAAGGGCAATCATGCGGACAGACAGATCGTGCGCGTGGAAGAGATTGAGGAGCGTTCATGGTGTGAAGTCTAAGGAGTTGAGACCTTCTGCGCAATCAAGGCTCGGCCTCGCTAACAAAAAAGCGGCCCCGAAGGAGCCGCTTTCTGATTTTGTGTCTTAATAATCCGAAAGAGGGATTAGCCGACGATTTCGTTGCCTGAGAAGAATTGCGCTATTTCAATCGCAGCCGTTTCCGGCGCGTCCGAACCATGCACAGTGTTCTCGCCAACCGATTTCGCAAAGAGTTTGCGGATCGTGCCTTCAGCGGCATTGGCGGGGTTCGTGGCACCCATGACTTCGCGATACTTCGCAATGGCGCCTTCACCTTCGAGAACCTGCACAACTACGGGCCCCGAGGTCATGAAATCAACGAGCTCGCCGAAGAAGGGGCGCTCTTTGTGAACGGCGTAGAATGTGCCGGCCTGATCGCGCGTCATGTGAATCCGCTTCTGGGCGACAATGCGCAGACCGGATTTTTCGATGACGGCGTTGACGGCACCCGTGAGGTTACGAGCGGTCGCGTCGGGTTTCAGAATGGAGAAAGTGCGCTCGAGCGCCATGATGATCGTCCTTTGCCTTGAAATGAGGTGCGCGCTCTATAACCCTGCACCGCGCGCGGGTCAAAGGGGGGCGAGTGTCGCGGCCACTTTCGCAACCGCCTCGGGGTAGAGCCGATTTTCGGCGCTAAGCACGCGCGCGCTCAAGCTGTCTTCCGTATCGCCCGCGAGCACAGGGACGGAGGCTTGCGCCACAATTGGACCAGCATCAAGCTCAGGCACAACAAAGTGCACGGTGCAGCCATGCTCTTTCACGCCGTCAGCAAGCGCGCGTTTGTGGGTATCGAGCCCGCGATAGGCGGGCAGCAAAGACGGATGAATGTTCAAAATGCGGCCCGTCCATTGGGCCACAAAATCGGCCGAGAGCACGCGCATGAAGCCTGCTAAGCAGATGAGCTCAATTTTGGCTTCATTTAATACTTGAGATAATTCTGCCTCAAACATTGATTTATTGAGGAAATCTTTGTGAGAAATGGCGCAGGTATTGATGTTCGCGGCTTGCGCGGTTTCGACCCCTTTTGCGGTCGGGATATTGGAGATCACGAGCACAATTTCGGCGGGATAGGACAGATCACGGGCGGCCTCAATAAGCGCCGCCATATTGGTGCCTCGACCAGAAATGAGGATGGCGGTACGCCGTCGAGCCATGGTCAGAATGCGGGCTTGCCGCGATAGCGGATACGGGGACCTTGGCCGTCATCTTGAATAAGGCGGCCAAACATCACAGGGTCTTCGCCCTGATCGCTGAGAGCCTTGGTGACGGACGCGACATCGGCCTCGCTACAGACGACAATCATACCGATCCCGCAATTGAAAGTGCGGAGCATCTCGTCATCGGCGACGCCCCCCGTCCGGGCGAGCCATTGGAACACCGGCAAAACGGGCAATGCGTCGAGATCGAGTTCGGCACCGACATGATCCGGCAGAACGCGCGGGATATTGTCGGGGAAGCCGCCACCGGTGATGTGGGCGAGCGCTTTGATGCCTGAGGTCGATTTCAGCGCCGCAAGCAGGGGCTTTACATAGAGCCGCGTTGGCTCGAGCAGGGCGGCGCCAAGTGACTTGTCGAGAGCGAACGGTGCCAGGGCTTGGTAGGAAATCCCCGAATGCTCGACGATCCGGCGCACAAGCGAAAACCCATTCGAATGGACGCCTGAGGAGCGTAATCCGAGGATGACGTCGCCGGGGCCAATATCCGTGCGCGGGAGAAGATGCCCGCGTTCAGCAGCGCCGACAGCGAAGCCCGCGAGATCATAATCGCCTTGAGCATAAAGGCCCGGCATTTCAGCAGTTTCGCCGCCGATGAGGGCGCATCCGGATTCAACGCAGCCGCGCGCGATACCCTTTACAATGGCCGCGCCTGCATGGGGATCGAGTTTACCGGTTGCGTAATAATCGAGAAAGAAGAGCGGCTCGGCACCCTGAACCACGAGATCATTGACGCACATCGCCACAAGATCGATGCCGATTGTCTCATGAAGACCGGTGTCGATCGCGATTTTGACTTTTGTACCCACGCCGTCATTGGCGGCCACAAGAATAGGGTCTTTGAAGCCCGCGGCTTTCAGATCGAAGAGTCCCCCGAAGCCGCCGATTTCGGCATCCGCACCCGGCCGTCTTGTAGCACGGACATGTGGCTTGATCTCCTCGACCATGGAATTGCCGGCATCGATATCAACGCCAGATTGGGCATAGGTCAGGCCTGAGGAGGTAGGGGTCGCCATGAAGTGCCGCTTTCGTTTTCAGCTCATAGACCGGTTACGCCGGCCCCTTCGGGCTTGCAAGCGCACTGTCCCTTTCCCACATCGCAATTATGACGAAATCCGTGCATAGGTGAGAGAATGCTTCCAAATTTGATCTCCATCCTGCGCCTCTTCCTCGTCCCTCTCGTTGTCGCCCTTATTCTTGACGGCGACTGGACTTGGGCGCTTTACGGATTTCTGATTGCGGGGATCTCCGATGCCATTGACGGGTTCATCGCTCGTCATTTCGACATGCGGACGGAACTCGGTGCTTATCTCGATCCGCTCGCTGACAAAGCGCTTTTGGTCTCCATTTTCGTGACCTTGGCCCTCGTTGGCCAAATTCCGGGCTGGCTGACGATTATGGTCGTGACCCGCGATGTAATGATTGTGGGCGGTATTATTTTGGCCTGGCTTTTGGGATCGCCTATGGCGATGAAACCGGTCTTCCTCTCAAAAGTGAATACTGTGGGGCAGATTGCCTTCGGCGGCATGGTTTTGTCGGTCAAAGCCTTTGATTTATTCCCGCAGAGCCTTGTGCATTACGGGGGCTATTTGGTGGCCGCCCTAACAGCAAACTCCATGCTCGTTTATGTCATCCAGTGGTTAAACCATTTCTCGGAAGCTCCTGAATGACCGAAAAACCCCGCCAAATACCGCTCGACCTTCCGGTCGCTGAGCGTTTGGAGGCTGAGGATTTTCTTGTCAGTCCGAGCAATGAAGCGGCGTTCAACCGCATTGAATCATGGCCTGAATGGATTGATCCTGTCCTCCTTCTGATTGGTCCCGAGGCGAGCGGTAAGTCTCATCTGGCCGCCATTTGGGCGGTAAAAGCGCGCGCGTGGACCATAAAAGCGGCTGATATCACGATGGATCGGGTTCCCCATCTCGTTTCAAATGGGGCGCTTGTGATTGACGATGCCGATCAGGGCTCAGATGAACATGCTTTGTTTCATCTTTTGAATGCTTCGCGTGAAAAGCGCGGCTTTGTGGTGATCACTGCGCGAAAAGCCCCCGATTTTTGGGATCTCAAGACCCGCGATCTTCTCTCGCGTTTGCGCCTTGCTCCATCGGTGACGATTGAACAACCCGACGAAGCCCTATTGCAGGCGGTCCTTGTTAAGCTCTTTGTTGATCGGCAATTGGTCGTCGATACCGCTTTGATTGGCACTTTGACCAAACGGATTGATCGGTCGATTGCGGCGGCACGTCGGGCCGTAGAGCGGCTCGATCACGAGGCGCTGGCGCAGGGACGACGGGTTAATCGCGGACTGGCGCTTGATCTCTTTCGTGAGCCTGCATCAGAGCCCGATGGGACTGAGCCCTCCTGATTATTCCTGCAATTAACCCTCTTGGGATTTGGCGGGTTGCGGAACCCTGCCGCTTTCGTGTCAAATGACCGTCATAATTCTTTGAAAGGACTACGGTTCTTTACTGTAACGAGGGGAGCCTGAGGCCGTGCCTCATACGAAAAAAGCAAGCTCGGTTTTGGCGCGGGCGCGGACAACGGGGCCGCGCACACCGGCGACGCTTGCCAAATCGCCTCGTCGATTCATCAATCGCGAATTATCGTGGTTGCAGTTCAATCGGCGCGTTCTTGAAGAGTCTGCTAATAGTGGTCATCCGCTTCTTGAACAGCTGCGCTTCTTATCAATCTCTGCGACTAATCTTGATGAATTCTTCATGGTACGCGTTGCGGGCTTGCGTGGTCAGGTGACGTCCGATGTTTCGGAAATGTCCGAAGACGGCATGAGCCCCCTCGAACAATTGGCCCGTATTGGTGAAGAGGTCACGCAACTCTGTGCCGATCAACAGACGCGGTGGCGTGACCTGCGCGGTAAGCTTAATGAAGCCGGCGTATCCTTGATTGAAGGCGAGGGTTTAACTGATTCAGAGCGCTCATGGCTTGATACACATTTCGTTGAGCAAATCTTTCCGGTCTTGACGCCGCTTGCCGTTGATCCGGCGCATCCGTTTCCCTTCATCCCTAATCTTGGCTTTTCTCTTGCGCTCACATTAGCGCGTGTGAGTGATGGGCGCGCGCTAACGGCTTTGATCCGAATCCCGAGTAAAATTGATCGCTTCATTCGTTTGCCCTCGACTGAAAATGCAGAAGAAGAGGGGCCAAAGCCCGTTCGGTTTATCGCTCTAGAGAATGCGATCGGCTTGTTCATCAGTCGGCTTTTCCCTGGTTACAGTGTTAAGGGCATTGGTGCCTTCCGCGTCATCCGCGATAGCGATATAGAAATCGAAGAAGAAGCCGAAGATTTGGTGCGTCTCTTCGAAACGGCTTTGAAACAAAGGCGGCGTGGGTCTGTTATTCGGCTTGAAGTTGATGCGGGGATGCCTGCTGAAATTCGTCAGTTTGTTGTTGAAGAATTTCTTGTCGCTTCTGATGCGGTGTTCGAGATTGATGGCATGCTGGCGCTCAATGATTTGTCGCAGCTTGTCGGTGTTGATCGCCCTGATCTCAAATTCGTTCCTTATAATCCGCGCTTTCCGGAGCGGATACGTGATCATGGTGGCGATTGCTTCGCCGCGATCCGTGAGAAGGACCTTATCGTTCACCACCCCTATGAAAGCTTCGATGTTGTTGTGAATTTCTTGCAACAAGCAGCGCGCGATCCGAATGTTGTGGCGATCAAGCAGACGCTCTACCGCACCTCCAATGATAGCCCGATTGTCAAAGCGCTTGCTGAGGCGGCAGAGGCAGGAAAATCGGTAACGGCTCTTGTTGAACTTAAAGCGCGCTTTGACGAAGAAGCGAATATCCGCTGGGCGCGCGATTTGGAACGCGCGGGCGTTCAGGTTGTTTTCGGATTTATCGAATTAAAAACGCACGCAAAATTGTCCATGGTTATCCGCCGTGAGTCAGGCCAACTCGTAACCTATTGTCATCTTGGGACGGGCAATTATCACCCCATCACCGCGCGCGTTTATACGGATCTTTCCTTCTTCACGGCTGACCCTGTGATCGCTCGCGATGTCGCGCGTATTTTCAATTTTATCACGGGCTATGCTGAACCTACTCATCTCGAGCGGTTGTCGGCATCACCGTTTTCCCTCAAGAAAACGCTTCTCGATAACATTGCTAAAGAGATTGAATTCGCCAAAGCGGGCAAACCTGCGGCGATTTGGTGCAAATGTAATTCGCTTGTTGATCCGCAAATCATTGACGCGCTTTATGAAGCGAGCCAAGCGGGCGTCGAGATTGATTTGGTTGTTCGCGGTATTTGTTGCCTTCGTCCCGGTATACCGGGCTTTTCGGAACGCATTCGCGTCAAATCGATTGTGGGCCGGTTCTTAGAGCACACCCGAATTTACGCCTTCGGAAATGGCTACGGTCTGCCGCATGCCAAGGCTAAGGTTTACATTTCGTCGGCGGATTTGATGCCGCGTAACCTTGACCGACGCGTTGAAGTTTTGATCCCGATTCTCAACCCCACCGTGCATGAACAGGTACTGGACCAAATCATGGTGGTGAATTTGAATGATAACGAGCAGAGCTGGCGGATCAATGCGGATGGAACCTCCACCCGGATGGAAAGACCTGAGGGTGACGCACCTTACAACGCCCATCAAAATTTTATGACGAATCCGAGCCTTTCGGGTCGTGGTAAGGGCGTGAAAAAATCAATCTCAAAAAATATGCGCTCGGGTTCCACAAAAGAAAAACCGTCCGAGGCGTGAAATCTTTGGGGAACTGCGTATGATCCGGCGCGAATCAAAGCGGATGGGAGTCATGCCGAAACAAGCGCAGGGCCGACTAAAAATCGGAAAACCCTTAGCCATTGTCGATATCGGGTCGAACTCGGTGCGTCTCGTGGCCTATGAAGGGCTCACACGGTCGCCGACTCCGATTTTCAATGAAAAGGCACTTTGCGGTTTGGGACGGGGCGTGTTGGCCACAGGACTTCTGGCCGAAGACGCGATGGAAAAAGCCTATGAGGCTTTACGGCGCTATCGCGTATTGTGTGACATCATGAAAATCAATGATGTTCAGGTCATCGCGACGGCGGCCGCGCGTGATGCCATCAATGGCAAGGATTTTCTCAAAGAGTGCTCACGCCTTATGCGCAGTGAAGCACAGCTGCTTGCCGGCAAACGCGAAGCCAAACTTTCAGCACTCGGTGTCGCTTATGGCATTCATAGAGCCGAGGGTTTGGTTGCCGATTTAGGCGGCGGTTCGCTTGAATTAATCTCCGTTAAAGGATCGACTTTAGGGAAGGGCGTAACCCTGCCCATCGGCGTGATTTCTTTGCAGGATCTTTCCGGAGGTAATCTGAAGAAGGCGCAGAATATTATTCGCGACGAACTTGATCAGTTGCCTCAGCTTAAAGCTGCCAAAGGAAAGTCAATTTACGCGATTGGCGGCACATGGCGCGCACTGGCTCGTCTGCACATGAAGCAGCGTGGTTATCCGCTTCAAGTCATGCATAATTATGTGATCCCTGTAAGAGACGCCAAGGATTTCACGTCGCTTGTCGAGCGTGTATCGACCGACACAATTGATTCCATTGAAGCGGTCTCAGCAGCGCGTCGTCCTCTGATTGCTTATGGCGCTTTGGTGCTCGAAGAGCTGATAAAAAAATGCGCTCCGGTTGATATTGTCGTCTCCGCGCTTGGTGTGCGCGAGGGTTTGATTTTCGAGCGGCTTACAAAAAAGCAATTGAAAGAAGATCCACTGATCCGCGCCGCGCATGATTTGAATGTCTTGCGTTCGCGCTCGCCCGCTCACTGTGAAGAAATCATCGGTTGGACTGATCAATTCATGAAATCAGCCCATTTTGAAGAGACGCCGGATGAAAAAAGGTTGCGGCATGCGGCGTGTCTATTGGCGGATATTGGCTGGCGCGCGCATCCGGATTATCGCGGCGAGCAATCTTTGAACATCATCGCGAATGCGAGCTTTATCGGCGTTGATCATCCAGGCCGTGTCTATCTCGCGCTTGCTGTTGCTTACCGCCATATGGGGCTTGGTGAGGATCAGATTAGTCCGCGTTTGCGTGAATTGGCGACAAGCCGCATGCTTGATCGTGCGCGTATTCTCGGCGGCGCCTTACGTGTTGCTTATCTCTTAACGGCAGCGATGCCGGGTGTTCTTCAAAATACGCCGCTCTATTGCACGAAAGAGGAACTCATTCTTGAAATTCCGCAGGAATTGGCCCCGCTTGCCGGTGAACGTGTGTTCAACCGTTTGAAAGCGCTGGCGCGCATTATCGGCAGGGTCCCCGAGCTTTACGTCGAAGACTAAGTTTCGTTGCGAGGGATACCGACAACACGACCTTTCGAGAAGGCGAGCGCTAAGCGACCATTTTTTAATTCGACCGCATGTTGCCCAAAAATCTTGTAACGCCAACCATTAAGGGCCGGCACATCGGCATTGTCATCCGCAGCAATCGCTTCGAGATCATCGACAGTTGCGATGAGTTTTGCGGCAACACCTTCTTTGTCGCATGTCATGCGCAAGAGCACTTTGAGCAATTCGACGGCTGCAGGATTATAGGCTTTCCGTTCGCTCCGTTCGATGACTGGAAGCGTTGACGGATCGCGCGCTATTCCTTTTTCAACGAGGGACAGGATTTCTGTTCCCACACGCGAGCGCTCAAACCCATTGGGAATTGAGCGCAGTTTTCCGAGCGCTTCGATTGAACGTGGCGCTGACGTGGCGATGTCGATTATGGCATCGTCTTTCAAAACGCGGGAACGTGGCACATTGCGACTGCGGGCTTCCGACTCGCGCCAGGCAGCGATCTCCATGAGAACGGCGAGATCACGGGGTTTACGAATACGGCCGCTTAAACGACGCCAGGAGTCTTCCGGCTTCAGATCATAAGTCTCAGGGGAGGTGAGGACACGCATCTCGTCGGCCAGCCATGGTTCGCGGCCCGATGCGGTGAGTTTTTCGAGCAAAGCGCGATAGATCACGCGCAAATGGGTAACATCGGCGCGCGCATAATTGAGCTGCGCGTCAGACAGTGGGCGCTGCGACCAATCGGTAAAGCGCGAGGATTTGTCGATCCGCGCCTTGGCGAGATCATGGGCCAACTGCTCATAGCCGACACTGTCACCATATCCCGCGACCATTGCCGACACTTGCGTGTCAAAACAGGGTTTTGGGATGCACCGGTCGAGAATCCAGAGAATTTCGATGTCTTGGCGGCCCGAATGAAAGACTTTGACGACGCTTTCCTTCCGCATGAGGGCAAAGAAGGAGGTCAGATCAATATCGGGCGCTAAGGGATCAATGAGGACATCTTCGTCTTCGCTCGCCAATTGAATAAGGCATAACTTCGGGAAAAAGGTCGTTTCCCGCATGAATTCCGTGTCGATCGTCACAAAATCATGAGAGCCAAGTCTTTGGCAGGCCGCGTCCAGCGCCGCGGTAGTGGTGATCAAGGGCATGGTTGGATGAACAAAATTTACGAATCATGGGCCAAGAGGATGATGGGTCTTAGCACGAGTTCCGGCAAAATGCCTGCCAAGCCCGCTTTCTCTTGACAAGGGCAGGCGGCGCATGCGTTTTCCGGGTCAAATTTCCCTCGCCGGCCGAAAAAAGAGGTCCTGATGCATCGCTATCGTTCGCATACTTGTGGCGCGCTCCGTGAGGGCGATGTCGGCCAAGAGGTTCGGCTTTCGGGCTGGTGCCACCGCATCCGCGACCATGGCGGTGTTCTCTTCATCGACCTGCGCGATCACTATGGGCTCACGCAATGCGTGATCGACCCCGATTCCAAGGCCTTCAAATTGGCCGAAACGCTCCGCTCGGAATGGGTGGTGCGGATAGACGGCAAAGCGCGGCTCCGCCCTGCGGGTACCGAGAACCGCGATCTGCCAACGGGCCTCATTGAAATCTATGTGAGCGAGATCGAAGTGCTCGGTCCTGCAAAGGAACTGCCTGTGCAGGTCTTTGGCGATCAGCCTTTTCCGGAAGAGACCCGGCTTACTTATCGCTTCCTCGATTTGCGTCGCGAGAGCTTGCATAACAACATCATGACGCGTGTTAAAGTGATTGATGCCATGCGCCAGAAGATGAAGGCGCAAGGCTTCAACGAATTTGCCACACCAATTTTGACGGCGTCATCGCCGGAAGGTGCGCGCGACTTCCTCGTGCCGTCGCGCATTCATCCGGGTAAGTTCTACGCGCTGCCGCAAGCACCACAGCAATATAAGCAGCTTTTGATGATGGCGGGCTTTGACCGCTATTTCCAAATCGCGCCGTGTTTCCGCGATGAAGATCCGCGCGCTGATCGTTTGCCGGGTGAATTTTATCAGCTCGATTTGGAAATGAGCTTTGTCGAGCAGGAAGATATTTTTGCAGCCGTTGAACCCGTTGTTGGCGGCATCTTCCGTGAATTTGGAAATGGCAAACATGTGACGCCTTCACCTTGGCCGCGCATTCCCTATGCGACTTCGATGGCAAAATATGGTTCGGATAAGCCCGATCTCCGCATCATGAACCCGCACACGAATGCGCCGCTTGAAATGGCAGATGTATCTGATCATTTCCGTGGTTCGAATTTCAAAGTGTTTGCGCGCATTCTTGAAGACGCGAAAAACCAGGTGTGGGCAATTCCTGCACCGAATGGTGGCCAGCGCACATTCTGCGACCGTATGAATTCATGGGCGCAAGGAGAGGGCCAGCCGGGTCTCGGCTATATGTTTTGGCGTGAAGGTGAAGAGGCCGCGGCCGGTCCGATTGCTAATAATATTGGCCCTGAACGCGCTGAAGCGATCCGCGCGCAGCTTGGTTTGAAAGCGGGCGATGCGTGCTTCTTCGCAGCGGGCGATCCTGACAAGTTTGTGAAGTTCGCGGGTGCGGCGCGCATAAAGGTGGGGCAGGATTTGAACCTCATCGACGAGAACCGGTATGAGCTCGCCTGGATCGTCGATTTCCCGATGTTCGAATATAATGAAGAAGACAAGAAGGTCGACTTCTCGCACAATCCGTTCTCAATGCCACAAGGTGGCTTGGACGCGTTGACGAACCAGGATCCGCTGACAATCAAAGCCTTTCAATATGATATCGCCTGCAATGGTTTCGAAATCGCATCAGGCGGTATCCGCAATCATAAGCCCGAAGCGATGGTAAAGGCATTCGAAATTGCGGGTTACGGCGAAGAGACCGTGATTGAAAAATTTGGTGGCATGTATCGGGCCTTCCAATATGGCGCTCCACCGCATGGTGGTATGGCAGCCGGTGTGGACCGTATCGTGATGTTGCTTGTCGGCGCGCAGAATTTGCGTGAAGTCGCGCTCTTCCCGATGAACCAGCAAGCGCTTGATTTGCTGATGGGTGCGCCTGCTGAAGCAACGCCCAAGCAATTGCGCGAACTTTCACTTCGTGTGAATGCGCCGGAGAAATAAATAAGGCGGAGATAGAAATCTCTGAAAAGGTTTTGTGATGGCGTCCTCACCAAATGGTTCAGATGACCTGCGCTCCGGCTCGATGATTTATCATCGGTATCCGAAGCCGGGAAAACTCGAGATTCAAGCCACAAAACCTCTTGGAAACCAACGCGATCTGGCGCTCGCTTACTCGCCAGGCGTTGCTGCGCCTTGTGAAGCGATTGCTGAAAACCCTGATCTCGCTGCAGAGCTCACTTCACGGCAAAATCTTGTAGCTGTGATCTCGAACGGCACGGCTGTGTTGGGTTTGGGTAATATCGGTCCGCTCGCTTCAAAGCCCGTGATGGAAGGCAAAGCGGTTCTCTTCAAGAAATTTGCTGGTATCGACGTTTTTGATATCGAAGTCGCCGAGAACGATCCGCAACGATTTGTCGATGTCGTCGCTGCACTCGAGCCGACTTTCGGGGGCATTAATCTCGAGGATATTAAAGCGCCGGAATGTTTTGAGATTGAAAAACATTTGCGTGAGAAAATGGCGATCCCCGTTTTCCATGATGATCAACACGGAACCGCAATCATCGTTGGTGCGGCCGTTTTGAATGCGGTCGATCTTTCGAACAAACATTTATCCGATATCAAGATCGTGGCTTCGGGTGCGGGCGCTGCAGCGCTGGCCTGTCTCAATCTTCTCGTGTCGCTGGGCGCAAAGCGTGAGAATATTTGGGTAAGCGATCTCGAAGGCGTCGTCTATGAAGGCCGTCAGAAACTCATGGACCCATGGAAATCGGTCTTCGCGCAAAAGACTGATAAGCGAACACTTAACGATGTGATCGACGGTGCCGATGTGTTTCTTGGCCTTTCAGCTGGCGGTGTGTTGAAACCGGAGATGGTAAAACGCATGGCCGAGCGGCCTTTGATTTTGGCGCTCGCTAATCCCAACCCGGAAATCATGCCTGAAGATGCGCGCGCGGTTCGCCCCGATGCGATGATGTGCACAGGCCGCTCGGATTATCCAAACCAGGTCAATAATGTTCTTTGCTTTCCTTACATCTTCCGTGGTGCGCTTGATGTGGGCGCAACGACGATCAATGAAGAAATGAAATTGGCAGCTGTCGCTGCCATTGCGCGTTTGGCACGTGAAGCCCCGTCCGAGGTTGCCGCGCGGGCTTATGGCGGTGATGTAAAGACCTTTGGTGCGGAATCTCTTATCCCTTCACCTTTTGATCCGCGTTTGATTTTACGCATTGCACCGGCTGTGGCGAAAGCGGCGATTGCGTCGGGTGTCGCACGCCGACCCATTACCGATTTCAAAGCTTATGAAGAGAAGCTTTCAGGTTTTGTGTTCCGCTCAGGCTTCATCATGAAGCCTATTTTCGAGCAGGCAAAGGCCGCACCCAAACGCGTGATCTATGCCGATGGCGAAGATGAGCGTGTGTTGCGCGCTGCGCAGATTGCTAAGGAAGAAGGTTTCGCCATCCCGATTTTGATTGGCCGCCCTTCAGTCATTGAAACGCGCTGTCAGCGTTATGGCCTATCCATCCGTCCCGGTCGCGATGTTGAAGTGATCAACCCCGAGGATGATCCGCGTTACCGCGATTATGTCGCAACATTAATCGAACGTGTAGGTCGTAAGGGCGTGGCACCTGATGCGGCACGGACACTTGTCCGTACTAACTCAACCGTTATTGCCGCGGTGGCCGTGATGCGCGGTGATGCGGATGCGATGATTGCGGGTCTTGAAGGGCGCTTCCAATCGAAGCTTCGGAATATTCGCGATATCATTGGATTGCGCGAGGGTGTGCGTGATCTCTCGGCAATGACTTTGATGATCACGTCCAAGGGGAATTTCTTCTTGGCCGATACGCATGTGACGCATGAGCCGAGTGCCGAAGATATTGCCGATATTGCGATCCTCGCTGCGCATCATGTTGAGCGCTTCGGTATTATTCCGAAAATCGCTTTGGTTTCGCATTCTGATTTCGGTGACTCGGATGCAAAGTCTGCGCAGAAAATGCGTGTTGCGCTCGATTACATCCGCAAGATTGATCCCGATCTCGAGGTTGATGGTGAGATGCAAGCCGATACGGCTCTCGTGCAAGCTCTTCGTTCTAAGCGTTTGCCTGACAGCCACATTGCAGGCGACGCAAATGTGTTGATCATGCCCAATCTCGATGCGGCGAATATCGCTTATCAACTCATCAAAGTGCTGGCTGATGCGCTACCGGTTGGCCCCATTCTAATTGGCACCGCAAAGCCAGCTCATATTTTGACAACTTCAGTCACAGCGCGGGGCGTTGTGAATATGACGGCATTGGCGGTCGTCGAAGCGCAGGCTGTTGATGCGCCGCAATTGAAGCTCGTCTAAATTCTAATTCTGAGAAATCAAGAGATCAAAGGCCTCGAGCAATTGCGCGGGATTTTCAGCCGTCGCGCCCTCTGCCAAGGCAACGCCATCAGGGTTTTTTGCTTTGGCGGTTATGGAGAGGCGCGCAGGCTTATCGATGAATTTTGCAAGCGCCTGAGTTAACGCCTTCGCGTTTGGCGACATACCCAGATAAATTTGCAAACTTGCCGAGGCAACGGCCGCATAATTTTTTCGAACTTCTTGCGGTGATCTTTTTGTTTTGATGGCATCTTGATCGACCAATCGATCCGCCAATCCGCGATTTTCGACCGTCATCGATAAATTCTTCACGCGCGCGCCTGCAAAGGCGATTAACGCTGCTGAGGGATTGCGCATTAAAAGATCAACGGGGACATTAATCAGGTTGGTGGTGACGCCAACGGTACCCATATTCTCGCCAGAAATAAGTGCTTCAGTTTTGAACATTTTCGCTTTTTCGTCGATCGCGAGTCGTAATGTTCCTGAAAGGCTCACATCACGATAACCAAGCGCGATGAGATTATCGATTGTGGGTTCGTTGCTGTCAGAAGGTATGGGGCCGAACAGGCCATCAAAAGCAAGATCGATTGATTTTGGTATGCCGCCTGTCGGATTCTCAACCGTTAAAACCATAGACCGTAGACCGGCATGAACAGGCGGAACGTCAGTTGTATCAATCGTAACGTCTCGAATTTCGAATTTGCCGATTACTGGCACAAAGCTCAACGGGTCCGCTTCCGATAATTTAGAATTCGGCGTTGACGCTGCATTGCGGACGGCATCATAGACAGGAGCAAAAGAGAATCCTGATTGTTCAACACTTCCAATGCGGACGCGACTACCCTCAAAGGCTCCTTCAAACCCATCCATGCGGATATGTTGGCCCTTTCCGCTTACCTCTCCTTCATAGATAATATGATTGA
>CANGSG010000027.1 GCA_947456435.1 Hyphomicrobiales bacterium
AGCGTACCACGATGCTCGAACTCAACCGGCCCTGTCATGAGAACATGTGAATCTTTTGCGCGATAATCTATGATCAAATCACCACCCGGCAAACTTACGCGCACGCGGCGTTCTGTCAGGTTACGACGCGACGCGGCAACGGCAGCCGCACAAGCACCCGAACCACAAGCAAGTGTGAGACCCGCGCCCCGTTCCCAAACTTTCTGAATGATGTGAGCTCGATCAACGATTTGAACAAGCGAGATATTGGCACGTTCAGGAAACAAAGGATCATGCTCAAGAAGGGGTCCATTCACATCAAGCGCATAGGCTTCGACATTTTCGACAAAGAAGATCGCATGGGGATTACCCATATTCACGCCTGCAGGATCGCTGAGTATTTTTCCATTCGTCGTCGTGTATGAAAAATCGATATGGTCGATATCGGTCACCGCGCGCGATAGCGGAATCTCCTGCCATGCGAAACGCGGAATCCCCATATCAATCGTGAAGGCGAATTCGCTTTCACGATGACATGCAAGCCGCCCGGCTTTTGTTTCGAGAACGAGATCATTGTCCGACTGATCGCGGAGCATGTGCCAACTCACGCAGCGCGTGCCATTGCCACAGGCTGATGATTCGCTGCCATCCGTATTAAAAATCCGCATGAAGCCATCGCTGCCGGAAGAATGCGGATCGAAAACAACCATCAATTGATCAAAAGCGGTCGCGTGATCCTGTGCGATGGCGCGCGCTTCCGCTGCTGACACCGTGAGCGGCGTTCCGCGTAAGTCGAGAATGGTAATCGCATTGCCGGCGCCATTCATTTTTACGAAAGGCCGACCAGCGAGAGGGCTCGTCATCGCGTCATACTCCTGATCCGCGGGGCATAGCATGACGAGGCGTGGGCCGGCGAGGGGTTCTGTTGCTCAAAGAAGCCTACGCTCGACCCGTGGGCCGTCTCTGGTCTATCGTCATCCCGAATCAGGGGGCAGATCCCCTGAATGAGGAGAAGCGCCCCCGATGTCCCTGCGGTCCGCCCCAATTCTTGGACTTTTTCTGGCGATGGGCTTGGGTCTTTTGCCGGTGGGCGCGCAAACTATCGACCAAGCGCCTCTGGCGCCGCCGCCGGATCTGCCGCCGCCAATCATTATACCGCTTGAGACGCCGAAAGGTGCGCTCGAAGCGCCGCCCGCGCCGACCCCGGACGCGCCCGCCTCGCCAGCAAACCCGAACGCAACGCTTAAAAGCCTGGCGCCGCCCGCTTCCGATGTGATTTTGCCGGATCGGTTGACGCTTGAGCCCCGCCCGGCGCTCATCGCTCATGGCAAAGGCGAATGGGAAAAAGCTTACGATCAGATTCGCGAGACGGTTGCTAAACTTAAGAGCGTTGCCGAGAAATCGAAGCTCAGTGTCACCGGCTATCCGCTAACGATCTTTGTTGAGACGAGCGAGACCGGCTTTACCTATGACATTATGTTGCCGATTGCGGCGGTGCCTTCAACGCCTTTGACGGATCTTGCGAGCGATCTGCGGATTGGCGAAACGCCATCGGGTAAAGCTATTCGCTTCGTGCATCTCGCGTCTTATGATGAGATTGACGGCGCTTACGAGCAAATCACGGCCTATCTCGATGCCAAAGAGATTGTTGTGAAAGATGCCTTTATCGAAGAGTATTTGGTCTTCGGCGAGAAATCGAATTCGCCAGAAACAACAATCAATATTCTCGTTCAGCCGAAGAAATAAAACGCAGATGTTTAGGCGTTAAACACTTCGCCAGGACGCAATACCGCGAATTTCTTTTCATCGACTTTATGCGTTGCGAGCGCTTTTCGGAGATCTTCCGGTGGGCGTGTCACACCTTCATTGGTCAATTGAAATGTGCCCCAATGATGGGCCACCGCGCGCTCTGCGCCGAGTGCAATCATTGCCCGCACGGCTTCATCCGGATTCATGTGTTGCTCGGCCATAAACCAGCGCGGTTCATAAGCCCCGATAGGAAGAATGGCCAATTTTATGCGGCCATGTTTTTCGCGCGCGGCGGGAAAAATTTTTCCGTCGTGATAGCCTGTATCGCCGACATGATAGATGCGCCCGCTCGGTGTTTCGATGACAAAGGCAGCCCAAAGTGCGCGCAAGCGATCACGTAGACCACGAGCCGACCAATGATAGGCCTCCTCGAAATGGACGGCGATCCCCGGTGCGAGTTCAACGCGCGCGCCCCAATCATGCGCTTCGGCGCGGATGCCAGCGTGAGCATGGCGGATAATCGTATCATTGCCGAGTGGTGTTACGATGCGGGGGGCATGAACCGCATGAAGGCGGCGCAGTGTTGGCAGATCAAGATGATCGTAATGATTATGCGAAACCAGCACGACATCAATTGGCGGAAGTTTTTCAAACGGAACACCCGGCGGATTGACGCGTTTGGGACCCGCGAAGCGCACGGGCGAGACGCGATCCGACCAAACGGGGTCTATGAGAATATTGAGACCGCCTGTTTGAAGGAGAAAGCTCGCATGGCCGACAAAGGATAGTCTTATATCGCGCCCGGGAACGCGGTGCGGTGGTACATCAGAAAAAGGGCTTGGATGCGCAGAGGGCCAGCGTTCTGGCTTGCGTTCCATCATCCAGCGCAAAAGATCTCCGGCGGATTTTCCCCAACGCCGACCGGGGTTGAAGAAATGCTCACCATCAAAATGGTCGCTGACAGGCCCCCGATAATAGGGGTTACGGCTTTTCGGGGGAACTTTGACGTGATCATTCATGGAGGTGCGGACTATGGAGAGCGTCGTTTCTCCTGTCAAAGCAATAAGGCCCTTTCATGGATAGCAAACCCATGGCCGTTCCCCGAAAGTCGTTCTTGTCCTGCAAAGCCTGAGCCTCTACTGAGAGCGCATCCGCGTCCCTTTCTCGCACCCAAGGCAGGTCTACGATGAATCTTAAGGCCATCTCGATCGGAAAAAACGCTCCCGACGACGTTAATGTTGTGATTGAGGTCCCGATTGGCGGCGAGCCCATTAAATATGAAATCGATAAAGAAGCGGGCGCTCTTGTTGTGGATCGTTTCCTTTATACGTCGATGCGCTATCCTGGGAATTACGGTTTTATTCCGCATACGCTCTCAGATGATGGCGATCCCTGTGATGTGATTGTCGCCAACACACGCGCGATTATCCCCGGTGCGATCATGAGCGTTCGTCCCGTGGGCGTGCTTGTGATGGAAGATGAATCTGGCGGTGACGAAAAAATTGTCGCGGTGCCGAGCGCCAAACTTACAAAGCGCTACGAAAAAGTATCAAATTATACGGATCTTCCCGAGATCACGATCCATCAGATCGAGCATTTCTTTGCCCATTACAAAGATCTTGAGCCCGGTAAATGGGTGAAGATTGTGCGCTGGGGTGACGCGGCCGAGGCACGTCGCTTGATTCTCGAAGGCGTCGAGCGCGCGAAACAGAAAATTTAGTTTCCTCGATTAAGAAGCGCGTGATGGTCCCCTCGTGTGGCCATCCGCCTTTGCGTGTGTAACGCTTTCGCGATACGGAGACACTCCGTTGGCGGTCGTCCCCTGATTCGGCTGAAGAGCGGAGGGCAAATTACGTGCTGAACAAGATAGTCGATTTTCGCCGACAGGGCCTAAGCATCGCCCTGTTTCTTATGGCCATCTTGTTTTTGTCTTGGTCGTCATTTGCCAGCGCGCAGGACCAAACCAGTATTCGCACCCAACTTGATGCGTTGCGCCTTGAACTTGATGGCATTGAAGCGGGCATCAATTCGCGTCCCTTTGCCGATACCGCACTTCAGGAGAATCGGTCTCGGGTTGAAACGATTGCGCAATCCATCAAAACAATCGCCGATGAACAATCGCCCCGCGCTGAAGCTATCCGTTCCCGATTGAAAGAATTAGGCCCAAAGCCTGATGAGAAAGCGCCGCCAGAAAGTGCAGATATTTCCAAAGAGCGCGAAGATCGCGAAAAGGCACTTAAAGAATTTGATGATACAGTAAAGCTTGCACGGACCTTGTCAGTTCAAGCTGATCAGGTCCAAACCGCGATTTCTGACAAACGGCGCGCGCTCTTCACGCAGCAACTCTTCACGCAATCCGCGAGTATACTTTCACCCGGTCTATGGTCAGATATCGGAATAAATTTCACGCATGATCTAAGGGCGCTTGTTATCGTTGCGCGTGACACAGTAGAGCGTGCCGTTGATCGCGCGGGATTGCTTGGCGGCTTCTTGATTGCGTTAGGTCTTGGCCTCACCGCCTTTGCAACGGTTTTGGCGCGACGCTATGTGCTCGCCATGATTGAACGCTCGACGCGTTTTGGTAATCCAACACGTTTACAACGAGCGTTGCGAGCTGTTGCCGTAGGCGCCATCGGCTTTGTTATTCCGTTCTTTGGTATTTTTGCGATTGAACAAGCCATCGATGGCGCCGCGCTTCTTCCCAATCGCGTTGAGCCCGTGATGGTTGCGGTTTTACGCGCTGTGGTCTTCATTAGTTTTATTGGCAGTCTTGCCGGCGGCGTTCTTGCTACGGCGAAGCCGGAATGGCGCGTTCTGAACCTCAGTGATCGTCAGGCAGAGAGACTATCGGCGCTTGCAAGACGTATCGCTCTCTTGATTGCTGCGGGGCGCGTGATTGAGTCAATTAACCAGGCCATTGTCGCAGGGTTAGGTCTTTCGGTTTTGTCAAAATCGTTCATCGCGCTTCTTGTTGCCGCGACGCTGACGATTGGCCTTTACCGCCTGAAGCCTGAAGATCGCAGCGAAGGGTTGGGTGAACAACGCCCATTCTGGATTGTGATCGCACGTCTTTTCGGATGGGTGATGATTGCCGGAATTCTTGGGGCAGCTTTTTTTGGTTATCCCGTACTCGCCGGTTTTTTAGCCGATCAGCTTGTGACGATTGTTATCTTGACGGTCCTGACTTTTATAGGACGTCAGATTGCCGAAGATTCTTTTGATTATCTTTTATCACCGGGCACGCCCGCTTTCCGCTCGATCCAGTCCGCATCGGGATTATCGCGGCCCGCTTTAGAGCAGATCGCGGTAATCTTTTCAGGTGTCTTGCAGCTCTTAGTTTTAGGGCTTGGGCTTACTTTGGCGCTTGCGCCTTGGCGGGTCGATTCCGGTGATATTCTCATGCCGCTTAAGGCGGTTATCTTTGGCTTCTCCATTGGGGAAGTCACGATTTCATTTGGTGCGGCCTTTTTTGCGATCCTCTTATTTGGCGCGGGTATTCTGCTCACTCGAGGATTGCAACGATGGCTCACACAGAATTATTTGCCGCGTACACATCTCGACTCAGGCCTCCGTAATTCGATTGTGACCGGAATTGGTTATGCCGGTTTCATTGTGGCCGCTGCGATGTCGCTTAGTGGCCTAGGCCTGAGTTTAGAGAAAGTCACAATCGTTGCGGGTGCGTTGTCGGTCGGTATCGGTTTTGGCCTTCAATCCATCGTGAATAATTTCGTCTCTGGACTTATTCTTTTATGGGAACGTGCGATCCGCGTGGGCGATTGGATTGCGGTAGGTTCAGAAGAAGGCCATGTCAGACGCATCAATGTCCGCGCGACCGAAATTGAAACCTTTGATCGTTCCGTTCTGATCGTTCCGAATTCTTCGCTTGTGTCCGGTGTTGTTAAAAACCGCGTTCATAATGATCGCACAGGCCGCGTTGTGGTTTCCGTGCCCGTATCGCGCGATGCTGACCCTGATCTTGTTCATCGTCTGATGAATGAGGCAGCGCAGGCGAATGCAAAACTTCTGCGCGATCCCGCCCCGAATGTTCAATATAAAAAATTGGGCGAGACCGTCAAAGAATTTGAGCTGACGGGCTTTGTTGCGGACGTTGATGACGCTGGGCGCGTGAGCTCTGATTTACTTTTTGCCATTGATCGCGGTTTGCGCGCACATGGGCTTGGCGAGATTGTCGGACGGACAGTGCTCGTGAATGAAGAGCGAGCCAAATAAGAGGCGCTTAAATGTAAGCGTCTCTTATTTGTCTTTTCCTTCGAGCTGCGATTTCAATGCGAGCAATTTCGCAAAAGGTGAATCGGGATCGGGTGCACGATCCTTTTCACGCGCTCTTGGCGGATCTTGCCATCCGCGATCAGGCTTGCGTGCTTGATCCTTATTACGATCACGTCCGTCAAAGCGTTGGCCGCCGCGACGTTCGTCACGCCCGCCGTCACTTTTCCCATGAGGTTTGCGCGCTGGCCGGTTTTCGCCGTCTTCATGCGACCGCTTTTCAGAACGGCGATGAAACTGTTTCTTTTCGCTTGGCTGCGCAGCATTTGCGGCACCGTCTGGGGATGCGTTGGCTTCACCTTCACGCGGCTTACTTTGTTGCGACTTGCGACGATCCGGACGTTGTCCTTGCGGGCGATGACGGTGTTGCCGCCACACCTCGATCATGACAGGTTCTGTCGAGTCCGAAGTCGCAGCGCCATCGAGTGTTGAAACTTCGGCGACAGGCGCTTCCGCGCTGTCTTGTGCCTCATTATTTGTCGAAGTCTCTGTGGCTTCCGCGACTTCATTCGGTGTTTCACCCGCCACCGTCTCTTGTATTTCTTCGGATGTCCCTTGCGCGCTCGGCTTTGCAAGCGATGCGGTAATCGCCGGTCCTGCACGGCGATCCATCACATAGCCAAGCGATTTCAAAATCGAACTGAAATCTTCACCCGCGCAACCACAGAGCGATGTCATGGCAACTGTGACCACAAAGCCCTCGCCATCTGCAGCGCCTGCTGGCGGTTCACCCTGTGTGATGCCGGGACGATATTGAATGGCTGGGCGAATGAGATCAGCCAAACGTTCGAGAATATCGACGCGTACAGCGCGCGTTCCGCAAACACGGAAACCAGCAGCGCGATAAAGCGGCTTAGGCGTCTCGTTATTGATCGGTATCGATGTGCGGCCCGACGCGGCGAGATGCAGAATATCATCAAGACCTTTAACATCCGCGCCGCCCTCTTTCAGCGCCCAAAGCTGACAGGCAAGCGCACGGGGTGCAGGCTTAAGCAAAGCGGGAACAGTTAAGTGATAGGCACCAAATCGAACACCGAGACCGCGCAAGGTTGCGCGCGCCTCTTGGTCGAGCGCCTTCATGTCGTCATGAACTTTTGTACGATCAAGAACGCCAAGCGCTTCAGCAATTTGGAAACCAATGCCGCGCGCCATGCCGGTTAGCGCTTCCGGCTCTTCAAGCTTTAACAAAGGCCCGAGAAGTTTTTCGATATGCGCCTTGAGCCAGAGATCAATGCGGTTCTGAACCTTTTCGCGATCAGCGGCATCGAGATGATCATCAGCGAGAAGACGCAGGCGCGGTGCAAGAAGTTTTTCACCGGCGGTCAAACGCGCAATTGGTTCGCCCAAGAAACGCAGCGAGCCGTCATGGCTTAACGCGAAGGCTTCATCGACCGCATTCGCAACGCGTGTGGCGCGGTTGGCAAATTCGCTTGCCAGCGCACGCAATGCCGCAGCGCGGAGCGCTTTGCCTTCGGGCGAGCCCGTGTCTGATTCAGGCACAAATTGAAACCCGATCAGTCGGCCGACGGGGTGTGACTCGACAAGCACTTCGCCTGTCGCCGTGATATCCGCTTCCAGCATTGCATTCTCTCTCAGCCGACGCATCAGCATGCTGGTGCGGCGGTCAACAAATCGTTGGGCCAGACGCTCATGGAGCGCGTCCGACAAAGCATCTTCTACCTGTCGCGTGGCGTCCTGCCAATGCGTCGGATCAGCGAGCCAGTTTTCTCGATTGGCGACGAAGGTCCATGTCCTGATCTGGGCAATCCGGGCCGAGAGCGTGTCGATATCCCCGTCGGTCCGGTTCACTTCGGCGATCTGGCGGGCAAACCAGTCCGCCGGGATCTGCCCCTTGGTCGCCAGGTCGAGATAGAGGGTGGTCACAAGATCGGCATGGGCCTGCGGAGAAAGCTTCCGATAATCAGGCACTTGGCAGACAGCCCAAAGCAATTCCACCGCCTTTTGGCCCTTTGCCGCAGCCATGATGGCGCGATCTCGTGAA
This sequence comes from Hyphomicrobiales bacterium, assembly GCA_947456435.1. Lineage (GTDB taxonomy): Bacteria > Pseudomonadota > Alphaproteobacteria > Rhizobiales > Beijerinckiaceae > CAIUPE01. Next base: position 8,018 of record CANGSG010000027.1, read on the forward strand.
GCCGCTTCCAGCGCGCGCAGATCATCGGCCAAGGGCGCGCGGGTTAGACCCTCTTCGTCCGGAATACGGTCAAGTGCGTGGATCAGCGCAGGTACGCTTGAAAAATCGAGTACAGGGTTGCGCCATTGGAGCATCGGCAAGGGGGGGAATACATGGGACTCGAGCGCTTCGACGAGTTCATCCTCGAACGGCGCGCAGCGGCCAGTTGATCCGAATGAGCCGTCTTTCAGATAGCGTCCCGCGCGTCCCGCGATCTGGCCAAATTCACCGGGAACGAGACGGCGAAATTTTGTGCCGTCATATTTTCGATCACCGGCAAAAGCGACATGATCAACATCAAGATTGAGCCCCATACCAATGGCATCGGTCGCAACGAGATAATCAACATCACCGGATTGATAGAGCGCGACTTGCGCATTGCGTGTTCGCGGCGAAAGCGCACCAAGCACAACAGCCGCACCACCACTTTGACGGCGAATAAGTTCGGCGATGGCATAAACTTCATCAGCAGAAAACGCGACAATTGCGGAGCGACGCGGCAAACGGCTGATCTTGCGATCGCCTGCAAAAGTCAATTGTGACAGGCGTGGACGCGAGGTCGTCTGCAAACCGGGTATGAGTTTTAGCAATAAAGGTTTGATCGTTTCAGCACCGATCAACATCGTCTCATCACGGCCGCGCATATTGAGCACTCGATCCGTGAAAATGTGACCGCGATCAAAATCAGCAGCGAGTTGGCATTCATCAATCGCAACGAAACTGACGTCAACATCGCGCGGCATCGCTTCAACGGTTGCGACGTAATACCGAGCGCCCGGCGGTTTGATTTTTTCTTCGCCTGTGATCAGGGCAACAGCGGGCGCGCCGACGCGCGCAATGACACGTTCATAAACTTCACGCGCCAAGAGTCGCAAAGGCAGGCCGATAATCCCGGAGGGATGCGCCAGCATGCGTTCAATGGCGAGATGGGTCTTGCCTGTATTGGTCGGCCCGAGAATGGCGGTAACGCCTCGGGATCGCTGGGAAGGAGGAAGGGAGGGCAGGCGCATGATGCTCTTCGATTGCGCGCCGAACCTGCCTGACCGCCTGTATCAAAGTCAAACCGAATGTCGCAAATTGAGACGATTTGAGGCAGGAACTCTCAACCAATTCGAACGAGGCGGGAACGAATCGCGTCCGAATCGCTTCGAAACGAAAACCGATCGAAACTTATAAATAATCAATGAAGCCGCGGCAGTGAGCGGATTCATGTTTCGTCAAGATTTGGCGCAAATCGGGAACATACGCTGCACGAATCAGCGCTTTTTGCGTTGTTTCTGTCGCAAATTGAGACAGGTTTCTTGTTTTTAATTAGCGTCGGCTGTCACAGGGTCGGGCGATTTATCGAAACCTTCGATTTTGACCGCTTCGATACGGAGATTGCCGATCAATGTCGCAATCTGAATTTCAACCGGCACGAGATAGGATTGTCCGGGAACGGGCGCGAGCCGTACCGAAATATCCCGATTATTTTCCATGTAGGTCACATTCGCGCGCTTTTCGCGATGGCCTGAGACCGGCATATAGCGCACGAAACAATCGATGGTTGGCCCCGAATAGCCGGGAATGCTGAGCGTCCGCTCTTGATCAGGAAGCAGGGTAATATCGAACCGCCCCGCGCCGTCGAAGACTTTCAATGTTTGAGCGCAGACTTCGGCCGAAGAGGGGCTTCCTTTGAAGGGGATCAGGAAGGCCGTTAGTGGATCCACCACGCCACGCTTTTGTTCAGGGAGAACGGGCACGCGGTCGGGGCGTTCGGGCAGGGGCGGTGTCAGAATAGCGCTCGTGATCGTGCCGCCGGAAAGCGTCATATCCACGCGTTGCGGATCTTCCGGATGATCAACCGCGAGACTGTAACGGGCGCCGGAGAGCTTGCCGCCGCTCTCGACCCCATCCACATCGGCTGAGAGCCTGGGGGCAAAGAAATAGCGGAACACGCCCAAGAAATCGGCGCCGAGATGGAGTTTATAGCCTGATCCACGCCGCGTTTCGGAAAAACGCGCCGTTCCGATCGAAATAAAAGCGATCGAGACCTCATAATAGACAGAATAGGACTTTGGCGCGGCACGCGCCGGCGTCTCGAGGCTGGCCGATAAGGCCAAAGCAAGAAAAATTACGAGAGATTGCCGCAAGAATGCGGAAATTCGGGTCATGAAACCGTCCGGGAGGCTCAAATTCGGGGCGAATCGTTAGCTTACATTTACAATGTGGGGACTGATTTGTCTGGATTTGATGTCAACTAGCCAAAAAAGCTAGGTTTCGCTTGACGCTCTGGCGGCTTCTCCCCTATAGACCCTCGACCCAATTTTTTAGGGTGCGCATGTCGATGGGCGGCTCTGGCCGCCCTCCGTCTTTAGAGGCGGCGGCGAAAGCGAGCTCTTTAGGACCAGTAAGGACGATAGCCCATGTCACGCCGTTGCGAATTGTCAGGTAAGGCCGTGTTGAGCGGACAGCTTGTCAGCCACTCGAACCGCAAGACCAAGCGGAAATTCCTCCCCAATCTCTGCCAAGTAACGCTCCAGTCGGATGCGCTTGGTCGTTCGGTCAGCCTACGCGTATCAGCCAATGCGCTGCGCACGGTTGAGCATCGTGGTGGCCTTGATGCGTTTCTGGTCAAAGCCCGTACCGAAGATCTCTCGCCGACCGCACGCGGTTTGAAGCGCGATCTCGAAAAGAAACTCGCTGCTCACTAATCGATTGCTTCTCTGTCGCTTGGCGTCGGCCTCCGCCGTCAGCCTTTCGTAACTTACGAAACCCGCGTCGGCCTCTGCCGTCAGCACTATAGGACCGTGAGATGCTCTCCCTAGCCCTCCATCGGCTGATTGTGCCGATCATCGCGATGACTCTCGTTGTCGTCGCTTCGAATATTCTCGTTCAATATCCTTTTTCGCCTTTTGATCTTGGTGATTATCTCACCTGGGGGGCATTCACTTATCCTGTCGCGTTCCTCGTTACGGATTTGACCAATCGTCGTTATGGTCCGCGCGTCGCACGGCAATTGGTGATTGCCGGCTTTGTGATTGCGGTTGTTCTTTCGATCTGGCTTGCAACGCCGCGCATCGCTTTGGCTTCGGGCACCGCGTTTCTTGTTGGCCAATTGCTCGACATCACAGTGTTTAATCGCTTGCGTCGGCAAGCGTGGTGGCGCGCACCGTTTGTCGGCAGCGTGATTGGCTCAGCGCTTGATACGGCGCTCTTCTTCTCGCTCGCTTTTGCGGGTGACCCGGATATGTCTGGTCCTGTGAATTTGTTTGGCACCGATGTGATGCTCTGGCAAAGCCTCGCCGTGTTTGATTTCTCGGTGAAGATGCTCATCGCGCTTATCGCGCTTCTGCCCTATGGCGCGTTGATGAGCGTGATCTTGCCGATGGAGCGCGTTGATAAAACGGCGGTATAAAATTTACGCTGCGCGGCGTTTGTCGCCGGGCGTCGTGTCGTCGAAGAGTTCAGCCAGTTTTTCTGTCATCGCGCCGCCGAGTTCTTCCGCATCCACGATGGTGACTGCGCGCTTATAATAGCGTGTCACATCATGGCCGATGCCGATCGCGATCAATTCGACAGGCGAGCGATTTTCAATTTCATCGATCACGAAGCGCAGATGCTTTTCGAGATAATTACCGGGATTCACTGAGAGTGTTGAATCATCGACTGGCGCGCCATCCGAAATCATCATTAAAATCTTGCGCTGCTCAGGACGCGCAATGAGACGCTTATGCGCCCAGTCGAGCGCTTCACCATCAATGTTTTCTTTGAGCAAGCCTTCGCGCATCATAAGGCCAAGATTTTTACGTGCCCGACGCCATGGCGCGTCCGCGGCTTTATAGATGATGTGACGCAGATCATTGAGGCGGCCAGGCATATTTGGTTTGCCTGACTGCAACCAGAATTCGCGTGACTGCCCGCCCTTCCAAGCGCGCGTTGTGAAACCGAGAATTTCGGTCTTCACGCCGCAACGCTCGAGCGTGCGGGCAAGAATATCAGCGCAGGTTGCAGCAACCGATATCGGTCGTCCACGCATCGAGCCTGAATTATCAATCAGAAGTGTCACAACCGTATCACGGAAATTCGTATCCTTCTCACGCTTAAACGAAAGCGGTTGATAGGGATCGATGATGATGCGCGTGAGGCGTGCAGGATCAAGCGCGCCTTCTTCGAGATCAAATTCCCACGCGCGATTTTGTTGCGCCATCAAGCGGCGCTGCAAGCGATTGGCAAGGCGCGCAACAACGCCGGAGAGATGGTTGATTTGTTTGTCGAGATAGGCGCGAAGTCGCGTGAGCTCTTCAGCATCGCAAAGATCTTCAGCGCCAATCGTTTCATCATATTTTGTGGCGAAGACGCGATAATCGGATACCGGCTTTTCAGGACGCGAGGGCGGCGGCGGGCGCGGCGAATTATCTGACTCATCCGTTTCCGGCATGTCGTCATCGTCCATTTGATCGTCTGTCGGACCATCTTCCGCGTCGGCCATACCCTCTTCGGTTTCAGCGTCCGACTCTTCTGAGGCGCTTGATTCCGTTTCTTCCGTCGAGGCTTGCTCTTCCTTTTCGCCGCTTTCTTGCTCTTCGCTCTCGCCTTCTGACTGTTGTTCTTCGTCTTCGTTGTTCTCGTCACCCTCGCCTTCGGCTTCTTCAGCCATATCGAGTTTTACAAGCACTTCACGAATAACACGCGCAAAGGCGCGTTGATCATTGATATGATTTTCTAGCCCATCGAGATTTGCGCCGGCTTTGGTCTCGATAAAGGGTCGCCAGAGATCGACAAGTTTTTGCGCAGCCGGCGGTGGAGCTGAGCCCGTCAATCTTTCGCGGACCATCATGGCGAGCGCTTCTTCGATCGGCGCATCCGCAACGTCGGTGACCTGATCGAAATTGCCACGATGATATTTATCATCAAGCATCGCTGTGAGATTGGCCGCTACGCCTTCCATGCGACGCGCGCCGATTGATTCACAGCGCGCTTGTTCAATGGCGTCATAGACTGCCCGTGCGGTTTGACCGCCCGGCAAAAGCCGCCGATGAATTGAATCATTGTGGCATGAAAGCCGAAGCGCCATTGAGTCCGCATGGCCGCGCAAGATTGCGGCATCTTGTGCCGTCATTTTACGCGGGGGCTCGGGCAAACGGGCGCGGTCGCCTAACAGGGCAGGTCGATCATTCGCAAAGCTGACATCGAGTTCGGTCTTGCCCGAAATCGCACGCATCGTCCCGATAACCGCGCGTTTGAACGGTTCTGCAGGCGCCTCTTTTGGCGACGATGGTTTGCGATTGGATGTCGACACAGGTCCTCGCGACGATCCTTAGCTCAACGCGACATTCAACGCGCTCTCCGGTAATTCTTCACCGAAGCTGCGCTGATAGAATTCGGCGACAAGCGAACGCTCGAGTTCATCGCATTTGTTGAGGAAGGTGAGACGGAAGGCCATTCCGACATTGGCAAAGATTTCCGCGTTCTCAGCCCATGTGATCACTGTACGCGGGCTCATCACGGTGGACAGATCGCCATTCATGAAAGCCTGACGTGTGAGATCAGCAAGACGCACCATGCGATTGACGGTATCGCGACCTTCCTTGGTTTGGAAAGGCTTCGACTTCGCCAGCACGATATCCACTTCCTTATCATGCGGAAGATAATTGAGTGTTGTCACAATCGACCAACGGTCCATTTGACCCTGGTTAATTTGTTGTGTGCCATGATAGAGGCCCGAGGTATCGCCGAGTCCCACTGTATTGGCGGTTGCAAATAAACGGAATGCACCATGCGGCCGGATCACGCGCTTCTGATCGAGAAGGGTAAGCTTACCTGAAATTTCCAGCACGCGCTGAATCACGAACATCACATCGGGACGACCCGCGTCATATTCGTCAAACACAAGCGCGATATTGTTTTGCAGCGCCCAAGGCAGGATCCCATCCTGGAATTCCGTGATCTGCTTGCCGTCTTTTAAAACAATAGCGTCTTTGCCGACGAGATCGAGACGCGACACGTGGCTATCAAGATTGATGCGCACGCAAGGCCATTTCAGCCGCGCAGCCACTTGTTCGATATGCGTCGATTTACCCGTGCCGTGATAGCCCGAGACCATCACGCGACGATTGCGGGCAAAGCCGGCAAGAATGGCCAAAGTTGTTTGACGATCGAACAGATAATCCGGATCGAGATCAGGAACATGCGGATCGGCGACCGAATAGGCGGGCACTTGCATATCCGTGTCGATGCCGAACATCTCGCGGGCGGAGACAGTGATATCGGGCATTCCGGGGGCTACTGGGGCGCTTGTCACGTAAAACCTCGCATCGACTACTGGCACGGCGCGCCGCATCCGGGCACCGCTGGATGACCGCTAACGATCGTCCTTGTTGGGAATTTGCGGGTCCATAACGAACCCTCGGCCTCTTCTTTATCAGGCGAGGCCCGCCGCTTTCAATGTATTATACGCATGGATGATCTCTCGTAAGCGATCTTCCAGCGAACGGTCCCCGCCATTCGCGTCCGGGTGGAAGCGTTTGACGAGCTCTTTGTAGCGGAGACGGACCGTCTTGGCGTCGACTCCGGCTTCAAGGGATAGGGTCTCATAGGCCTTCGCCGCCAAGGCGCCGACTCGCGGACCCTCGGGCTCTGCCTTTTTGCGGGGCTTCTTGGTTTCCGCATTGTCGAACAGATTGAACGGGTCGACGAAGACCTTTTCGGCCTGTTGCTGGGCGCGGCGCTTGCCGCTCGAGGCATTTTCTCCAAGCTTCCAGGTAGGACGATGGCCGATTAACGCGTCCTTTTGGTAGGAAAGGATGGCAGAATCGGTCATTCCGGCGAAATAATTGTATGTTTGGTTGTATTCCCGAACGTGGTCGAGGCAGAACTGCCAGAAGCGGCCTTCCTCATGCCGGCCCTTCGGTGCGCGATGGGGACCGGGCTCCGAACAGCCAGGATGCTCGCAGCGCGGCGGCTCCGCTTCGGGGCGGCCCCGGCGGCTTCGCGGCGGAATACGAATCTTGTCAAAGAGTTTCGACTTCGGGTTCATGACGGCTTAATAGTCGGTGATGAGGGCCTGAAACAAGTCTTGCGAAGACCGGGCGAAGTGACGCACATAGAGAGGTTGAGGCCCATGTCGATGAACGAGATTAAAATCCGCGATCGGATCGAGACAAAATTGCGGGCAAGTTTCGCGCCCGATCATCTCGTCGTGACGGATGATTCGCATCAACACGCGGGTCATTCTGGTGCGCGTCCCGGCGGGCAAACACATTTCTCGATTGAAATAATCAGCGCCGCTTTTCAGGGCAAAAGCCGCGTCGATATTCATCGAGCGATCAACGCCCTGCTCGCGGATGAATTCGCCGATGGCGTTCATGCGCTCGCGATTTCGGCAAAGGCGCCTTAACCGACAAGCAGCAATGCGCCAACACCAGCAAGAATGAGCGCCATACCCAAAAGCTCTCTTTTGCTCGTTGTCTCGCTCAAAAATTTGCGTGTGACGAATTGCGCGAAGAACACTTCAACGAGACCGAGCGTCCGCACATTCGCTGCCGCGGTGAGTGAAAATCCGATAAACCAAAATTGGGATGCGAAAGCGCCCATAAATCCAGCAAAAAGTGATGCACGCCACAATGTGAAGCTAGCAGTGAGTGCTTTGCGGTCGAACAACATCATCCAGAGAATGAGAATCAATGTCTGAAGACCAAGAGACCACGCAAGCATTGTTGAGGCACGCAACACAAAGCTTTGCTGACCAAGCTCCAGGATACCGCCACGAAAGAAGATAGCGGCCAAGGCAAAAAGACCGCCGGCAGCAATGCCGGCAAGTGCAGGACGAAGCCCGACGGCACTGAGTTTTTCATCCGCTTTCACGGCCATTAACACAACGCCAAAAGTCGCCACGATGATGGCAAGAACGGCGATCACCGATAGATGATCACCGAGAACGAGCGCGCCAAAGAGAGCCACCTGAACAGGCTCTGTTTTTGTATAAGCGGTTGTGACTGAAAAGGAGCGCTCCTTCATGGCAAGGAGCATGAGTGCGGTCGCAAGTATTTGTGAGATCGCGCCGCCAAGCGCAAAGCCAATAAATGCACCATCAGCAGTAGGTACCGATCCACCTGTTATCAATGTGACAGAGGTGAGGAAGATCAACGCAAAAGGAAACCCATACAGAAATCGAACCTGAGTAGCCCCAACGGTTCCGATTTGAGCCGTCAATTTCCGCTGCATCGCATTGCGGGCGGTTTGCGCGGCGGCGGCGATGACAGCGGCTAGAGCCCAAAGCATGGTAATTGAATGCCTTTAATAGGAAACTCAAAATCTTTTCGCGAGGATTTGTGCTCAGGTCAACCAAAACCGCAGAGTGGCGATGCCATCCTCAAGGGTTGAGGTGAAGCCGCACTCCGCGTATGTCTCATGCGACAAGCGGATTGGCATTTTGTCTGTCTGAACGATCAGTACCGGGAGTAACGCGCGTGGGGTCCGAACAATCAAGACGGGGAATCGGCTTTGCTCTAGCCGGCGCGTTTTTCTACGGCTTCAATATTACCTTCGCAAAAATTTCAGCCGAGCTCGGTGTGCAAGGCCCTATGATTGTTGCCGAGCGCGTACTCGTGATGATTGCCATCGGCCTTGTTTTGGCGCTGGTGACGCGTAGTTCACTTCGCGTGGTAAGAGGGGAGCGCGTGCCCATTGCTCTTCTCGGTCTCGGCAGTATGGGCGTTTCCATCGGGTATCTCTCGTCGGTAGCGTTTATTCCGATTACTGTGGCCGCCGTGATTTTCTACACCTTCCCGATTCTGATTGTCATTGCGAGCCCCTTTGTTGATCGAAAAAAACTGACGCCTGCGATGCTCGGTATTGTGGCTTTGGCCTTTATCGGTGTCGTCTTGGTTCTTGGAATGGCAAGCGGCGATCTTGATCTGAGAGGCGTTGCTTTGGCGTCCATCGCCAGTGTTTCAGCCGCCATGCAATTTTTTGCGGGAACGCGCTGCCGCGAAACTGCGAATGCTGCCAAAATTGTCGTGACGCAAGCCATCGTCCTGCCGGGCGCGATTATTTCTGTTATCGCAACAGGCGGCGTGTTTTCAATTGAGACACAAATTCTTGCGGCAGTCCCGATATGGCTCACCATTGGCGGTTTTGTTTTGGGCTTTGTTTTTCAAATCCTCGCACTGGCGCGAATATCGGCA
>CANGSG010000028.1 GCA_947456435.1 Hyphomicrobiales bacterium
GCGGCGAAATTGCTGAACAGGCGCAACCCGTGAATATTCGGGCTTTGCTCGACGATGTGAAAGACGAGACTGAAAGGCAGGGGCATACGATCACGCTCGATATTGCGGGTGATCCTGTTGTCACAGTGCGGCGCGATGGTTTGAAGCGGTGTGTTGTCAATCTTGTTGTTAATGCGCAACGCCACGGCACCAAGATCGGCCTATCAGCGGTTGAAGATGGCCGCTCACTTTTCATTCATATTGATGACAATGGCCCGGGCATTCCTGAAGAGCGTCGCGTTGATGTGTTCAAACCCTTTGTGCGGCTTGATGAAGCACGCAATATTGATGAGGGCGGTTCCGGCTTGGGCCTTGCGATTGCGCGCGATATCGCCCGCGCGCATGGCGGCGATGTGATGTTGCTCGATAGCCCCATGGGCGGTTTACGCGCAACGATCCGCGTGCCGGTGTAGCGAGTCGGCGCTTATGCGAGTGCGGAAATCTAAATATAATTTCCTCATGGTGAGGAGCATCACGAAGTGATGCGTCTCGAACCACGTGACGAGTGAGCGCTATGAACCACGTCCTTCGACTCGTCGCTTCGCGACGGCTCAGGATGAGGATGTAAATAACAAACTTATGGTGACAATCATTGCGGGATGCTGTGCGTTTCGAACCACGCGCTGCGATGAACGTGAAAGAGTCTACCTCTCCCTCTTCCTCGCCCGCGGCTTCGCTTCCCCACCACCCCAATTATGTGGGCCCATATCGCCATCGGTGGGTTTGTGCGCACGCGTCGGCGGCAGATTGGCGGCGTCGCCGTAAGTGCGCTCGCCTTTGAAGCGTCCGGCCTTGTCTTCCACATCGGTTTGTCGGGCGAGCGGGTCATCGGCAATTGCAAGCTCGGTGGCTTCCAATCGTTTGATTTCGTCGCGTAGCCGCGCCGCCGTTTCGAATTCGAGATTGGCCGCCGCCTCGCGCATTTTCTTTTCGAGATCAGCGAGCGTGAGCTTGAGATTATGGCCGGCCATCGGTTTATCAGCGAGGCCGGTATCGACCTGCACATGATCGCGTTCATAGACGCTGTCGAGAATATCGGAAATGCCGCGTTTGATTGATTCCGGCGTGATGCCATGGGCTTCGTTATATGTTTTTTGCTTTTCACGGCGGCGATTGGTTTCGGCAATCGCGCGTTCCATCGAGCCGGTCATCTTGTCGGCATAGAGTACGACCTTGCCATCGACGTTTCGCGCCGCGCGGCCAATGGTTTGAATGAGTGAGGTTTCAGAACGCAAGAAACCTTCTTTATCCGCATCGAGAATGGCGACGAGCGCGCATTCTGGAATATCAAGGCCTTCGCGCAAAAGATTGATGCCGACAAGCACATCAAATGTGCCGAGCCGCAAATCACGAATAATTTCGATACGTTCAATCGTGTCGATGTCCGAATGCATATAGCGCACGCGCACATTGTTTTCGTGCAGATATTCGGTGAGATCTTCCGCCATGCGTTTGGTCAGCACGGTCACGAGCGTGCGATATCCTTGCGCGGCGACTTCGCGCACTTCGCCAAGCAAATCATCTACCTGCGCGCGGGCGGGGCGAATGATCACCTCCGGATCAATCAAGCCCGTCGGGCGAATGACTTGTTCAACAAACACGCCACCGGTTTGTTCAAGCTCCCATTCCCCGGGTGTCGCCGACACATGCACGGTCTGCGGACGCATCGCGTTCCACTCTTCGAACCGCAACGGGCGATTGTCTAAGCAAGAGGGCAGACGGAAGCCATATTCGGCAAGCGTGGCTTTGCGGCGGAAGTCGCCGCGATACATGCCACCGATTTGTGGCACGGTCACATGGCTTTCATCCGTAAACACAAGCGCATTGTCAGGCAGATATTCAAAGAGTGTCGGCGGCGGCTCGCCCGGTTTGCGGCCGGTCAGATAGCGCGAGTAATTTTCGATGCCTTGGCACACACCGGTGGCTTCTAACATTTCAAGATCAAACAGCGTCCGTTGTTCCAAACGTTGCGCTTCCAGCAGACGGCCTGAGCGGATCAAATCATCAAGCCGATGTTTCAACTCGTCTTTGATGCCTTTGATTGATTGCAACAAAGTTGGGCGCGGCGTGACATAATGCGAATTCGCATAAACCTTCACGGCTTCGAGGTCAGCGGTTTTGTTACCCGTCAGGGGATCGAATTCGACAATCGATTCCACTTCGTCGCCGAACATGGAAATGCGCCACGCGCGGTCTTCATAGTGGGCCGGGAAGACTTCGATGATGTCGCCACGAACGCGGAAGGAGCCGCGAATAAAGTCACCACCTGAGCGCTTATATTGAAGCGCCACAAGATCGGCGATGAGTTGGCGCTGCGAAACGCTTTCACCCATCTTCACCGAGAAGGTCATCGCGGTATAGGTTTCAACCGAGCCGATACCGTAAATGCACGAAACAGACGCAACGATGATCACGTCATCGCGTTCAAGCAGCGCGCGCGTCGCGGCATGGCGCATACGGTCGATCTGTTCGTTGATGGTCGATTCTTTTTCGATGAATGTATCGGTGCGCGGCACATAGGCTTCGGGCTGATAGTAATCGTAATAGGAAACGAAATATTCCACCGCATTATTCGGGAAGAAGCTTTTGAACTCGCCATAAAGCTGCGCGGCGAGTGTTTTGTTCGGCGCGAGAATGAGGGCGGGGCGCTGCGTCTCGGAAATCACTTGCGCCATGGTGAAGGTTTTGCCCGAACCGGTGACACCGAGCAGAACCTGATCGCGCTCTTGCTCCGCGATGCCTTGCACAAGCGCTTTGATGGCGGTCGGTTGGTCACCGGCTGGTTGATATTCGGAGACGAGATCAAAGCTGATCCCGCCTTCGCTCTTCTCCGGGCGTTCGGGGCGATGCGGCGTCCAATCGGTGCGTCCACGAAAACGGGGATCGCCGCCTTCCAGTAATTCTTTGAGCGCAACGGCGGTGGCGCCCGAGCCTAAGCGTGTCGCCTCTTCTTCTTCCTCCGCATCGCGTTTCACATTCCCCTGGCGCACGCGACGCGGCGCATCCTTCAGCATGGCTTCGCGCGAAATATCTTTGTCGCGAATACGGTCGCCGCGATGCGGCGCATCGGGCGTGATCTCCGGCAGGCCGAGCGCCGCTTTCAGCTTCGGATCATTGATTGCCAGATCGGCTGTGTAGCCCGCTTGTGGCGCTTCGCCGAAGCCTTCCGAACGGCCGCTGAGTTTGCCTGCGCGCGCGCTTGCCTTCGCCTGCCGCTCGGTGGTGAGCGCCGGGTTGAGCAAGGCCGCGAGATGTTGATCAAGCGGCTTGAGGTCGGGCTTGGAAGCCTTGCCGGTGGGTTTCGGAGTTTTCGCCATAAGATGCAAAATGGCCCTTCATGCGAGCCGGGGCAAGGCTCTCTTTGTCGCAACACACGGCCAAAAGAAAAGGCCCGGAAAACCGGGCCTTGGCTGAACCATACAGAGTGCGGTTCGATAAGCTGAAAATCAGCTCAGGCCTTGTGGCATTTGCCGTCTTTCCAGACCATGTGATGCTTCACGCAGGTCTTTTCGGTCTTATAGGTCTTTGCAAAAGCAAAAGTGGGGGCAAGGGCAAGGCTGGCAACAACCAGGCCGGTGGCGATATGGCGGATCATGTTTAGCTCCATTCGGAAATCAGGATCAGGCGAATCGTCTGACCTTGAGAAGACCCTAGAGCCGCTGACCTTCTAAGCTCATGACGACAAGATTAAATTTGCGTCATGGTTATGAAAGGGCGTTAAGAAATAAGGCCGGTCGGCCTTACAAATTTCGGGCAAAACCGCGCGCGGTGCTCTTGCTCCAAGGGGGGCGGGGCTTTAGGGAAGGCCGAGATTTCCCTTTGTGCTTGGCGGCGTATTTGTTCGCCTGATCCGGAGTGTCCCCCATGGCCTTTCTTGCCGATGCCCTTTCCCGCGTGAAGCCCTCTGCCACAATCGCCGTGACGCAAAAGGCGCGCGATTTGAAAGCACAAGGCCGCGAGATCATTTCGCTCTCGGTGGGCGAGCCGGATTTCGACACGCCCGACAACATCAAGAAGGCGGCGATTGAGGCCATCCAGCGCGGCGAGACCAAATACACGCCGGTCGCCGGCATCCAGCCTTTGCGCGAAGCGATTGCCAAGAAGTTCAAGCGCGAGAACAATCTCGATTATAAGCCCTCGCAGACCATCGTCTGCACCGGTGGCAAGCAGGTGCTCTACAATGCGTTTGTATCAACGCTCAATAAAGGTGATGAAGTCATTATCCCTGCGCCTTATTGGGTGAGCTATCCCGATATGGTGCTGCTCTGCGGCGGCACGCCGGTGTTTGTCGACACGACGATCGAGAAGGGTTTCAAACTTCAAGCCGCTGATCTCGAGCGCGCGATCACACCGCGCACCAAATGGGTTGTGCTGAATTCGCCCTCAAATCCGTCGGGCGCGGCCTATACGCGCGATGAATTGAAAGCCGTTACCGATGTGCTCGTGCGTCATCCGCATGTGTGGATTCTCACCGATGATATGTATGAGCATCTCACTTACGGTGATTTTGTATTCACAACGCCGGCGCAGATCGAGCCGAATTTGTGGGAGCGCACGCTCACCATGAATGGTGTGTCGAAATCTTACGCAATGACCGGTTGGCGTATTGGCTATGCCGGTGGACCGGATGTGCTTATCAAGGCGATGGATATGGTGCAGGGCCAGCAAACATCGGGCGCGTGTTCGATTGCGCAATGGGCGGCGGTGGAAGCGCTGAACGGCCCGCAAGATTTCATCAAAGTGAGCCGCAAGGCCTTTGAAGAACGTCGTGACCTTGTCGTGTCGATGCTCAATCAAGCCAAGGACATCGAATGCCCGATGCCGGAAGGCGCGTTCTATGTCTATCCGAGCATCAAAGGCGTGATTGGTAAGAAAGCGCAGTCAGGCAAAGTGATCGCGACCGACGAAGACTTCGTCACCGAATTGCTCGAGTCGGAAGGCGTGGCGGCCGTGCATGGCACAGCCTTCGGCCTCGGCCCCAATTTCCGCATCTCTTACGCGACATCAAACAAAGTGCTCGAAGACGCGTGTGGCAAGATTCAGAGGTTTACGGCGAGTTTGCGCTAAACGCGGACGTTCAAACGGATAATAAAAAAGCCCGGCACTGCCGGGCTTTTGTTTTTTGTGCGCGCGTTAAATCAATACGCCCAGCGTTGCGCTTTTGAGACGAGAAAGTCTCGGAACACTTGCACACGCGCGACATTTTTGAGTTCTTCCGGATAAACGAGATAACTCTCGAGTGCTGGTGCTTCGAGTTCGGAGAGGACCTGCACAAGTCCCGCATCTTTATCAACGAGATAATCCGGCAATACAGCGATGCCGGCGCCGCGCGTTGCTGCGTGATAAAGACCGGAGACATTGTTGATCGTCAGAGCCGCCGGGCGTGGGTGGCGCGCATCGCGCCCCACCGTTGTCAACCAATGCACATCGAGCAGATGTGAAGGCGTCGGTCCGCCAAATGTCAAAATGCGATGTTCTTCGAGGTCGGCGGTTTCTTTCGGCGCGCCGCGCTTCTTGATGTAATCCTGCGACGCGTAAGCGTGGAAATGCACCGTGAACAAACGCCGCTGAATGAGATCGGCCTGTGTGGGTTGTCTCAACCAGATCGCGACATCGGCTTCACGCATCGAGAGATCAAGCTCTTCATCGGTCAAGAGCATCTGCAAACGGATATCGGGATAGAGATCGAGAAACTCCCCTACACGCGGCGTCAGCCAATTCGCGCCAAGCCCCACAGTGGTTGTCACGCGCAAATCGCCATCCGGCTTTTCGCGGCTATCGGTCAAGCGCGCGCGGGCGGCTTCGAATTTCAGCATCATCTCTTTCGCGGTGCGGAAGAGATGTTCGCCTTGCTCGGTAAGAATCAAACCGCGCGCATGGCGATGGAAGAGGGGCACGCCGAGATCGCGCTCGAGCGCGCTGACTTGTCGGCTGACCGCTGATTGGCTGATTTGCAAAACGTCGCCCGCATGGGTGAAACTGCCGGCATCGGCTGCAACATAGAAGATGCGAACCTTGTCCCAATCAATCGTCGAAGCGGCGGAGAAATTGGTGCTGCTTGGCATCACTCGGCTGCCTTTAAATGGGTTTCATGCGCGGCGAGCCAACGCTCGGCTTCAAGCGCCGCCATACAACCCATGCCTGCAGCCGTAACGGCTTGGCGATAGACATCATCCGTCACATCGCCCGCTGCATAGACACCTTCAATGCTCGTGGCGGTTGAATCAGGTGCAGTCCAGATATAGCCGCCTTGTTTCATCTTGAGTTGATCCGCAAAGACCGCGCTTGCCGGGCTATGGCCAATCGCCACAAACACGCCTTCAGCGGGGATAGTTTTGATCGCGCCATTCTCGGTGCTCTTCACCACGACACCCGTCACGGCAGGCGGTGTGCCGCCACCAGCGATGTCTTCAACGGTGTGGTTCCATACGACTTCGATTTTCGGATGCGCGAAGAGACGATCCTGTAGAATCTTTTCCGCGCGGAACGTATCGCGGCGATGGATGACCGTAACCTTTGAAGCGAGGCCCGCGAGATAGAGCGCTTCTTCAACGGCGGAATTACCACCCCCGATAACGGCGACGTCTTTGCCGCGGAAAAAGAACCCGTCGCAAGTCGCACAGGCCGAGACGCCAAAGCCTTGGAATTTTTGCTCGCCCGGAATGCCGAGCCATTTTGCTTGCGCGCCTGTTGCAATCACAAGCGTTTCGCAGAAATAGATATCGCCATTATCTCCGGTGAGACGGAAGGGGCGGGCGGAGAGGTCCGCCGACACAATAAGATCGGATACCATCCGCGTGCCGACATGCTCCGCTTGCGCGCGCATCTGCTCGACGAGCCAAGGCCCCTGGATCGCTTCGGCAAAGCCTGGATAATTCTCGACATCGGTTGTGATCGTCAGCTGGCCGCCCGGCTGTAAGCCGCTGATGAGAACGGGTTTAAGCATCGCGCGGGCGGCATAGATGGCAGCCGTGTAGCCTGCCGGCCCCGAACCGATGATGATCAGCTTTTCGCGATGCTCTGCCATGACAATTCCTCAATTCTTGCCTAAATATCTATCGCTCTGATCGGCCTTTGCAACATTGCTCGGGAGATTGTCCCCTCTTTTTTGCATAGGTCGACCCTGAATCAGCGGCTTTGCGACGCGGCAATTTGTCTTGTCGCCAGACACTGGCTCGGGCTATGGAAACCCCAGATTTTGCGCGATTATCGTGCGACTCGCTTTGTATTCAATGGAATGATCCCGACATGATGTCTTCCCACTCGGATTTCGATGCCGCGCTCGATCACGCTCTGGCCACTGCCTCCCGGTCCGAGACGCCTTATCGTCATTGGTTTGTGTCGGGCGTGTTTCCGAAGCCTGTGGCTGATGCGCTGCTCACTTTGCCCTTTCCGGTTCCTGATTTGGGAGGCGTATCGGGCAAGCGTGAAGTCCATAATGCAACGCGCCAATATTTTGATCACGACAATTGCGTAAAACATCCGGTGTGCCACGCGGTTGCAGATTATCTGCAGCAGCCTTCGACCATTGCGCGCTTCAATAAAGCCTGTGGGATTGATCTTACCGGCAATTATCTTCGTCTTGAATATGCGCAAGACACAGATGGATTCTGGTTGGAGCCGCATACAGATCTTGGCGTGAAGAAATTCACGATGCTGATTTATCTCTCGGATGAAGCAGGGCACGATAAGCTCGGCACTGATATCTATAGCGATCACGCCACGCATACGGGCTGCTCGCCTTTTGCGAAAAATAGCGCAATGATTTTTGTGCCATCGGACAATACGTGGCACGGTTTTGAAAAGCGCACGATACCGGGTGTTCGTAAATCGCTGATCCTGAATTATGTCACGCCTGAATGGCGCGCGCGCGAGCAATTGTCTTATCCGGAAAAGCCCGTCGTTTCTTCGTAACGGAAGCGGTGTTCAGCTGATCGTCTTTATTTGTTCAACAAATCCCGCACCGCGGCGGCAGCGATGACCGTCGCGTTGGGCACTTGAACAGACGCAAGCCTTGGCATCGTGCCATCGAAACGCGTGATGGCACCGCGGTTCAGTAAGTTCTCGATAAAGCGCCCATGGCGATTGGAAACACCTGCGAGCGGAAAAGTGGCAACCGGCTTTCCGGTTGAAAGCGCTTCGGAGACCATGGATATGGAATCCTCCGTTACGATCAACGCGTCACTTTCTGCAAGAATACCGAGATAGGGATTGTCGCCCTGTCCCGTCCAGAGAGTCACATAAGAACGCCCTATCTTAAAAGCTTCAAAACGATCAAGCGCTTCCGATTCAGTGCGTCGTGAGGCGGTAATGTAAAAATGCGCGCGTGACTCTTTATGGAGGCGATCAAGTAAATCGATCATGCGGTCGGCGACGTCTTTCGTGAACCGATAAGTTCGGTTACGCCCGCCGAGAATTACCCCGATCAGCGGTCGCTCAAAGCCCGCCATGCGTGTAACCCATTGGGATGAAGCCTCAGTTAGCTTCTTCGGTGTTATGCGATGAAGCGCGGTATCGACGGGCAAGACATTGGGACCTGTAAGTCCGTCATGCTGCAAGGGTAATGCGAGATCAAAAAGCGGCGCGGCGCTTTTGGGATCTTGAATATGGATCGCGCGTGTACGCCCATGCGATGCACGCTTTATGGCGAGAGCGAGCGGGATTGTGCGCCTGCCGCAGCTGATGACAACATCAGGCCATGGCGGGCTTAGCCTATCGCTTTGCTGATCAAGTCCTGAGAGTGCAAAGGGGCAGAAGCGCGCAGGAAAGAATGACCACGGGCGTTTTAAATTGACGTTTTTTTCGATGAAGGGCGTATCAAGTGCTTCCGCAAGACCTAACACTTGGCTTCGAAATCCCGCTTCAGGGAGAAGAAGCGCCCAGATCAACGGCTTTGCATTATTGGTCACGCCCAAAATCTCAGTCGCCGACTTCGTCGCGTAAACGATCGGCAAAGAACCGTGTCAATTCGATCAGCCGTTGTTCATCATCCGCCATCGACCATTGGCGGCGTCCTTCGGTCTGATGCGACGCAAGCACTTTCACGCGTTTGATTTCTTTGCCACCCTGTCGGATCACGGCATAACCTTCAAGCCAATCCGTGATCGATACGTGCCTTGGAAAGTTTGGCCGATTTGTGCCCATCGAGAAGACAAATTCTTCTGTCTCACTGCCAAAACTAATCGAATGAATTTCAGCCGTTAAAGTGGGTAGGCCTTTGCCGGATACAATTGCACCTTGATAGGCTGCGGCAAGTCCACGCTTTTGATAAAGTGCGATCTTGTCAGCGTAACTATCAATGCCCTTCGCGCGCACGGGCTCAACATCGACAAGAAGGGCAGAATAGAGCGGCCCTGTCGCGGTGCGCGGGCGACCAGTGACGCAGCCCGTTGTAAAAACCGTAAGAACCGGCGCGAGCAATAATCCGGTGATCAGACGACGGCGATTAACGGTAGAGGATATCGATGATTTCATAGCTCTTGCCTCCTCCAGGTGTGTTTACTTCGATCGTGTCGCCGGTCTTCTTACCGATCAACGCGCGCGCAATGGGGGAGCTAATAGAGACTTTTCCATCCTTTACATCGGCTTCGGTATCACCAACGATCTGGTAGGTTTTTTCCTCATCCGTATCATCATCGATGAGTTTTACAGTCGCACCGAATTTAATCGTCGAGCCAGAGAGCTTTGACACATCAATTACTTCAGCGCGTGAAATCTTATCTTCAAGTTCAGCAATTCGACCCTCATTCAAGGATTGCTGTTCTTTGGCAGAATGATATTCGGCATTTTCCGAAAGGTCGCCATGGGCACGTGCTTCCGCAATCGCCTGAATAATGCGCGGGCGATGTTCCTGCTGGCGCTGGCGCAACTCTTCTTCGAGCGCCTTGAAGCCCGCCGTCGTCATGGGAACCTTGTCCATCGTCTTGTCCGTCTAATCGAAAAAAAGAAAACACAGGCTCTGGCGCCAGCCTCCGGCTCCAAAACCCGCAAATTAACGCCCTATCAGGAGGCTTTAGCCGCCTGACCTTGGAAATAGTCCTGCAGAGCCTTCACTTCAAGATCACCCGCCAGATAGGCCCTGATGCCTTCTGCCGCAGCAATCGCCCCTGCAAGGGTCGTATAATAGGGAACTTTATGCAAGAGGGCGGCTCTACGCAGCGAGCGGGAGTCAGTCAGCGCCTGTTTCCCTTCCGTCGTGTTAAAAACGAGCTGCACTTCGCCATTCTTGATCGCGTCGACAATATGCGGCCGCCCTTCGAGCACTTTGTTGATCTTGCTAGCTTTGATTCCATTGGAAGCAAGGTGCTTTTGCGTACCTTCGCTCGCCACAATCGAGAAGCCTAGATCGGAGAGCATTTTCATGGTCGGCACGATGCGCGCTTTGTCGGCGTCACGCACCGAAACAAATACAGTGCCCTTTTTCGGCACGAGTGTGCCTGAACCCAATTGGCTTTTCGCAAAAGCCACACCGAAGCTCTTGTCGAGCCCGATGACCTCGCCGGTCGAACGCATCTCCGGACCGAGAACAACATCAACGCCGGGGAAGCGTGCGAAGGGGAACACCGCTTCTTTAACCGCAATGTGATCATAAGGGTCGGCTTTGAGCTTGAATGAAGCAAGGCTCTCACCGGCCATGATGCGCGAGGCGATTTTCGCAATCGGCTTGCCGATGACTTTCGCAACAAAGGGCACAGTCCGTGATGCGCGCGGATTAACTTCAAGAACATAGATTGCGCCGTCTTTGAGCGCGAATTGCACATTCATCAAACCGACAACATTGAGAGCGAGCGCGAGCTCACGAGTTTGACGCTCCAATTCCGCCAGAGTCTCCGGTTTCAAAGAATGCGGCGGAAGGGAACAGGCCGAGTCACCGGAATGAATGCCCGCTTCTTCAATATGTTCCATGATGCCGGCGATAAACACATCCTTGCCATCGGCCACGCAATCCACATCGACTTCAATCGCATCCGAGAGATAGCGATCAAAGAGAAGCGGATTTTTTCCGAGCAGCGTGTTGATCTGGCCCGTCTTATCATTCGGGTAACGCGCTTTGATATCAATCGGTACGAGTTCCGGCAGCGTGCCCAGAAGATAACGATCAAAGGCTTGCTCGTCGCGCAAGATTTCCATCGCGCGGCCGCCCAACACATAAGAAGGGCGCACAACCAACGGCAATCCCAACTCTTGCAACACAAGGCGCGATTGCTCGACCGAATAGGCGATGCCATTTTGGGGCTGCTTCAAGCCCAGCTTATCAAGCAAGCGTTTGAAGCGATCACGGTCTTCCGCGAGATCGATCATATCCGGTGACGTGCCCAAGATCGGGATACCGGCTTGCTCAAGCGCATGTGCGAGTTTCAGGGGCGTTTGACCACCAAATTGCACGATCGCCCCGAGCAATTCGCCCTTCGATTGTTCAAGCCGCAATATCTCGATGACATCTTCGGCAGTGAGCGGATCGAAATAGAGACGATCAGATGTATCATAATCGGTTGAAACCGTTTCCGGATTGCAATTGATCATGATCGTTTCATAGCCCGCATCGCTCAGTGCGAAACAGGCGTGGCAGCAGCAATAATCAAATTCGATGCCTTGGCCGATGCGGTTTGGTCCGCCGCCAAGAATAGCAATCTTTTTGCGATCAGAAGGGGCGGCTTCATTCGCGAGCGCGCCTGCGAATGATGGGGCATATGTTGAATACATATAGGCGGTGGGCGAAGCGAATTCCGCTGCGCATGTATCAATGCGCTTATAGACGGGATGCACATGGAGTGATGCACGATGTTTCGCAACATTCGCTTCCGAGTCGCTCGAGAGAACCGCAAGCCGCGAGTCCGAGAAGCCCATTGCCTTCAACCGGCGTAACGCTTCTTTGGTTTTCGGAACACCGAAATTGCGAACCGCTTCTTCCGTATCAATGATGTCTTTGATCTGTTCCAAGAACCATGGATCGATCTTGCAGCTGTCATGCAATTCTTCAAGCGTGAAGCCTAAACGGAAAGCTTGGCCGACCTGCAAAATTCGTTCAGGCGTTGCGGTGCCGAGAACGGCTTTCACTGCATTCTTATCATCACCCGACCCCAAACCTTCGATCTCGATTTCATCAAGACCGGTGAGACCCGTCTCAAGCGAACGCAAGGCCTTTTGCAAGGACTCTTGGAAAGTACGGCCGATCGCCATGGCTTCGCCGACCGATTTCATCGAGGTTGTGAGATTGCGGTCAGCGCCCGGGAATTTTTCAAAGGCGAAGCGCGGAATCTTTGTAACAACATAATCAATCGTCGGTTCAAACGACGCCGGTGTCGCACCGCCCGTGATGTCATTATCGATTTCATCAAGCGTATAGCCGACAGCGAGTTTCGCCGCGACGCGCGCAATCGGGAAGCCGGTGGCTTTAGACGCAAGTGCCGATGAACGCGACACGCGCGGATTCATTTCAATCACGATCATGCGGCCATCCGCAGGATTAACCGCGAATTGCACATTCGAGCCACCAGTCTCAACACCAATTTCGCGCAACACGGCAAGCGAGGCATCGCGCATGATTTGATATTCTTTGTCGGTCAGCGTCAGCGCCGGTGCCACGGTGATTGAGTCGCCCGTATGCACGCCCATCGGATCAAGATTTTCGATTGAACAGATGATGATGCAATTGTCCGTTTTGTCGCGCACAACTTCCATCTCATATTCTTTCCAGCCCAGCACGCTCTCTTCCACCAAGACTTCATTGGTGGGGGAGGCATCGATGCCGCGCTCGATGATCTCGATGAATTCCGCTTTGTTATACGCAATGCCACCACCCGTGCCGCCCATGGTGAAAGACGGACGAATGATTGCGGGCAAACCAATGTCAGTGAGCGCTTCGAGCGCTTGCGGCAAGGTCTTGATGTGATGCGAGCGCGGCGTCGAAAGACCGATCTTGGTCATTGCATTGCGGAAGAGTTCGCGGTCTTCGGCTTTGTCGATCGCTTCGGCGGTCGCGCCGATCATCTCGACATTGTATTTTTCAAGCACACCCATCTTTTTAAGCGACAGCGCGCAGTTCAAAGCCGTCTGACCGCCCATGGTCGGGAGGAGCGCATCGGGGCGTTCTTTTTCGATGATCTTGGCAACAATTTCCGGTGTGATCGGTTCGACATAAGTGCGATCCGCCATATCGGGATCGGTCATAATCGTCGCCGGATTAGAATTGACCAGAATGACGCGGTAGCCCTCTTCCTTCAGCGCTTTCACAGCTTGCGTGCCGGAATAGTCAAACTCGCAGGCTTGACCGATCACAATAGGACCGGCGCCAATGATCAGGATCGAGGAAATATCTGTGCGTTTGGGCATGGTGCTCGCCTGAAACCTCACACGCGGACCCAACTTGGCGCCGCGCACATAAAAAAAGGCCGCGCTTTTTGGCCTTCAGAGAGGCCGGAGCGCGTCCTTGACCGGACAAAGGGGGGCTGGCAGCCGGAAATCCTGACCGGCACGCGCCTTGAAGCGGTTCTCTAGACGAGAATCGCAGACGAGGGAAGGCAAGCGGCCCGATTTTCAGGCCTTGGACGTGACCTTTCCACGGAAAGGCGCTATGCCGCGCTTATGTCTGATGCGCCTCAATTGCCCCGCCTGATCCGCCAATTCTCGGCCTTTGTTGGTGTGGGAGCGCTCGCGACCGCGCTGGATTACGCCGTGTTCTTTGTCGGCTTTCAGCTTTTGGGCCTTGATCCGGTACCGGCTGCGCTGATCGGCTATGCCGCGGGCGGCGTTTTGTCTTACATGTTGAACCGCGCGCATGTGTTTGAGACCGCGCGGTCCCATCGCGCGGCGATCATCCGGTTTATAGGCGTGATGGGCGTGGGGTTTTTACTCACGGGCTATGCGATGCGCGTGTTCACGGAAGGCTTCGATCTTGCCCCGCTTTTTGCGCGTATTCTCACTTACGGCGTGGTGCTGATGTTCAACTTCATCGCGCACCGGTTTTTTACTTTTCGATGAAGATTAATTAAGCCGCCTTCGGCTTTTTGTCTTTCATCATCGCGACGAAGCGGTCGAAGAGATAATGGCTGTCGCGCGGGCCGGGTGATGCTTCGGGGTGATGTTGCACCGAGAAAGCGGGGCGATCGGTCAAAGCCATGCCGCAATTTGAGCCGTCAAACAGCGAGACATGGGTTTCGACTGCATTCTTCGGCAAGCTCTCCCTATCCACCGCGAAACCGTGATTCATCGACACGATTTCAACTTTGTTGGTGGTGAAATCTTTCACCGGATGATTGGCGCCGTGATGGCCCTGTTTCATCTTCATGGTCTTCGCGCCCACCGCCAGCGCGAGCATTTGATGGCCCAAGCAAATGCCGAAAGTCGGCACGCTTTTATCGAGCAGCGCTTTGATGACCGGCACGGAATAAGTCCCCGTCGCTGCGGGGTCGCCCGGGCCGTTTGAGAGAAACACACCATCAGGTTTCAAAGCGAGAATTTGATCCAGCGACGCGGTGGCCGGCACCACGGTGACGCGGCAATCGCGATCGGTGAGCAGGCGCAGAATATTGCGCTTCACGCCATAATCAATCGCCACGACATGCAGCGCGCCCGAACCCAAAGTGCCGTAACCCTTTTCAAGATCCCAGCTGGTCTCCGTCCACGCGAAATCTTTTGTTGCGCCGACACGCGGCACGAGATCGAGCCCGTCCATCACCGGCAGTTGCGCGGCTTTTTTCTTGAGCGCCTCGCGATCAAATTGTCCGTTAGCTGACGTCGCAATCACCGCATTCATCATGCCGCGCTCGCGGATAAGCGCGGTGAGCGCGCGCGTATCGACCCCCGCAATGCCCGACATACCGCGCGCTTTGAGCCACGCGTCGAAATGGCTTGCCGCGCGCCAATTGGAGGGCGTGGTGATATCCGCATGCACGACCACGCCGCGCGCGCGATCGGCCTTGTCCATATCCACCGTCTCGATGTCCTCGGCATTGGTGCCGACATTGCCGATATGGGGGAAGGTGAAAGTGATGATTTGCCCCGCATAAGAGGGATCGGTGAGGATTTCCTCATAGCCCGTCATGGCGGTGTTGAAGCAGACTTCGCCCTCGGCCTGGCCGTCCGCGCCAATCGCCTGCCCTTCGATGATGGTGCCATCGGCCAATACGAGGAGGGCTGAGGGCTGAGGCTCCACCCAACCTTGGGCGTCGGTGAGGGCATGGGGGGTCGAGAGGCGAGCGGCAGTGGTCACGGGGCGAAACCTCGGGGCGCAAGGGGTATCGGGGCAAAGCGGGCAGGCCAACCGGATAGGGCCGCGCGCCCCCTCCGTCAACGGGCGGCTTGCGCGAGTCGCGCGGTTTTGCAAAGGCTTCTTCTGAAACAGACACGGAAAATCGTAAAAAAGGAGAGCGGGCCATGGCGCTGCGCGAGAGCTTCACCGAATTGATGAAAGAGGCGATGAAAGCGGGCGACAAGCGCCGCACGGGCACGCTGCGCATGATCACCGCCGCGCTGAAGGACCGCGATATCGAGGCGCGCGGGCAGGGCAAGCCGCCGCTCTCGGATGATGACATTTTAGGCCTTCTCCAGAAAATGGTGAAGCAACGCCAGGAATCGCTCGCCATTTACGAGCAAGCCGGCCGCGCGGAACTTGCCACCCAAGAGCGCGAGGAAATCGAGATCATCATGGGCTTCATGCCCAAACAGATGGATGACGCGGAAGTGACCGCCGCCATCAAAACCATCATCGCGGAAACGGGTGCCGCTAGCGTGAAAGACATGGGCAAAGTGATGGCCGTGATGAAAGAACGCTATGCCGGCCAAATGGACTTTGCGAAAGCGAGCGGCGCGGTGAAGGGGGTGTTGGGGGCGTGAGGGGTTTGGGCTTAGGGCTTAGGGCTTAGGGCTTAGCCAATCATCTATGACAACCTTACGGTGAGGGTGAGAAGCGGTTTGCGGAGCAAACGAAAAGGTCCAGTGGACCTTTTCGAGCGACGAACGCCCGGAGCGCAAGCGAAGGGCCGGACGAAGCAATGCGTCTCGAACCACGTCCTTCGAGACGCGCCTGACGGCGCTCCTCAGGATGAGGAACAATACAACATCCTCATGGTGAGCCGCGATGCGAAGCATCGCGTGTCGAACCACGAACCACGTCAACATCGAAGTGCGATAAAACCAGCCCTTCGACACGCCGCTTCGCGGTGGCTCAGGACAAGGATGATGCCTATCCTTCATTGCGAGGCGCGAAGCAATCCAGTTGATGGTTCAAGAAAGCGTGCGGTGGAGTCATTGCATTCTTGTAAGATCGATTAGCTGGATTGCTTCGCTCTCGCTCGCAATGACGTACTTAATATTCTTCCCTCTCCTGCAAGGGGAGAAGGAAGCTTTATTCATGTTTTAAGTTGTTTGACTCGATTTCGGCTTTTTTGCGAGATCAAATTCAAAAGAAAAACTATTTTTCACATAATCAGTCATATCAAAATATTTCGAAAATATATTTGGCATTTCATTCACGATTTCCCACGTCCGTCCTAAATATTCGTGATTTTTTTGTATAGCTTCTTGGCTGTGTTTCGAATCCATTTCTCTCAGAGTGTTGCTGGAGTAGGTCGATAAATGCGAATACATGGTATTTAGCTCTTCAAACAAAGATTTTATATCAGAGCCAAATAAAAATGATGACAAATGAAAGCCTTCGCCTCGAAAACTTTTATTGACTGCCGTCTCAAATTTTTTTCGTTCATCGATAAATTTTTTTGAATCTGGAATTTGCCCATGACTTAAAATTGAACTACAGAAATCTAAACAATTTTGATAGGCTTCGTAACGTCACTGAAATAAATCAAGTCGAACTTTGTCTCTCGTATTGATATAGGAAAGATAACTTAAACTTAGTGCAATAATGGCAACAAAAAATGTCGGAAGATTTTCAAGTTTACTGATCCAATATAAGAATGTTGTTCCAGCAATAAGGATTATTGTTCCGGAAGCTAATA
>CANGSG010000029.1 GCA_947456435.1 Hyphomicrobiales bacterium
GGTTTGATGCGATTCAATCAGGAGCGCAGGACCTTTGATTTGATGTCCGGCTTTTAGGTGAGCGCGCAAATAGATAGGCGCATCATGAATTTTGCCTTCGCTATAAATAGGCTTGCGCTCGTGAGGGACGGGCGGCGCTTCATGCGCTTCGGTTGTTTCATGGAGCGTGATGAGGCTACCGCCACCAATCGCCTCAAGGGCGATGGCTTCAAGCACGAGGGCCTTCGAGGGATCGGAAAAACCAAATCGTTGATGGTGAAGTGTTTCAAAGAATTTGCGGAGTGACTCTCGCCGCGCTGCTGAAGAAGCTATCTTTGCAGGCTCAACCGTGATGGCGATGGCCGTGTCGGTTCCAGCATAGCGCAGGAGCGCTTGCGCCTCGATTTTAATGTCCGCGGATGCAACACCCTGACCTTCGACCTCCGCGCGACAGACCGCGGCAAGCAGCTTAGCTTCATGATCAAATTTTAGGAGTGCTTCATCGTCGAAAGGTTTTTCAATCGCTTGCTCGCGCGTCGCGCGAATAGAGGCGAGGCCCATGCCATAGGCGGAAAGCAAAGAGGAAAAGGGATGAATCAAAATTTGATCCATGGCCAATGCGTCGGCAACGAGGCACGCATGTTGGCCGCTTGCGCCGCCAAAGGCGTTCAACGCGTAGCGCGTGATATCATAGCCCCGCGCCACCGATATTTTCTTGATGGCTTCGGCCATATTGGCAACAGCAATCCGAATGAAGCCGTCGGCAATGTCTTTAGGGGTACGGTCCTGACCAATTTCTCTAGCTAATTCGGCGAATTTCTTTTGAACGATGTTAGCATCAAGTTTTTGATTTTGGTTTGGTCCGAAAATCGACGGAAAATAATCAGGATCAAGTTTGCCGAGCATTACATTCGCGTCGGTTACGGTGAGGGGGCCGCCACGTCGGTAACAAGCCGGCCCCGGATTAGCGCCGGCTGAGTCAGGCCCCACGCGATAACGCGCGCCGTCAAAATGCAAGATCGATCCGCCGCCTGCGGCAACCGTGTGGATCATCATCATCGGCGCGCGCATGCGCACACCCGCGACTTCTGTTTCGAACGCCCGTTCATATTGGCCGTCGAAATGGGCGACATCGGTTGAGGTACCGCCCATATCGAATCCGATGACGCGATTAAAACCCGCTTCGCGTCCTGTTTCAGCGAGCGCAACCACACCGCCTGCAGGGCCGGATAAAACAGCGTCTTTGCCTTTGAAGAGATCAGCCGCTGTCAAACCGCCTGATGACATCATAAACATCAATCGGGCGCCCGAACGCTTCACATCAAGTTCTTCGGCGACCATGGCGACATAGCGCGCGAGAATGGGCGAGAGATAGGCATCAACGACCGTTGTGTCACCACGGCCTACAAATTTTATGAGCGGACTCGTTTCATGGCTCACGGACACTTGTGAAAAGCCGATTTCACGCGCGATCTTCGCCGCAAGTTTTTCATGAGCCGAATGAGTCCATGCATGCATGAAGACAATGGCGATGGCATCATAGCCCTTCTGCCGAAGAGCGTTAAAGGCATCACGCATCACGTTCTCATCCGGCGCGATTTCGACCGTGCCATCGGAACGCACGCGTTCGTCAATTTCGATCGTCTCTGCATAAAGCGCATCCGGCTTTTTGACCGCACGGGCGAAAATATCCTTGCGCGCCTGATAGCCAATTTTCAACGCATCACGAAAGCCGCGTGTAACAACGAGCGCCATGGGCTCGCCTTTGCGCTCTAGCAGAGCATTGGTGGCCACCGTTGTGCCCATGCGCACATCGCCGATGTGACCGGCCGGAATCGGGTCACCCGGTTTAAGGCCGAGCAAGAGCCGGATTCCATGAACGGCTGCATCGCGATAGGCGCCAGGATTTTCGGAAAGGACTTTGCGCGCATAAAGCTGGCCATCGGGTGCACGGCCGACAATATCAGTGAAAGTGCCGCCGCGATCGATCCAGAAGTCCCATGTCCGCTTATCAGTCATCCGTACCAATCCAAAATCTGCCGTGATCAAAACCGATCTTAAGTCACCCTGTCAGATGTGACAGGGGCGGGCAACGGGCTGATCCTGTAAACATATCGCAAAGCCCTGAAGGGCTTGTCCATCGCTCATCCTCTTTCGCTTGTTGAGGAGCGATGATTTTGTTGGAAAGACGACAAGAGAGGCGATCCATGAAGCGCTTTTTCATTTCTGTTCTTTTGCTTTTAGCTTTTGTCGGCCCCAGCGTGGCGCAATCGAAAGCTGCCAAAACGGGAGCGGAGCCCGGACAATTCGATTTCTATGTTCTGGCGCTCTCATGGTCACCGGCTTATTGTGCCGATGGAGGTGCCAAGCGCAGTCCAGAGCAGTGCAAGGTCGGTTCGCCTAAGGGCTTTGTTGTCCACGGCCTCTGGCCACAATTCGAACAGGGCTATCCGATCTCTTGTCCGACCGATCGCAAGGATTTGCCAAAATCAAGTTTTGAAAAGGCGGCAGCCTTATTCCCTGATCTTAAACTCGCGACCTCTGAATGGCGTCGCCACGGATCGTGCACCGGACTTGACCCGGATCTTTATCTCGATGCGGTCGCAAAGGCGCGGGACCTGGTGAAGTTGCCCTCTTTCTTTGATCCGTCGATAATAACGGCAAGCGGGGCGCCTTCTCTTGCGCCCGCCGAAGTTGAAAAGCGCTTTAGTGAGGTGAACCCGACGCTTCAATCTTCGATGATGAGTGTGTCTTGTCGTAAGGCGGTGTTGCGTGAAGTGCGGATCTGCTTCACAAGAGATCTCAAAGAGTTCCGGTCTTGTCCCGAAGTGGATCGTGCGGGATGTCGGTCCGATCAAGTGTCGGTCGTATCTGCGCAATGATCTCGTTCGACTGAGAGCGGCCTGTTATCTAATTTTTTCTACCGCTCGAGTCCTTTTGATGAATTATCGCCACGCGTTTCATGCTGGAAATTTTGCTGATGTTTTGAAGCATATCGTTCTCGCGCGATGCCTTATTCATCTGCGCGAGAAGCCAGCTCCGTTTCGTGTGATTGATACGCATGCCGGCCTTGGCTTTTACGATTTGATGTCGAAGGAAGCTGGCCGGACAGGCGAGTGGGAAGGCGGTATAGGCCGATTTTTGGAAGCTCATCCTGCGCCGGATGTTGAAAAGCTTCTTCACCCTTATCGCGAAGCAGTTGATCGCGTAAGGGCCTTTCATGGCGATCATATCTATCCGGGCTCGCCTGAAATTTCGCGTGGATTCTTGCGCGGCGAAGACCGGTTGATTTTAGTTGAAAAACATCCTGAAGATGCGCGTCGTGCTAAAGAGAATTTTGCATTTGATGGGCGCGCCAAACTTCTTGAACGCGACGGCTATGAAGCGCTCAATGCGCTTGTTCCGCCCAAGGAACGACGGGGATTGATTTTGATCGATCCGCCTTATGAGGAGCGTGACGAGTTTGATCGCGTGGTGAATGCTGTTCGCCATGCATATCGAAAATTTTCAACCGGCGTTTATGTCATCTGGTATCCGCTCAAAGCGGGTCTTCCCGTTGATCTATTCTACAAGGCGATGATGGAGTCTGAAATCCCGAAAATTCTTAGACTTGAACAGCGCGTTCGTGGCGAGAAAATAGGTGAGGGGCTCTCAGGTTCCGGTCTTCTCGTCATCAATCCGCCTTGGCATTTGAAGGATGAGATGACGCTTTGCCTTAACTTTCTCGATAAAATACTGGCTGCGGGCGAGGGTCATAGCGTCCGCTGTGATTGGCTTGTCCCCGAAAAATCGACGTGAATGGCCGCTCTGCTGGACTCTCGAGGTCTGGCGAAACTCGCTCTGACCTGTTAGTTTTTTATTGCTTCAAACAGGATTGAGGCATTGTTTAAAAGGATTTGTGAAGATGATTTTGCGTTCTGCACCCGCGTCTCCTTTCGGTCGTAAAGTCAAAATGGCCGCTCACATTGTGGGCGTTATTGATCGCATTAAGATCGTCAACGCGGATACACTGAGTGCCGAAGATGATCTCAGGCAGCAAAATCCGCTCGGCAAGATTCCTACGCTGATCCTTGATAATGGTAAGGTCCTTTATGACTCGCGCGTTATTGTTGATTACATCGATCATCTTGCGGGCGGTGGACGGCTTATCCCTGCGAATGGCGATGATCGGCTTGATGTGCTCGTGATGCAGTCTTTGGCTGATGGCCTGATGGACGCAGCAATTTTACAGATCTATGAAATCCGCTTCCGTGCTGAGGATCGCCGAGAACCGAAATGGGTTGCGCATCAGGCGGGAAAGGTTGATCGCGCGCTCGCCGCTCTTGAAGCGCACCCGCCGCATCTAAGCCCTGTTCCGCATATCGGGACCGTGTCTCTCGCTTGCGCTTTGGGCTATCTCGATTTTCGCTTCGAAGGCGCGTGGCGCAAACATCATCCGCGTCTTGTCGCGTGGCTTAATGATTTTGCCGCGCGGACTCCCTCATTCGCGGCAACCGCACCGCATTGAATTAAAAAGCCCGCCTCTAAGCGAAGCGGGCTTTTTATCTCTCGTTTCCTAATCTGAATTTAGAAGCGATAATTCAAACCGACCCGGATGAGACCCAAATCAGAACCGGATGTACCGCCGCCGGCAGGAATGTCTTTCGCGTCAAGGTGAACATAAAGAGCTTCGACCTTTGCGGTCCATGGACCCGTCACGACGGTTTCGATGCCACCGCCGAGTGTATAGCCATTATGATAATTATCGACATCCGATCCACCAAATGAATCATGTGTTGTCGCGCCCGCATAACCACCCGTCAGATAGGGCATTGTTTCATTCATCGCATAACCAAGACGACCACGAATCGTGTTCAGATAACGCGCCTCGCTTGATCCGGTATTGCTGCCCTTGATATTGCCCAGTGAAAGATCAGCTTCGAGACCGACAACCCAATTTGAGGGCATCTGGTAGTTATAGCCACCTGTAATACCGAGCGTTCCACCATTCGGATTACCGTAAACATCCCGGCCTTCGTTGGTAAAACTTCCGAAGCCCAAGCCTGCGTTCAAGCCGCCATAGACGCCTGTCCAATTCGACGTTTTTTGAACAGGATAGGGAACGACAGGCGCTTTCTTGCTCGGGAGATCTGCCGCATGGGCTGAAGCCCCGATCAAGATAACCGATGCCGCGGCAAGACTAAGACGTTTGATGAGTGACATGGACGGAGCTCCTTATGATATTCGAAAACTCTCGAAGAGCATGATGCTCTCGAGATCGTCGTTACGCTGACAGAAAGACAACAACGTGCATGCGCCCGTTTCGCAGGTGAACCGGGCCGATTTGTGGAAAAACTATGATCGGAAGAGGTAATGCCGGGGCAGCATTTAGGTTCCCCGGATTATGATTAATCAACGCCTAAGAGCGTGTGATATCTCGCGCGTACTAAGCGCCAAGCCTCAGAATTTATAGGAGATTCCAAAGCGGAATATGTTTGATTTCGTATCCAGCGAAACAGAGGAGCCATTGGCGAGATAATTGGAAGAAGCCAAGTCATAATGGAGGAATTCACCGCGCAACACGACATTCTGCATGGCGAATGTTTCGAAGCCCAAGCCATACGCCATACCATATTTGACGACGTCGGTTGAATTGACATTGGTATAATTGGTTCCACTCACAGCAAGACCAAGCGTGCCATAGGCGAGATTGGTACCAAATGCGTAACCGCCACGACCGCGACCCGAGGCGGTCCAGGATTGCGTGAAGCTCTCGCTTGTCGAACTGTTTTTCACTTGTGAGGAATCAAAATCACCTTCAAGTCCGCCGACAAATTGCCCGCTCTGGATGTTCATGCCGCCATGGGCGCCATAAATCGTGCCGCCCGTTGTCAGCGATCCAGCCGTACCGAGGCCAGCCCCGCCATGGAGGCCGATATAGCCCCCTTGCCAGTTTGACACCCCATCGGTCGAAAATAGTCCGCCAGCAATCGCAGAATTGCTGAGCCCAAGGGCCAAAGCCATTGTAAAGCCGAGACGATGAATCGGGCGGGTCATAGTGTTTACTCTTAAAAAGAACATCTGGGTTTCGTGCGGGTGCACGCCCAACAGCTCTAATTTTATCAATCTCGGGCGGTCTCCCTAAGCGATGCCTCAAAACAAGGTCAACAAAAGGTAAACCGATCGGCGGTTTCATCCGTGTGATGAACATGCGACAAGAGAGGCGCCGCTTCTGGCCCCTACTCAACAAGGTTTCCCATGACGATGCCGGCAATGTCTTCACCGCCTCAAAAGAGCGCTCTTGTTACGGGCGCAGCGCGTCGTGTCGGGGCGAGTATAGCAAAGGCGCTGGCCGCATCCGGTTATCATGTCGCTTGCCACGTCCGGCAAAGCGGACCCGACACAGGCACTCTGTTGTCAGAGATTCGGGCAGCAGGGGGGAACGCGGAGATCTTCGAGGGTGATTTGACGGATGTTGCCGCGCGCGCAACTTTGATGACGCGCGTCGCCGAGCAGTTTGGGGCGCTCGATCTTCTTGTTAACAATGCTGCCGCCTTTACATCGGACTCTTTCGAAGATTTCTCGGAAGCGACGCTTGATGCGCATCTTGATATAAATCTGAAAGCGCCGATTGATCTCGCTCGCCATTTTTCGCGCATGGCCTCGACAAATGATCCGTCGATTATCAACATTGTTGATCATCGTGTTTTAAAGCTTACGCCTCAACATTTCACTTATACATTGTCGAAAGCCGCGCTTCACACCGCCACGCAGACTATGGCGCAAGCGCTTGCACCAAAAATCCGCGTCAACGCCATTGGCCCCGGACCGACCTTGCCGAATGTGCATGATGGCAAGGCAGGATTTCTCCATGAAGCTGCCGGCGTGCCTTTGCAACACGCTGTCGATGCCGAAGATATTGCGAAAGCTGTTCTCTATCTCGCTTCAGCGCGCAGTGTAACGGGTATGCTCTTGCCTGTTGATGCGGGGCAAGCGATCGGGTGGAAAACGCCCGATATCGTTTTATGAATTGTTTATCGCTCTGAAAGGACGATGGCGGCAATCAGACGGCCGTAATCTGCTTCTTTGCGATGCGTTGCACGCCGGAAGCTAAAAAATCTCGCTTCATCCGCATAAGTGCAGAGCGCCAGATTCTCGATTGTGCCAATACGTGCTTTGGAAAGTCGCTCCACGATATAGGCAGGTAAGTCAAAATTGGACTTACCGCTTTCGTTCTCAGGCGTGAAAAAGCGATTTGATTGAGAGTCGGCTGAAAGAAATGTAGCTTTGAATTCTGGTCCCACTTCATAGGCGCTTTGACTGATCGTCGGGCCGAGCACAGCAACGATCCGCGAACGTGAAGCGCCGAGTTTTTCCATCGATTGAATTGTGGATTCGATGACCCCGTAAAGCGCGCCTTTCCATCCTGAATGGGCGGCGCCGATAACGCCCGCTTCACTGTCGGCAAACAGAATGGGCCCGCAATCGGCGGTACCGATGCCGAGTGCGATGCCGGGACTATTCGTCACCATCGCATCCGCACGCGGGCGCTGATCGAGAGACCATGCGGCGGTCACGGTTACACAATCGGCCGAATGAATTTGATAGAGGCTTAAAAACTTAGACGGATCGACACCGAGAGAGGTCGCCATGCGGGAGCGATTTTCAAGAACGGCTGCAGGATCATCTGATGATCCGAGTCCCCCATTCAAGCTTGCATAGAGGCCTTGTGATACACCTCCTTCGCGCGTAAAAAATCCATGCACAATGCCCGGGCTATTAAGCTTAGAACTGACGAGGGGATGCGGCTTTATATCGGTCATAATCTTAATAACCCGCAGGTGTTGGCCATTCGGGGTGGGAGAGTGCTAACGCTTTGAATAATTGCCCCATGCCTTTTGCCGTTGGCTCCGTTAACCGGTCGCGCGCGCTTTGAATATCTTTCGCTTGTTGGGGCGATGCTTTGCGGATGAGTGTATCAGCGCGCGTTTCGATGCCCAGTCGATCGAGAAGATCAGCTTGCGTGATGGGCCCATGAGTCCGCGCACCACCTTGCTTCGCCGCGTGTTCCAACGCCTCGAAATTCACATGCACGGTTAAATCAGCTTCGCCCGGATTATCGAGCGGATTAACAAATTCATGCGCTTTAAGCGCTTGCAATGTGTCGCCGAAACCAGAGCGTGTGTAGCCATAATCAATGACGAGGCCGGCTCCCCCTTGCTTAACCAGATGGAGCGCAAGATCACGTATAATGGTTTCGCTTATCGGGGCATATTCGAGAATATCGCCTTCGGTTCCGCCGGGTCCCGACATTTTCATGGGTTCGCTTGCCAAGCCATAAACCAAGGCGCCGTCTTCATCTGCACCAATCAAGCATTCATGCCATGACTGGTTACGCTTTTGAAATTGGCGGATCGGCAAAGCGTCAAAAAACTCGTTGGCCAAAATGATTGTGGGCTTTTGGGGAAGTGAGGCAATCGTCGGGACCCATTCAATCCGAGGATGCGCGTCGGTCAAATTCTGTCTTTGAATGTCACCGAGTACAGGACTCATTTCAACGAGCGTGACTTGAAGCGCGTCGTGAAAGCCCGTGACCGCTCTTGTGGCGCGTAAGACATCGCTCATTAAAGTGCCCCGACCGGGACCAAGCTCGACAAGCGATAAAGACGGTTGGCCGGCGCGTAGCCACAAATCGGCACACCAGAGACCAATCAATTCACCGAACATTTGCGAGATTTCAGGTGATGTCGTGAAATCGCCTGACGCTCCCAAGGGATCACGCGTCATATAATAACCATGTTGCGGATCACCCAAGGCGAGCGCCATGTAACGCTCGATGCTAATAGGCCCTTCTTGTCGAATGAGATCGACGATGCGTTGGCGCAAGGCGCTCATTAGGCTTTAGCCTCAGTACGAAAACTTCTCACAATCAGCACCACACCGATAAGCGCCATCGGGAGAGAGAGCGCCATGCCCATCGTGAACCCGCCGGGCAAAGCTTCAGTAATCGGATCAGGATCACGATAAAGCTCCACAATGCTACGGGTGATGGCATAGAGCACACCAAAGAGACCGGCGAGAAGTCCGGGTCGCTTTAATCCGCCGCGCATCGCGACAAGTCCGATCACAATGAAAATTAAAACGCCTTCTAATCCTGCTTCATAAAGCTGACTTGGATGGCGCGGTAAATCATCGGCACGCGGGAAAACCATGGCCCACGGCACATCGGTGGGACGGCCCCATAATTCGCCATTAATAAAATTCGCGATGCGGCCAAAAAATAATCCAATCGGTGAGATGACGGCCGCAATGTCGAATAATGACAGGAGGGGCACTCTCCGATGCCATGATAAAAACATCATGGCTAACATTGCGCCGATCAAGCCCCCATGGAAGGCCATTCCGCCATGCCAGACAGCGAGAATTTCTGAAGGATGCGCGAGATAATAATCGAGGTCGTAGAAGATCACATTGCCGAGCCGGCCACCGAACACGATGCCGAAGGCCATATAAATTAAGAGATCATCGATTGTGAGCCGATCCGGATGCTGGCGAGTGCCCCAGAGTCGATCCGAGGCCACGAGTGCGATCGCAAGGCGCCAGCCGAGCAGGAGGCCCGCGATATAAGCGAGCGCATACCAGCGAATGGCGAAGGGTCCGAATTCAATGAGGACCGGATCGATCTGAGGAAAAGGGAGAACAAAAAGCGGCATAGGACCCTGATATCATGCAATTTCATCGGCGAGGCTTGCGCTTTTCATTTTCGCGCGTCAAGCGCAAGAGGTAGGCTGGCATCATGCTCTTGCCGTGGTAAAAGACAATCAGGACAGACACCGCTTCGGGTGCCTGTATGTCCGAGGATAAAGACATGACGACATCCACAAACCCCTTTCTCGACAATATCTCCCGTTTGATGACCGACGCCGCTGGCGTTGCTACCGGCATGAAGCGCGAGGCTGAAACCGTGATGCGCGCACAATTCGAAAGATTGATTCGCGATATGGATGTTGTGTCGCGTGAGGAGTTCGAAGCTGTGCGCGCCATGGCGATTGCCGCGCGTGAAGAGAATGAGCGCTTGGCTGCGCGTCTTGCTGAACTCGAATCAAAACACGGCGCTTAATTCGATTCGTTTTACGAATTACTCCTGATTCGAGGGCAAAGGTCTGTGGACAGGGGTTTCCGGCGATTGTGCGATTCATTCGAATCCGTGAGCGTCCACCCTGCCTGATGGTTTGAGTCGTCCCTGTCGGGGCGGGCCGTCACGGCAACTGGATGCATAATGTCGATCACTGATTCACATGAAACCGAGCGGGCTGAACATCCGCTCGATATGGTCGAGCGGCTCGCTCATCTTAAAGATTTAACGTTCGAGCGCTCGGGCGATGATGAGATCGCCATTTCTGTGCAAGGTCGTTGGACCTCTTATGACGTCGCCTTCACATGGCTTGACGGGATTGAAGCGCTGCATGTTGCATGTGCCTTTGATCTTAAGATTCCTGAGCGGCGTCGCGCTGAGATCGCTGATCTGATGACGCGGATCAATGAGCAATTATGGATTGGTCATTTCGATATGTGGTCGGAAACCGATGTTGTGATGTTCCGCCATTCCTTGATGTTGTCGGGCGGTGCTGAACCGTCAGGTGCACAATGCGAAGCGTTGATGAACCTTGCTGTCGATACATGTGACCGGCATTATCAAGCTTTTCAATTTGTCATGTGGTCGGGTAAATCACCTGTCGATGCTTTGGCTGTGACAATGTTTGAAACGGTCGGCGAAGCTTGAGTTTTCGTGATCCGGTCAGTCTGGAGATCAAAACATCATGAGTGCTGATTTTCCCTCTTCTCTTGTTCTCGTGGGCGCTGGCAAAATGGGCGGCGCCATGCTTGAAGGCTGGCTTGGTGCCGGCCTGGAAGGGCGTGCAGTCACGGTGATTGATCCTTTGCCTTCCGATGCTATGAGCGCTTTGTGCAAACGGGTCGGCGCATCGCTCAATCCAAAAGAACCACCGGCGGTCCCTGAAGCGCTTGTGCTTGGTATAAAGCCGCAGATGCTTGATGCGGCGGCACCGACGCTTGCGCCGCTTGCCGGACCCAACACGCTGGTCGTCTCGATCTTGGCGGGAAAAACAATCGCCAATCTCAAAGCGCGCTTGCCGAATGCGCGCGCCATTGTGCGGTCGATGCCCAATCTGCCGGCGTCTGTGGGGCGTGGCATCTCCGGCGCGGTGGCGAGCCCTGAAGTGACCGACCGTCAAAAATCCATGGCCGATCGCTTGTTGAAAGGCGTGGGGCTCGTCGAATGGGTTGATCATGAGGATTTAATCGATGCGGTGACCGGCCTTTCCGGCTCGGGGCCGGCCTATGTATTTCACCTTGTCGAATGCCTCGCCAAAGCAGGTGAAGCCGAGGGGTTACCGGCCGATCTTGCCCTGCGGCTTGCGCGGGCCACCGTCGAAGGGGCCGGTGAATTGCTTCATCGCTCTGATTTATCTGCTGAAACGCTCCGGCAAAATGTAACGTCGCCCGGCGGGACGACCGCTGCGGGCCTCACGGTGCTGATGGGCAATGAGGCGCTCGAAAAGCTCATTGCCGGAACCGTACATGCGGCGCGGCGTCGCGCTGCCGAACTGTCGGGCTAATCCGGGCTGGACATTCGAGAGCCGGCCCTCCATCTCTAAATCACGAGAACAGGGGGCCGCATTATGAGCACGCACGGACATTCAACCCGCGACCGCATTGTCGATGCGTTGATGGATCTCGCCGCTGAGCGCGATTGGGACCGGATCGAGATATCTGATATCGCCGAACGCGCTGGGGTAACGCTTCTCGAATTTCGTGAAGCTTTCCCTTCAAAGGGCGCGGTTCTTGGCAGTTTCAATCGCCGTATCGATCAGCTGGTGTTGGGTGACGATGATAAAAGCCTCGTTGATGAATCAACGCGGGACCGGATTTTTGACGTGCTCATGCGACGCTTTGATGCGCTCTCGCCCTATAAGCACGGTTTGAAGCGCATGGCGCCGTCTTTGGCGCGCGATCCGCTGACGCTTGCCGCACTTAATCAAGCGGCGTTGAATTCAATGCGTTTCATGCTCGCTGCGGCCGGCGTTGACTCCGAAGGCCCTATGGGCGTGATCAAGCTTCAAGGGGCGGTGCTCGCTTATGCCAAAGTGATGGATGTATGGTTCCGTGATGAAGATCCTGGTCTTTCACGCACGATGGCGGCGCTTGATGAAGAATTGAAGCGCGGCGGGATGGTAATCAATCGCCTTGAAGATCTCGAACGTATGACCCAGCCTTTGTCAGGCGCTCTTCATCGCATGTTTGAGCGGGGCATGGCGATGGCCAAGAAGGAACGCGGGGCTCCGCGCTCTGACGCTGATCTTGATCCTTCGATCTGATCGCTCTTTCTTTGAAGGATTAATCCGATGTCTAATGCGTCATCACTTACGCCCTCGATTTCTTTTGATGATTTTTTGAAAGTGGATATTCGCGTCGGTACAGTCATTGAGGCCGAACCATTCCCCGAAGCGCGTAAGCCGGCCATCAAATTGAAGATCGATTTTGGTGCGCCAATTGGCGTAAAAAAATCATCAGCGCAGATTACTGAAAATCATAGTCCTGAAACATTGATTGGCACGCAGGTGCTTGCGGTCGTAAATTTTCCGCCGCGCCAGATTGGGCCCTTCATGTCGGAAGTGTTGACGCTGGGTGTTCCTGACAATGCGGGCAAGGTGATGCTGATCCGCCCTGATCGTGATGTGCCAAAGGGCGGTCGACTCTATTAAGCTTTTTGCTTTGATCTTTTTACGCGCTTGCGGCAACCGCATCACGACGAATGCGATCAACCATCGACCGCACACCATTTGATCGTTGCGGCGTGAGATGTTCAGCAAGACCCAGCCGACTAAACAAATCAAGCGCGTCGATGCTCAAGATTTCACGGGCTGTTTTGTCTGAATAAAGCGCGAGGGTGAGCGCAACCAGACCTTTGACGATATGCGCGTCGCTCTGCCCTTTGAAGGAGAGAACCGGTTCAAGCCCTGAGTGATCAACGGACGTGACAACCCAAACCTGGCTCGCACACCCTTTGACGCGATTGTCTTCCGTCATGTCGCTCTCGGCGAGTTGTGGAAGGTCTTTGCCCAATTCAATCAAATAGCGATAGCGATCTTCCCAATCCTCAAGGAAGGCGAAATTGTCGATGATTTCGTTAATGCGTGATGTCATGATCGAATCCGAACTGACACGGGTTTAGAGGTGAAACCCGGTAAGGTCGAGATCAAATCTTTTTCGGGGTATAGGGCTCGCGGCGCGGCGGCAGAGGAATAGCCGGAGCGGGGGCTGCCTCAGCCACAAGATTTTGCGTGCGCGCGCTTTCGCCAGCTGAAGCGGCGTGGGCTGTTTCAGGTCCAATCAGTGCGGCTAGCGGGTCTGTATCAACAGCTGTTTTTGCCGCGCGTGCGGCTAATTCGAGGCAGGATTTTTCATGACCCGTACATGCGGTTGCTACCGCGCGACCGGCTGTTTCCATTGTGGCTTTGAGAGCCGCAACGCTGATGGTTTCAGGACCCTTTGATATGGAGCTTGCTACAGGCGTACGAGGCGCGCTTGTATCTTGCAATTTCAGCGTGGCGTTGGATGTCGATGATCCCGACACAAGTGCTGGACGCGCAAGCCACTCCGGCATTGGCGGCCGCAAGGGCGATGCCAAATAGATAAGGCCAATCACGGCGGCAGATTTGATTATAAATCCCATCGCTGTCGAATCGAATCCCGGCTTCTGTAAGTTTTTAGTGATCGACAGGAGCCCAAAACGGGATTGTCACGACCTCATCAACTGACAATGCGTCATGCGCATTGGGGAGACACGCATAGATTGCAAAGATGGTTAAATCTTGGTGAAGAAAAGCCTTGTTTTTAGCCGCTTTGTTAACGCTTTACGGGCTGGTGTTAAGAATTGGCCTTTGATCTCTCAAAATTGATAAATGCGTTTAGGGAAGGCTTAAGCACGATCGGGCAGTCTGCGGATCGAAGCGGGACCGTGAGCGGTTGCGCCTTTTATTCCGAGGGATGCCATGATCAAACAGGTTGAACATATTATTGGCGACGCTTTAGGCGCTTTGGTTCATCCCACGATCACGGAAGGCACACCCGCCTTTACCGCGCATCGATTTTTCATTGGTACGCGCCTGGCCATGGCGGCGGCGGGTGTTATGTCGCTTCTTCTCTTCACAATTGTGCCGCATGTCGTTTCATCGAGCCTGCATTATTTCGGGATCATTTTGGTTTTCCAGGCGGTGATCGCCTTGGGCGTGTCGCGCCTCGGGGGCTTTCGCGCCGGATTGACGCTCTCGCTTCTGACTTTGTCTTTGATTCCCGTGCTCGCTGGCGGCCCCGCATCGGTTGCTTTGTTGATGCCTCTAATTCTTGAGGGCGCTCTTTTGCAGGGTCCTCGTGGCGCGGCGTTTTATCTTGTTAGTCTTGCGGCGAGCGCTGTCGTCTCGATGTTCGCGGGTCCTGCTGTATCTCCTCTCGCGATGGCGCTTTTTTCCGGAGCGGGGCTTGCCGGTTTGGCCTTCGGTGTCTTTTTTGCGCTGGATCTTCTTGTCGGTGCGGATCGTCGTGCTTCGCGTGAAGAAGATCGTTGGCGCGGTGCGACCGCTTTGGTCGATGGCGGCCTCGCGCGCCATGAGGTGTCGGGCAAGATCAAAGGTGCGAATGAGAAGTTCTGCCGCTTTCTCGGCATTGAAGCCGAAGCACTTTCTGATCGCAGTGTGATCGAAAGATTGCACCTCTCCAGCGCGCCTCTCTTTTTGAAAGCGCTTTCCGATGCAAGCCATGGCGCGCAAGCGGTAGAAACTCATATCCGTATACGCGCTGAAGCGGGCGCGGAAGATCATGATGCCTCTGATCCCTATCGCGATGCGATTGTTCGCTTTCAACGTGTGGCGCCCGGTGGAACGAAGGATGATGGTGAAATTTTTGCGCTTTATCGCGCTGCGCCTGTGCCGCAAGTTCAACGTAAAGCCGATACGGTTGAGACCACGACCTTCGCTCTCCAGCGCCTCGGTCATGAATTGCGCACGCCGCTTTCAGCGATTGTCGGCTTT
Organism: Hyphomicrobiales bacterium; assembly: GCA_947456435.1. GTDB lineage: Bacteria > Pseudomonadota > Alphaproteobacteria > Rhizobiales > Beijerinckiaceae > CAIUPE01. The sequence continues at coordinate 15,069 of CANGSG010000029.1, forward strand.
ACCGATTGCCTCGCTGACCCCACTTTGGTTGCTGATAATGATACACGTCGACAAGATTATGTGAGGCTGATTTCAGTCTCTGCGCATCACATGCTTGAGCTTGTTGACGGGCTTTCAGACGGTAAGGTTCCTCAAGAGCCGGTTGATCGGATTGATCTCGCCAGCATCATTAATGAAACGATGTCGATGATTAGCGCTGATGCCGCGCAGAAGGGCACCGAAATTCAGGCGCATATTGCGCCGCATCTGCCACGCATGGTTGGCAACCGCCGGGGCGTTCGTCAGGTGGCGCTTAATCTTTTGAGCAATGCGATTAAATTTGCGCCGGAAGGCAAAGTGACCGTTACCCTTAGACAAGACGGCCCCATGCTTGCGTTGACCATTGCCGATGATGGCAAGGGTGTGGAGGCTGATGAATTGCCGCGTTTGACCGAACCTCGCTATCGTGGGCGGTCAAGCCGTGTCGCGCACATCGAAGGGCAGGGACTTGGCCTTTCGATCGTTCGCGAAATCGTCACTCATCATGAAGGAACGTTGGCGATTGATAGTCGTCCCGGTGAAGGCTTGTCTGTGACCGTACATTTCCCGCTTGAGCGGCAAGTTGCTGAGGTCTTTCATGCTGGCCGTCGTGTGATGGCGGGAGGCCGTCGCTATGCGTGAGCGGACGATGCGACGCGAACCCGTTTTCGACGACCCGCAAGCTTATAATGATCACGATCACTATGATGAAGATCGCGGGTATCGTGAGAATGCGCCGTCTTCATCGTTGCGTCATCTCTTATCGCCCGCGCGCAGTATTCCGATGACGATAATGTTTTTGGTGACAATCGCCTTTGTGACCAATGCGCTTTATTTTCAGCAAGGCAATCGCGCGACCCTCATTCCCAATCTCTTGATGAGTATGAGAGGCGTCTTTATTGGAGCGGCACCCGTTGACCCTGCTTCCGTGCCTGCGCCACCGCGCCGTCCTGATCCCGCTTTAGGTGACCTCTCGATTGCCTCTGCTGAGCGCGCGCTGATCCATATCGGTTATTTCTCGGGTCCGGCTGAAGGGCTCAAATCGACACTCTATCGCGAGGCGTTGATGCGCTTCCAAAAAGATCGTCGGCTTTCAACGTCGGGTGAGCTTGATGACGCGACGAAGCGGGAGCTCGAAAAGATGTCGGGCCTCCCGGTCGATTAAGCGCTATGGCGCGATTGCGATCTGATCTTGTTGTGGCAGCTATTTTAAGACGTGCACAAATCGCTGGTGCAACGGCTGTCTTGCGGCGACGTGGATCGGGTGAGGCCGGCGCCATTTTTATTTCAGTGGATCATCTTAATGGACAGAATGATCTCTATGCGCCGGCACCGCCGCGGATGGAGGATAGCGACGATTTCGTTCGACGTTTCGACATTATTCTTCCCGCTGTCACACCGCTTGAGATTAATGATCGCATGGCGCGAGAGGTCAAGTTTGACTCTGACCTTTGGTGGGTTGAAATTGAGGATCGTCAGGGCCGCAATTTTGCGGAATA
>CANGSG010000030.1 GCA_947456435.1 Hyphomicrobiales bacterium
CACGCATGGCCAAGGCCAACGCTGGTATGAACTCAAACTCACGGGCTTTGAAAGCCATGCGGGTTCAACGCCGATGCCGCGCCGCAAAGATGCACTTTTGGGTGCCGCGCGTATTGTGGAACTTGTAAACTCAATCGGGTTAAAACACGCACCAAATGCGGTGGCGACAGTGGGAATGCTTAATCCTTACCCCAATTCACGCAATGTGATTCCGGGTGAAGTGTTTATGACGGTTGATTTCCGTCATCCGGAAGATGCAACGCTTTCAGAGATGGATGCTGCGCTTCAAGCCGGCGTTAAAGAGATTGCCGAAAAGATCGGTCTCACTTACGAGATGAAGCAGGTCTTCTATTATAAGCCGGTGGCTTTTGATAAAGACTGTGTGGAAGCTGTGCGGCGTGCCACGAAACATTTTGGCTACTCACATCGTGATATTGTTTCAGGCGCCGGCCATGACGCGTGCTACATCGCACGCGTTGCGCCAACCTCGATGATATTCACGCCCTGTGTTGATGGCATCAGCCACAATGAAGCCGAAGATATAAGCCAAGAATGGGCGACTATGGGGACCAATGTGCTCATGCATGCGGTGCTCGAAAAAGCCGAAGTTATCGGTTGAGCACACGCGAGAGGGGGAAATCATCATGTCAACAGTGATCAAAAACGGGACCATCGTCACAGCTGACCGCACCTATAAAGCGGATGTGTTGATTGACGGTGAGAGCATCACCGCGATTGGTGCCGATCTAAAGGGCGACAATATCATCGATGCAAGTGGGTGCTACATCATGCCGGGCGGCATTGATCCACACACGCATCTCGATATGCCTTTTATGGGTACGAATTCCGCTGATGATTATGAAAGCGGCACGAAGGCCGCATTGTCCGGCGGTACAACTATGGTGGTTGATTTCTGCATTCCCGGCAACGGCCAACGCTTAATGGATGCTTGGAAAGATTGGGACAAGCGCGCTGAAAAAGCGGCAACTGATTATTCCTATCACATGTGCATCACTTATTGGAATGATCAGGTGCGTGCCGATATGGCGGATGTCGTCAATAAAGGCGTGACAACCTTCAAGCACTTTATGGCCTATAAGGGTGCGTTGATGGTGAATGATGACGAAATGTTCTCGTCATTCCGTCGTTGCGCAGAACTGGGTGCCATGCCGCTTGTTCATGCTGAGAATGGCGATGTTGTCGCGGCCTTGCAAAAGAAGCTTCTTGCTGAAGGGATTACAGGACCTGAGGGCCACGCCTATTCGCGCCCGCCGGAAGTTGAAGGTGAAGCGGCGAACCGCGCGATCATGCTCGCTGATGCTGCGGGCGTGCCGCTTTATATCGTTCATACCTCATCGATTCCGGCGCATGAAGCGATTCAGCGCGCGCGCTCACTTGGCAAACGTGTTTATGGCGAACCGCTTATTCAACACCTTGTGCTTGATGAAGGCGAATATATGAACAAGGATTGGGTGCATGCCGCGCGTCGCGTGATGTCGCCGCCTTTCCGCGATAAGAAGAATCAAGAGGATTTGTGGAATGGTTTGCGCGCTGGTTCGCTGCAAGTCGTGGCGACTGATCATTGCGCCTTCACAACAAAACAAAAAGAAGTTGGTCTCACTGATTTCACAAAGATTCCGAATGGCACGGGTGGTCTTGAAGATCGCATGCCGGTGCTTTGGACGCATGGCGTCGGTACCGGTCGGTTGACGATGAATGAATTCGTTGCTGTGACATCGTCGAATATCGCGAAGATCCTCAATCTTTATCCGAAGAAGGGCGCCGTCGTTGTCGGCGCGGATGCTGATCTTGTGATCTGGGACCCGGAAGCCACGAAGACGATTTCCGCGGCAACGCAAGTCTCCGTGATTGATTACAATGTTTTTGAAGGACAAAAGCTCAAAGGCCTGCCGCGCACAACACTTTCGCGGGGCGAGATAGTTTATGAGAATGGTAAAGTGACGGCGAAGACAGGGCGCGGAAAATTTGTAGCTCGCAAGCCGTTCCCGCCAGAATCTAAAGCGCTTGCGACATGGAAAGAATTGACCCAGCCGAAGAAAGTAGCGCGCTGAATGAACGCTTCCGCATCACGCGTCATTGATATTGCCGATCTCTCGCTTACCTTCGAGACGAATGATGGGCCTGTTCACGCGCTTTCAAATGTTTCACTTGGTGTAGAGAAAGGCGATTTCATTTCGCTGATCGGCCCCTCGGGATGCGGCAAAACCACTTTGTTACGTGTGATCGCCGACCTCGAACACCCGACCGGCGGAAGCATCTCCATTCATGGCATGACACCGGAAGAGGCGCGGTTGAAACGCGATTATGGCTATGTGTTTCAAGCGCCGGCGCTTTACCCTTGGCGGACGATTGGAAAAAATATTGGGTTGCCGCTTGAGATCATGGGCTATTCGAAAGACGAGCGCACTGAGCGCGTGCGCAAGGGGCTTGATCTCGTCAATCTCACGGGGTTCGAAAACAAATTCCCTTGGCAGCTTTCGGGCGGTATGCAGCAACGCGCTTCGATTGCGCGTGCGTTGTCTTTTGATCCCGAACTTCTTCTTATGGATGAGCCCTTCGGTGCGCTCGATGAAATCGTTCGTGACAAATTAAACGAACAACTCTTACGGTTGTGGGAAAAGACACAAAAGACTGTTGTCTTCGTCACGCACTCGATCCCTGAGGCGGTTTTTCTTTCAACAAAGATCGTTGTGATGTCACCGAGGCCGGGTAAAATTCACGATATTATCGAATGCAATTTCCCGCGAGATCGCACGCTTGATATTCGGGAGACGTCGGAATTCCTCGATGTTGCCAATCGTGTTCGGCAAGGTTTGCGCGAGGGCCATTCCTATGTCGATTGAGTGTTCCTCATGCTGAAGGCGTTGTGGTCCGGCAAGACTCTGCCTGTCCTCGCGGTATCCGCGATTATCATTGCTCTATGGTATATTGGCGCTGTTGCTTTAAATGGTGACATGCAGCGTGATGCTTTCGCCAACGCGAATAACACAAAATATACTTTTACAGATTTGGTGATTGGCACCTGGTCGCAAGAGCGCCCGAAGCTCCCTGCGCCTGATCAAATTCTCGCTGAACTTCATAAGACGGTCATTGACACCGCACCGACTTCAAAACGTAGCCTGATCTTTCACGGCTATGTAACGCTGTCGGCCACGTTATTTGGGTTTTTGATTGGTTCCACGCTTGGTATGGTGCTCGCTGTTCTTGTGGTGCATGTACGAAGCCTTGATAAGAGCCTGATGCCTTGGGTTGTTGCTTCGCAAACCATTCCGATCATTGCGCTCGCCCCGATGATTATCGTCATCATGAATCAGTTCGATATTACCGGCCTCGTTCCGAAATCGATCATTGCGGCTTATCTGTCGTTTTTCCCGGTCACTGTGGGCATGGTGAAGGGTTTACGGTCGCCTGATCCCTTGCAGCTTGATTTGATGCGCACTTATTCGGCTTCGCGCATTCAAACTTTTTTCAAGCTGCGTATTCCGGCATCTGTGCCGTTTCTCTTCGCAAGCCTCAAAGTGGGCGTCGCTGCGAGCCTTGTCGGCACCGTCGTTGCTGAACTCACGAAGAGCGAAGATGGTGGTTTTGGCGCGCGTCTTCTGGCGGGTTCTTATTACGGCCAAACGATTCAAATTTGGGCTGCGTTGTTTGCCGCGGCTGCCTGTGCCTGGGCACTGGTGTCAATTGTCGGGCTTCTTGATCGTGCGGTCACAAAAGCAATGGGGGCACGCTGATGGGGCGGTATAATCTGCTTCTTGCCATCGGCGGAGCGGCGGCAATTTTTGCGGCTGTTGGCTCTTACACACATGATGTGCCGGTATCGCTTTTTGATGACCACGTGATCACGCGTATGATTTTTGGTATCGTTGGTGTGACAGCGTTACGGCAAAGTGGCGGGCCGGAAGTCACGGGTCCGCAACGATGGAACATTCCTTTCGGCAGCTTCGTCTTGGCGATTGAACTGATCAGCTTGGCGCATTCTGAAGGTGTTCGCGCCTGGGGTTTTTATGTGGCGACAATGGCGTTTTGGCTTCTATCCTGGCGCACGGTCGATGTGATTCTCGCTGAGCAGGCGCCGCGCGGACGTGGTCGTCTTTTATCTGATTTGGCTGTACCGATTGTCTTTGGCTTCACACTTGTCATTTTGTGGGAAGTGCTCGCGCGCGGCTTGCAGATTCCGATGGTTATTTTGCCAGCGCCGTCGGCCATTCTCGGAAAATTATTTACCTCGCTTCCCACATTAGGCGCGGACTTCTTGCAAACCATCCAAGGTATTCTTGGTGGTTATGTGATCGGATGCGGCGCGGGCATTCTCGTTGCGATTCTTATTGATCGCGTACCGTTTTTGCAGCGCGGACTTTTGCCGCTCGGCAATCTTGTTTCGGCTTTGCCGATTGTCGGTGTCGCGCCGATCATGGTGATGTGGTTTGGCTTCGACTGGCAGTCGAAAGCGGCCGTCGTCGTTGTGATGACATTCTTCCCGCAGCTCGTGAATACAGTTGCAGGATTATCCGCTGCGGGCGCCATGGAACGTGATCTCATGAAAACCTATGCGGCGAGTTATGGACAGACATTATTCGCTTTGCGCTTGCCTTCGGCCTTGCCCTTCATTTTCAACGGCCTCAAGATCAATTCGACGTTGGCTTTGATCGGCGCCATCGTGGCTGAGTTTTTTGGAACGCCGATTGTCGGTATGGGTTTTCGGATCAATACCGAAGTCGGGCGGATGAATATCGACATGGTCTGGGCGACCATTGTTGTTGCGGCTCTTTGTGGGTCGTTGTTTTACGGGATCTTGGCTTTCATCGAGAAGCGGGTCACGTTTTGGCATGCCTCCTATCGTCAGGGGGCGTAGTGAGTGGGGCTTCGGCCCGAAAAAGGGGAGAATGTACTATGCGGAAATTGGTATTGGGAATGATGGCCCTTGCGGGTCTTGGCGTTGCCTCGGCGCACGCCGCTGACAAAGTCACTTTGCAGTTGAAGTGGGTCACGCAGGCACAATTTGCCGGTTACTATGTTGCGAAGGATAAGGGTTTTTACAAAGACGCCGGTCTTGATGTCACCATCAAGCCAGGCGGACCTGATATTGCCCCGCCGCAAGTGATCGCCGGCGGCGGTGCTGATGTTGTCGTTGATTGGATGCCGTCAGCACTTGCGACACGCGAAAAGGGCGTTCCGCTTGTCAACATCGCGCAGCCTTTCAAGCGCTCAGGCATGATGCTTACCTGCCGCGCTGAAACCGGAATCAAATCACCGGCTGATTTGAAAGATCGTACGCTCGGCGTGTGGTTCTACGGCAATGAATATCCCTTCCTCTCCTGGATGTCTAAACTCGGCATCAAGACGGATGGTTCGAAAGGCGGCGTGAAAGTGTTGAAGCAAGGCTTCAATGTTGACCCGCTCTTGCAGAAGCAGGCCGATTGCGTTTCCACCATGACCTATAACGAATACTGGCAGGTCATTGATGGCGGCATTCCTGCCGACAAGCTCGTCGTCTTCAAATATGAAGATCAAGGCGTCGCGACCATGGAAGACGGCCTCTATGTCATGGAAGACAAGCTGAAGGATCCGGCATTCGTCGATAAAATGGCGAAGTTCGTTGCCGCTTCCATGAAGGGCTGGGAATGGGCTCGTAAGAATCCGAAGGATGCTGCGAAGATCGTTCTCGACAATGACGCTTCCGGTGCTCAAACCGAAAAACATCAGACCCGCATGATGGAAGAGATCAACAAGCTCACCGAAGGTTCAAACGGCAAGCTCGATCAGGCTGACTATCAACGCACGGTAAAGACATTGATGGGTGGCGGTTCTGATCCGGTCATCACCAAAGAGCCAGCGGGTGCAACAACCGATGTTGTGATCGACAAGGCTTTGGCAATGAAGTGATTGCGTAAAGCAATCATAGCAACGCAAGAACTTGTATAAATATCAAAGCCGCGAAGAGAGATCTTCGCGGCTTTTTGGTTGCCAAGATGAGTTTGATTTTTTTATTTCAAAATCACGCGCGCAAAGAGCGCCCCCCAATACATGCCAATTCCAAAACATGTATGAGACGCAAGATTTAAAAAGCGAATCGTCCATGGATTGTCGCGTTTTGATGCGGCCCATCCGGCGCCCATGCCCGGTTGAAGAATAAACCATCCGGCACTAACGGTGATCCATGCGAGAATGAGCGCCGGGAGAAGTGTTGGCGCATGAGCATAATTTTCGCCCATGAATTTTAAAAGCGCGCCGCCATAAACAATGCCCGTCACATAATGCGCGATCCATCCGGCTTCGCTTTCAAACGGGAATGATTTTGAGGCTGCAATATTGGCATGAAAAATTTTGCCGCGTGGAAGATGCAAGAACCATCGACCGACATAAGCCCAATTCGGAGCCGGCACGCCGGCTTGTCGGTTTAAGAGAAGCGCCCAAAGATCCATCGCGGCTGTCCCCGCAATGCCAATGACAAGGCTTCGAAAAATGAATTCATTCATGGACTGCGTCTCCCCTTTATCAGTGAGACTGTCATGAAGTTTATTGTGACGCTAGCGCCTTGTGGTTCGGCGAAGAGCGCACGGCCAGAGGCCTATTATTAAACTCGAAAGGTTTCGCGTGTTAGGCGAAGCCTCTCGGTTGCGTTTACGTTGAGAGTAGAAAATGGTGCCCCTAGCCGGAATCGAACCAGCACTCCTTGCGGAATCCGATTTTGAGTCGGACGCGTCTACCAGTTCCGCCATAGGGGCAAGGTGGGACGGTCTATATCCCGCCAAGATTCAAAATTCCAGTCCTATCGGACGAGCTTTGCAGGGAAATCGCCTGCGCCGGGTTACGGTGTTGGGCGCGCTGCTCTTTGGCCTCGCGGGCTGTATGAGCGATCCCGCGCCCAAGCCCTCCGACCAGAAAATGCTTGATGATCACTATGCGGCGCTTTGGCAGGACTTTGTCAGCCATAAAGCGGGTCCGGAGCGGGACAAATCAGGCGTCGCGCTTGCCGCCTATGTCGAAGAGGTCAAATCGACTTACACCGACAAAATCATCAAGAATTGGGTCTGTAAGCCCTGGACCTTGAATGGCAAAGAGGTGCCGCTGATCACAGGCGCCAAAACGGCCCAGTTCGAATGCCTCAATCCCGATGGTATGCGGGGCAGTGTGTTCAGTCTGGCCTTGCCGGCCGGATCATTGGTCGAACCGCTCTTTAATGGCTATATCGTGCGCTTCTCGGGGAAAATTGATAAATTCGTGTTTTCCGCCGAGACGATGAACGGCTTTTACGTCTATGTGACGGTAAGTGCGTTCGAGATTATCGATCGCACGCGGATTTGATTTCGGAGACGGGCAATGAATGAAGGTATGTCGTGGCTCATTGACTGGCTGGCGCCGGTAGCCGTGGCAGCCGTGGCCGTTGTTCTTGCTCTGGGACTGCTGAACATGGTGCGAGGTGGGAGCGCCTCTCTCTCGCAGACCCTTATGCGCTGGCGCGTCATTCTTCAATTTGTAGCCATCGTTATTGTCATGGCGGTGATTTACCTGAAAAGTTCTTAACCACGAGGCGTGAAGCCCACGGCAATGCGGGCTTTAGTCTTTGTCTTCCGCGTGAAACCCCGCTAGGGTGAGTTCGAAATAGGTCGGAGTAAGAATTTCGTGGCTCAATCAATCTTTAGCCTTGGTTTAGGCCGTTCTTTTGGGATTTTTGGCGCTCTCGTATCGGTGTTTACCTTTGCGAGCGTCGCCTCGGCCAATGAATTCACTCTGAAAAATGGCCAGTTCCGAGTCGGCGCGGCGACCCATGGTATTGCGAGCGCTGAAACCGGAACAATTGATGCGAATATTGAGTGGCTGATGCCCGCTCTTGATTTTGGTTCGACCGGCGGCTTTACGCTCCATCCACAAATTGGTGCTGATCTCAATACACAAGGGCGCACGAGCGCGGGCTATGCGGGATTTGCTGGCGTGCTCACCCTTCCGGGTGGAATATTCGTTGAAGCTGATCTCGGAGGATCAGTAAATAACGGCTATACGAGCTCGCCTCCGGCCGGCTCGAACCGGTCAGAGCTCGGCTGCACGGCGCTCTTCCGCGAAGCTTTTGTAATTGGCGTGCCTTTGTCGGACCGTTTGTCGGTTATGGCTATGGCCGAGCACATGTCGAACGCCAATTTGTGCCAGCCCAATAACGGCATCACCAATGTTGGTGTGAAACTCGGCTATTCTTTTTAATCCTCTTCGGTCCGGTTTTCGTAGGCTTTAGGGAACCGGCAGGGCGGATATATCATGGTCGTATTAAATCGAATCTACACGCGGACGGGTGACGACGGCACAACGGCGTTGGGAACCGGCGCGCGGCGTCCAAAATATGATCTTCGCGTCGCCTCCTATGGCACGGTAGATGAAACCAATGCCGCCATCGGCATGGCCCGCATTCATACGGGCTCGGCTGAGCCGCTGGTCGATCAAATGCTCTCTCGCATCCAGAATGATCTCTTCGACCTCGGCGCTGATCTCTGCACACCCGAAACGGGTCGTGACACCGGTATGCCATCATTGCGCATTGTCGCGTCCCAGGTTGAGCGGATCGAGCGTGAAATCGACGAATTGAATGGTGAATTAAAACCGCTTCGCTCTTTTATTCTGCCGGGCGGGTCCGCGTCCTCGGCGGCTCTTCATTTGGCCCGCACAATTTCCCGGCGCGCTGAGCGTTTGATGGTGGAATTGGCCAGTTTTCCGGATGAGCCTGTCAGCGAGCCTGCACTCCATTATATCAACCGGCTCTCGGATTTCCTCTTTGTGGCCTCGCGTTATGTGAATCGGCGCGGCGAAGACGATGTTTTGTGGGTGCCCGGCAAAACCCGCTAATCCTAAATCCAATAAGATGTCTGAAACGCGATAGGGAATGTCGCGCGCTTTTTGTCTCTTTTTGCAGATGCGTTGACAATGATGGTCTGGGCCGTTTAGGTCCGGAGCGCTTTCCGATTTGTTGCGGAAAGTCAGTCTTTTTTGGGCCATGCGCAGCATCAAGCTGCCTTGAGCCGGTTCTGGAAAGAGCATCATGAAGATCATTGTGCCGGTCAAACGGGTCGTCGATTACAATGTCAAAATCCGCGTAAAAGCCGACGGGTCGGGCGTCGATCTCGCCAATGTGAAAATGTCGATGAATCCCTTCGACGAAATCGCAGTCGAGGAAGCGCTTCGAATCAAGGAAGCCGGAAAGGCGACCGAAGTCGTTGTTGTCTCCATTGGCCCCGCCGGTGCTGCTGAAACCTTGCGAACGGGTTTGGCGATGGGTGCTGATCGCGGCATTCATGTGAAGACCGATGACACCGTTGAGCCCTTGTCGGTTGCCAAGATTTTGAAAGCGGTCGCCGATGCAGAGCAGCCCGGATTGATGATCCTCGGCAAGCAAGCCATCGATGACGATATGAATGCGACCGGTCAGATGCTCGCCGCGTTGCTCGGATGGCCGCAGGGCACATTCGCTTCGAAAATTGAAATTGGTGACGGCACCATCACAGTGACGCGCGAAGTTGATGGCGGCTTGCAAACTGTCGAATTGAAAGCGCCGGCGATTGTCACAACGGATCTTCGTTTGAATGAGCCGCGTTACGCCTCATTGCCGAATATCATGAAGGCCAAGAAAAAGCCGATTGATGAAAAGACGCCGGCTGATTTCGCTATTGATATCGCGCCGCGTTTGAAAGTTGTCACAACGGTTGAACCCGCTGGTCGCAAGGCCGGTGTTAAAGTTGGTTCTGTTGCCGAACTCGTTTCCAAATTGAAAACTGAAGCTGGAGTGTTCTGATGTCTACGCTTCTTCTCGCTGATCACGACAATCACTCAATCAAGGACACAACCGCACGCGCATTGAGTGCGGCTGTTGCGCTTGGTTCGCCCGTCTCCATTCTCGTTGCCGGACAAAATGCACGGGCCGCTGCTGATGCGGCCGCGCAATTCGCAGGCGTTGCGAAAGTCATTCTTGTTGATGATGCGCTTTATGCCAATCAACTGGCTGAACCCATGGCAGCGTTGATTGTTTCCATGGCGTCGTCTTATTCAGCCATCGTTTCGGCTTCGACAACGTCGGGCAAAAACATCATGCCGCGTGTCGCGGCGCTTCTTGATGTGATGCAAGTGTCGGATGTTGTGCGAGTGATTTCTGCCGATACATTCGAGCGGCCGATCTATGCCGGCAATGCATTGCAGACGGTTCAATCAACCGACAAGATCAAAGTGCTCACCATTCGTACCGCCTCTTTTGCGGCAGCGGATGCTGGTGCTTCAGCGCCTGTTGAAACGGCACAAGCCGCTGCGAATCCTTCGATCTCGTCTTTCAAAGGCGAAGCGCTTGCCAAGCTTGATCGTCCGGAATTGACCTCGGCCAAGATCATTGTGTCCGGTGGGCGCGCGATGGCAAACGCCGAGAATTTCAAAACCTATATCGAGCCAGTTGCTAATCGTTTGAACGCAGCGATGGGTGCGTCGCGCGCAGCTGTTGACGCCGGTTATGCACCGAATGATTGGCAGGTCGGGCAAACGGGTAAAGTTGTTGCCCCAGAGCTTTATGTGGCCGTTGGTATCTCGGGCGCCATTCAGCATCTTGCGGGCATGAAAGACTCAAAAGTTATCGTGGCGATCAACAAGGACGAAGAGGCGCCGATTTTCCAGGTTGCTGATTATGGTCTTGTTGCCGATCTCTTCACGGCTTTGCCGGAGCTCGACAAGGAATTGGCAAAAGTCGGTTAGTCAAACCGGTTCGCTTATGATATTTTGTTAGAAATGACAGAGCCGACGCGCGGAGTATGAAGGTCATGACCGTTTCAATCGAAACCGTAGGCATCATTGGCGCCGGGCAAATGGGCTCGGGTATTGCGCAAGTCAGCGCGCAGGCTGGACTCTCTGTCAGGCTACATGATGTCAGCGCGGATAGGATTGCTGCGGGCCTTGCCACCATCAACGGTAACTTCGCGCGTCTCGTCACCAAAGGCGCGATGACGGAAGTCGAGCGACAAGCTGCGCTCGCTCGTATTTCAGCGGCTGCCGATTATTCTGACTTTAGTGAATGCGATCTCGTTATCGAGGCCGCCACTGAGAATGAAGAAGTTAAGCGGAAGATTTTTTCGTCTGTGTCGAAAGCGCTTTCGCCGAAGACAATGCTCGCAACCAACACGTCATCAATTTCGATTACGCGTTTGGCTGCAGCCACGGATCGGCCTGACCGGTTTATCGGTATTCATTTTATGAATCCGGTTCCGAAGATGCAGCTCGTTGAACTTATTCGCGGGATTGCGACCGAGGATCCGACCTTCGAGGCCGCGCGTGTCTATATCGAAAAACTCGGTAAGACGATTACGGTGGCTGAAGATTTTCCGGCCTTTATCGTCAATCGTATTTTGCTGCCGATGATCAATGAAGCGATTTACACGCTTTACGAAGGTGTCGGTTCGGTTGAGGCGATTGATACGGCGATGCGCCTTGGCGCCAATCATCCGATGGGCCCGCTGCAGCTTGCCGATTTTATCGGTCTCGATACCTGCCTTTCGGTGATGCAGGTCCTCCATGAGGGGTTGGCCGATTCCAAATATCGCCCTTGTCCACTGCTCGTGAAATATGTCGAAGCGGGCTGGCTCGGCCGCAAAGTCGGACGCGGCTTTTACGACTACCGCGGCGAGACGCCGGTCCCTACGCGTTAAAACATCCCCTGTAAGGGACGAAACACGTAAAATCAGGGCTTCACAATCCTGTCACAGGGCCATTAGACTATCCCCGTCGCTAAGATTCGGTCTTTTCGACAGGAGGAGCTGGTCCGTTGACGATCCACGTTTCGCCACCTGTTTCGCCGGAAGCTTGTCCGGCGCTGGTCCTCAATGCCGATTATCGGCCATTGAGCTACTATCCGCTGTCTCTGTGGAACTGGCAGGACACGATCAAGGCCGTGTTTCTTGAGCGTGTGAATATCGTTTCCTTTTATGACAAGACGATCCGTAGCCCCGGCGCTGAATTCCGCCTGCCTTCGGTTGTCTCGCTCAAATCCTATATTCCGCCTTCACGGAGTCCGGCCTTCACCCGCTTCAATGTGTTTCTGCGTGACCGGTTCTCTTGCCAATATTGTGGCGCGCGGGACGAGCTCACGTTCGACCATGTCATTCCCCGTTCGAAGGGCGGGCAAACGGAGTGGGAAAATGTTGTGGCGGCATGCTCCCCTTGCAATTTGTCTAAAGGCGATAAATTGCCAAACCAGGTGAAGATGTATCCGCGCCAACAGCCTTATGCGCCGACTGTTTACGACCTGCATCAAAATGGGCGTTTGTTCCCGCCCAATTATCTGCATGAAAGCTGGCTCGATTATCTTTATTGGGATTCCGAGCTCGAACCGTAAGAGATGTATCTCTTTTTATCGGCGTGCCTGTGCACCGATTGAAGCAACAAGAGTCAATCCAAAACAAATCAACGCATTCCAAGCGGCGAGTGAGAGGCCGAAGATACGCATGGCCACTTCATCACAACGGATGACTTTCACCGTTTCGAGTTGCTTTAAGAAATCATCCATTGATGGTGGTTGGGACAACGATCCCGTACAATCGGTTGGTCCCTGAAATACGCCAAATTCAACACCGGCATGATAACCGCCAATGCCCGTGCCGATGAGATAAATTGCTGCAGTCAGCACAAGAAGTGTTTGTGCTAAGCGATGTTTTTGAGGCGCGCGCGCGAGCATTGCCGCCGCGACGGCAACGGGAATGCCGAAATAATGGGGAAGACGACCAATGAGACAAAGGTGGCAAGGCTTAATGCCCAGCACCAATTCAATGAACCATGCCCCACTGATAATTGCGAGAGACCCAAGCACGACAGCAAGGGCAGCGAGATAAGCGAAGTTCCATTGTCTCAAAGACATTGTTCACAATCTCCTCAAGCGAGTTTTGCCGCAGCGATGATTCCTAAAATTGTAAGCGCTGTTACAACAAACAAAACAAGACCCAGACGGCGCTCAATAAAGCCGCGCATCGGGCCACCAAATCGATTAAGCAATCCCGCCAAAATATAAAAGCGGGCACCACGCGTGATCAAAGACAAAACAACAAAGAGTGGAAAATTATAATCCAACGCGCCTGATACAATACAGACAAGCTTATAGGGAATCGGTGTCAGCCCTTTCAGCAAAATCAGAGCCGCACCATATTGAGCATAGGCTTCTTTGACGGTCGTTACTTTATCCGCATAGCCATAGAGCGAAAGAATCCAAAGCCCGACCGTATCAAACAATAAGTGACCAATGAGATAACCGACAATGCCGCCGAGCACAGAGCCCATCGTGCAAATAAAGGCGTAACGCCACGCGCGTTCGGGGCGCGCTAAAGCCATCGGCGCCAACAACACATCGGGAGGCACAATGAAAACCGAACTTTCCGTAAAAGCGACGAGCCCGAGCGCCCATGGTGCGCCCGGCCGATCGGCCAAGGCCACAACCCAATCATATAATCTACGAAGCATTATGGCCCTTTAACAGTAAACGCGGCGTCTGCGTGTCTCTCTAGCGGCTCGACTCAAGATCAAGCAAGCGTTTCAAATAATCGCGCTCTTCAACGGGGCGTGCGGGATCGCCCGAACGTGATTGAAGCTCTTTGAGGATATCGAGCAACTTTCGATTTTGTTCTGAGCCGGTCCGAAAATCCTGATTGAGATCCTCATCCGCCGACCCTTTTCCGACATCCCGGCCGAAGGGATCTTTCTGCGTTGCGGCGTCCTTACGCCCCGTTGCAGAACCAGGCTGGCCTTGTCCTTTGCCATTCGGATCCTGTGCCTCAGCAAGCGCTTTAGCGCCACGCCTCAAAGATTTGAGCGCTTGCTCTTGCTGGCGAACCGCATTCCGCCCATCACCCTCACCGAGAGACGATTCCGCATCGCGCATCGCTTGCTCAGCATCGTTAAGAGCCTCACCACCGGGCATTCCTTGTTTCTGAAGCGCCTCTTTCAATTGTTGAAGAGCGTCACGCAGACCTTGCTGCCGATCTTTGAGCGCGCCCTGATCACCCGGTTCGCCTCTATTCGACTCACGAAATGTTTCATCGCGTAGCTTTTGCTGATCGCGGATCATCCCCTCCAAAGCGTTCTCCGAATCGGACGAAGGATCGCCCTCCGTGATTTGCGGATTGGACTCGCTCGATTGCAGTGCATCAAGCATCGCTTCAAGAGATTGGAGAAGCGGATCGACTTCACCGTCCTTCTTCATAAGCTCACCCATGCGGTCGAGCAGTGAATTTAAATCCTTCTGGCGAAGCGGGCGGGCTTGCGATGATGGCTTCTCAGGTTGTGGCTTCTGTTTCAAAGCGCGCTTTGTATAATCTTCGAGATAGCGATCCAGAGCCTCACGAAATTCCTTGAGCCGTTCCTGCAAAGTATCCTTATCGGCCTTTTGGTCAATTGCCTCGCGCAAGCGTTCACGGGCAGCATCAAGCGCGCGCCGCGTATCACTTTTGAATGACTGATCAACAGTCTCTGCCAAGGTCAAAAGCGATTCACCGGCGGCACGTAGAGTGCCCCCCGTATTGGCCTCTTCAATATCTTGCCGTGTCAAACGAAGGCCAAGATGCGATCCGACCGGAACACCAAACAATTCCGGATTCTGCGAGAGAATTGAAAGATCGCTGACAACGACAGGCTTCTTCTTCGCATCTTGCAGAAGAATCTTTCCCTGTTCATTCAGCGCACGGGCGAGAAGCGACGTATAGGAGCGATCAGGCAGTGTGAGTGTGAAGGGCGTTGTTTTTGTAATTTGTCCGCCTTCATCTTCGCCTATCAATTCAACGCTTACATCTGTGCCTTGCCAAGCCGGCGGAATCATTGAGGAAAGAATTTTAAACTCGGCACTGATCTCTTTCGCGCGACGGGGCAAAGGCAAAGTTAGATGGGGCGGCGCAATTAAGGGATCGCCTTCATCATTTGCTTCACCGCTTTTTGCAACCCGACCAAGCACACGAAATTCGGCGGATTTAAATCCGTAATCATCACTCAAAAGATAAGAGAGCGTGAGTGATCCTCGCTTTTCATCTTTAACGCCACTGAAGGTGACGATGGGCGGAAGATCGGGAATTGTTGTGATAGATAACGCCACCGGAGACTGGTCAGTGCTTTCAATCGTGAACACGCCATCGCCTTTGATACGCCATCGCCTCTCTTGAGTTTGGCTCTCCGATTTCGTTGTTTTGATCTCTTCGAAATTCAAATTTTTTGAGAACGAAACCGTGTCTTCTATTCGGCTACGAATAACGAGAACGGAACCAACCGGTACGTGGTGTGAGAGTGTACGGTCGCCGCCTAAAGATGCGAACTGAAGAAAGAGTGGTGGCACTTCTGTATAAACAGGCGGATCGATCCATCCCTCAAACGGAATTGTGAGCGCGGTGCTCTGATCTTTGATGGAGAAAGCCATCGCCAAGCGTGAAAGTCTATCAGGTCCCGCGAGAAGACCCGCGACAACAGCCAGAATAAGGATGTGATAGCGCAGTGCATAGGGATCGCGATCAGCAAGATCGGAGCGCCATTGCGCAACGATATGTGATCGCGCTTGTTCGCGCGCAATGTTTTGATGAGCACGCCAAAGAACATTTGCCACGGCCGACGACGAAGCGGTGGGTTGATCGAGTAAGGTTTGCGCCGGACGATGTGCGTGAGAGGAAGTATCATCCACGTGGCGAATGACATCGCGCGGCGTCGGGCGATTGATCAGTGCTGCTTTTCGTATAATCGTGAGAATCGAGAGCACAAACGCGCCGAGAATCACAAAGCGTAAGGATACTGGGAAAGCTGACGGTATATTAGACCAAGCGTAAATCACAAAAAGCGCAATGACGATAAATACGGCGCTGGCATAGGGCCAAAGCCGTTCAGTCAAAAGCAAAGCACGAGAAACAAAAAGGGCTAGGCGTAATTTTCCGGGAACACGATCTTGATCACGGCTCTCTTGTGTGAGCGCGGCCCCACTCTGATCCGTCGAGGTCTGTTGTGATCGGGACGGATTTTTTACGATCAAGGATCGATCTCTCTCAGCTCAGCCAATCGGGAAGATGATCTTGTGCCAACATCGCGTCATAAGTTGGGCGTGGACGAATGACAGCATAGGCGTTTTCTTTCACGAGAACTTCTGGGATCAGCGGACGAGAATTATACGTACCGGATTGTACGGCGCCATAAGCGCCCCCCGACATCACAGCCAAAAGTTCTCCCGCTTCTGTCTGCGGAAGATCACGTCCGAGCGCAATGTAATCCCCTGACTCACAAACAGGTCCAACGACGTCCGCCACGATGCGTTGTTCCGCAAACGAAGGCTCTCGAATAGGCTTGATATCATGATAGGCTTCGTAAAGTGTCGGACGAATAATATCGTTCATCGCCGCATCGACGATAACAAAATTTTTACCGTCACCGACTTTCATATAAATGACTTTTGTCACCAAGATACCGGCATTGGCCACGAGTAATCGCCCGGGCTCAAGCACATATTTTGTCTTGAGGTGGCCAAGCCGCTTTTTGATAA
>CANGSG010000031.1 GCA_947456435.1 Hyphomicrobiales bacterium
GTCGATGCGCAGATGAAAAATTATGCTCAAAATTTCTCTTTCGCAGAACATTATTCTGCCCGATTGGACTTTTTTGGCCAAAGCAGAAAAAATAACGGAACCCGCGTATCATAATGGACACAGCATCATGCAAGCGCGCGCTTGCGGCCATGCAGTTATTCGCCGTCGAGCGGTGTTGTTCCGGTCGGCTTACCTTGTGAATCGAGCGCAATTTTCTCGATTTTTGCCTCGGCCTTTTTCAAGAGCGCCTCGCATTGCGCACGTAACGCATCGCCGCGGGCATAGAGCGAAATCGATTCCTCAAGCGGCACATCGCCTTTCTCAAGACGACCGACAATGTTTTCAAGCTCGGCCAGAGCCTTTTCGAAGGGGAGATCAGCAATATCAGGGGGAATAGACGGGGCCACGCGACTCAACGCTCCAATAATGTTTGCCCGATAACTATCGGGCAAAGCCGCACGCAAAGGCAAGCAGTCAGATCGGCAAGGCTGTGGTCCGCTTCACCGTCCTGAGCGCCAAAGTCGATTGCACACGGACAACACCCGGCAACCGCGTCAACACGGCGCGGTGGATCCGCTCAAAATCGGCCGTATCCGCATAAACGACACGCAGGAGATAGTCGGCGCTCCCGGCGATGAGATAACATTCGAGTATTTCCGAATGCGCCGCCACGGCCGCTTCAAAATGGTCGAGACTGTCCCGCCCCTGCTGGTCAAGCGTCACCGAGATAAAGGCCGTGCCGGAGAGCCCGACCGCATCTTCATCAAGCAGTGTCACCTTGGCCCGCATGAGCCCGCGCTCTTCGAGCAAAGTCACCCGCCGTAAACAGGCTGAGGGCGATAAATTGACCCGCTCGGCAAGTTCCGCATTGGTCATGCCGGCATTGTCCTGCAGGATCCGGAGAATCGCACGATCGCGCGCGTCGATCTCAATCATTCGAATAATTCTCCGATAAAAATTAATTTCAGCAAATATTATTCGAATTTGACGATCCTGGCGAGCGCAATTTCGCATGAAGTGCCGTCGAGTTCGTGAAAGTCTCTCCCCAACGCGGCCAAAGGGCCGAAAAGGGGGAGGGTTTGATGCTTATTGGCGTTCCAAAAGAGATTAAGAACAATGAATTCCGCGTGGGACTTGTACCGAATTCGGTCTCCGAGCTCATTCATGCGGGTCATAAAGTCATCGTTGAAGCTGGTGCCGGCCTCGGCGCGGGCTGTACGGACGCGGATTATGTCGCCGCTGGCGCCACGATCGAAAAGAATGTCGAAAAGATTTTCGCGAAAGCGGACATGATCGTGAAGGTTAAGGAACCGCAGGCGGCCGAACGCGCCCGGCTGAGAAAAGGCCAGATCCTCTTCACTTATCTCCATCTCGCGCCCGATCCGGCGCAAACCAAAGATCTCATCAAATCCGGTGCAACCTGCATTGCTTATGAAACCGTCACCTCGGCAGCGGGTGGCTTGCCGCTTCTGACACCGATGTCGGAAGTTGCCGGTCGTCTCGCACCGCAAATGGGTGCGCATTGCCTCGAGAAAGCCCAAGGCGGTCTCGGTATTCTGCTCGGTGGCGTACCGGGTGTGCCGGCAGCGAATGTCGTTGTCCTTGGTGGCGGCGTATCGGGTACGCATGCCGCGCAGATCGCGCTCGGCATGGGCGCGAATGTCACCGTTGTTGATCGCTCAGTTGATGTGTTGAAGCGTATTGCCGTTCAATTCAACGGCGCCGTGCGTACGGTCTATTCAACCCGCCAAGCGGTTGAAGACATGGTGAAGACGGCCGATATGGTTATCGGGTGCGTGTTGATCCCTGGTGCCGCAGCGCCAAAGCTCATCACCAAGAAAATGCTGAAAACGATGAAACAAGGTTCTGTGATCGTCGATGTCGCCATCGATCAAGGCGGTTGCTGCGAAACGTCGAAAGCGACAACCCATGCCAACCCGACTTATGTCGTTGATGGTGTGATTCATTATTGCGTGGCGAATATGCCGGGTGCTGTTGCGCGCACATCAACATTCGCGCTCAACAATGGCACGCTGCCTTTCGCGCTCGCGCTCGCTAATAAGGGCTGGAAGAAAGCGCTGATCGATGATCCGCATCTTCGTAACGGCCTCAATGTGCATGAAGGTCACGTGACCTGCGAACCGGTGTCAAAAGCGTTGAAGCTGCCTTATGTCAGCGCCGAAAGCATTCTCGGCCTGAAATAATTTTACGCTTTATAGCGCGCGCCAAAAAGGGCACGTGTCGTTAGGGCGTTACCGGATCCTCCCAACCTCCCCTCTCGCAAGAGAGGGGTTTTTTATTGCTTGGGCAAGGTCTCATGAAACCGCACAGCTTCACCGCGCGCGGGTGCGACGAGATCGCCTTCCCACATCACACGATGCCCCCGCACAATTGTGCCCACGGGCCAGCCTGTAACACTCACGCCATCATAAGGCGTCCAGCCACATTTCGACCGGATCCATTGATCGCTAATGTGAGCGCGGCGTTTTAAATCAACAATTGTGAAATCGGCATCAAATCCTGAAGCGATACGGCCCTTGCCTGCAATACCGAAGAGCCGCATCGGGCCAGCGCTTGTCATATCGACAAACCGTTCAAGCGTGAGACGCCCCGCATTCACATGGTCCAACATCATCGGGACAAGCGTTTGAACACCCGTCATGCCAGAGGGTGAATTTGGATAGGGCTTTGCTTTTTCTTCGCGTGTATGCGGCGCGTGATCAGAGCCCAAAATATCAGCGGTGCCATTCGCAACACCCCGCCACAGCGCATCACGCACAGTTTTACCGCGCACCGGTGGATTCATCTGTACGAGTGTCCCCAACCGACGATAGGCCTCATCGCCATCAATCGTGAGGTGATGCGGTGTCACTTCGCAGCTCGCGACATCCTTATGATGACGGAGATAGTCGATCTCTTCGGCAGTAGAAATATGCAGCACATGAATACGCGCGCCCGCTTCAGTCGCAATCCGCACGAGACGTTCCGTGCAGCGCATCGCCACCTCGGGTGAACGCCACACGGGATGCGATGACGGATCGCAGTCAACACGTAAATTCTTGCGTTCACGCAGAATCATTTCATCTTCGGAATGAAAAGCCGCGCGACGCCGCGTATTTTTCAAAATCGCGGCAACGCCTTCATCATCTTCAACGAGCAGCGAACCCGTAGATGATCCCATAAAAACTTTGATTCCGGCTGCGCCTGGCAAAGCTTCAAGCTCGGTCACGTGTCGCGCGTTCTGATGCGTGCCACCCACCCAGAACGCAAAATCGCAATGCATGCGATGGGTGCCGCGTTTCACTTTATCGGCCAGTGTTGCGGCGTCAGTTGTTTGCGGATCAGTGTTCGGCATTTCGAAGACCGCCGTGACACCGCCCATGACGGCAGCAAGTGATCCTGATTCGAGGTCTTCCTTATGCGTGAGCCCCGGCTCACGAAAATGCACCTGTGTATCGATCACACCGGGCAAAATATGAAGGCCGGTGCAATCGACCGTCTCCCCAGCGCTTGTGGGATCAAAATTGCCGAGCGCCACGACGCGGCCGTTTTTAACGCCGATATCGGCCACGATGCGGCCATCCTGATTGACGACCGTGCCGCCCTTGAACAATTTGTCGAATGTTTCGGCCATGTGTCGCACTCCGAACGGGCAGGAACCGCTTGAGATGAAGATCGTCCCGTCCTACCTAACGGAGGCAGACGGTTCCGGAAAGTGGGGGATGATGGGCTCTTGTGTATTACCCGATCGCGCGGTTCTCGGCGTCAGCGGCGCGGAGGCGGGCCCCTTTCTCGATAATCTGATCACCGTGACGGTGGGCGCTTTGCCGCTCAACACTGCGCGTTTCGGTGCGCTCCTGACGCCGCAGGGAAAAATCATAGTCGATTTTTTTGTTCTTCGCACGGAAGACGGATATCTGATCGACTGCCCTCAAGCGCTTGCTGCAGATTTTCTCAAGAAGCTCACGCTCTATCGTTTACGCGCGCAGATTACACTGACCGATAGGACAAACGACTTCATCGTCCTAGCCGGTTGGAACGAGGCAACGCCGTCGGTTGGTCTGTCCTACAAAGACCCGCGTCTTTCTGCGCTTGGATGGCGCGCGATTGTCACGCGTGATCAATTGACCAACCCCAATGCGACGGTCGCGGATTATGACGCGCATCGCATTGCACTTGGTGTTCCGATGGGCGGGCGTGATTTTATCTATGGCGACACGTTCCCGCATGAAAGCCTGATGGATTGCTTGCACGGCGTTGATTTCAAAAAAGGCTGCTATGTCGGGCAAGAAGTTGTTTCGCGCATGGAGCATCGCTCCACCGCGCGGACGCGTTGCGTACCGGTTACTTTTATCGAAGGCATTTCAACACCCGAAGGGTGCGATGCCTTTGCCGGCGATCGTCTCATTGGCATGATCGGATCAGGGGCTCAGAACGGCCATGCTCTCGCGCGGCTTCGGATCGATCGAGTTGCTGAAGCGCTAAAATCCGGTGAGGCGCTTCACGCCGGCGGACTTGTGTTTCAGGTCGAAAAACGTGAGTTCATGAATTTCAAAATAAATGATTTGAGCGAGACTTCGTCCCATGGCTGAAAGAGAAATTCGCGTTCGCACGCATGACGATGGCAAAAAGCGTTGTCCCTGGCCCGGATTTGATCCGCTCTATGTCGCCTATCATGATGAAGAATGGGGCGTGCCGGAATATGATGACCGCGCTTTGTTTGAAAAACTCATTCTCGACGGATTTCAGGCGGGTTTAAGCTGGATTACGATTTTGCGGAAGCGCGACAATTTCCGCAAAGCCTTTGATGGCTTCAATCCTGAAAAGATTGCGCGCTATACGCCGAAGAAGATCGAAACGCTTTTAAAGAACGAAGGCATCATTCGCCATCGTGGCAAGATCGAAGGCACGATTGCCAGCGCCAAGCTCTATCTTGATATCCAAGAACGGGGCAGCTTCTCCGATTATATTTGGGGCTTCACCGATGGTCGTGTAATTTCAAAAAATCCCAAGCGCATGACCGATATTCCAACTGAATCGCCGCATTCGCAAAAAATGTCGAAAGATTTGAAAGCGCGCGGATTCAAATTTTGCGGACCGACGATTATTTATGCCTTTATGCAGGCAACCGGCATCGTCAATGATCATCTGGTCGACTGCTTTCGCCATGAAGAAGTGAAAAGCTTGGAGCTTAAGGGGCGATGAGCGTCAGGGCTTCGCCTCCGCGCGCTTGGCAATTGATGTTGTCGGGGCGGCGTCTTGATCTTCTTAATCCCTCACCGGGCGATATCGAGATTGAGGACATCGCCCATGGCTTATCCCGCGTCGCACGATGGAATGGGCAAACCAAAGGGGTTAATGCTTTCTCGGTTGCGCAGCATTCCCTGCTCGTCGAAGCGATCTTTTGTGTCTTGAATCCCGATGCTCCGCATGAAGAGCGACGAGCGGCCCTTCTTCATGACGCGCCTGAATATGTTGTGGGTGATATGATCTCCCCATTCAAAGCGGTAATCGGCGGCGATTATAAATCGGTTGAGAACCGTTTATTGGCCGCCATCCATTTACGCTTTGGCCTTTCCGCAAACCTAACGACATCGCTCACGCTGGCGATCAAACAAGCTGATGGTGTGGCCGCCTATCACGAAGCCGTCACATTGGCGGGATTTAATGAACACGATGCCCACGGCATTTTTGGTGCGCCACCTCAGGGCATTTCACTCCAAGCAGAATTATTAGAGCCTCTGCCTTCCGAGAAAGCCAAACTTGCATTTCTTGATCGCTTTTCGACGCTGCTCGGTTAAGAGTTTCTAGGGTTAAGGATTTTAAGATCATGCCAAGGCTTCATGTGTGTTCGCTCTCGCGTCTTGAAGAAACGGTCGAAAAAACCGGTGCAAGCCATGTGGTCACCTTGCTCAGCGATGCTGCGGGTGTCATTCGCCCCGAAGGCATTCCTGAAGAGCAGCATCTCCGTTTGATTGCGAGCGACATCACCGAACCACTCGATGGTCACATTCTTCCCGGCACCGCGCATGTCGAAAGATTGATCACCTTTATCAAAGCTTGGGATCGGCAAGCGCCCCTTGTTATTCATTGCTGGGCCGGAATCAGCCGTTCAACCGCTGCCGCCTATATCACCGCCAGCATCCTCAATCCTCAATTAGGGGAAGACGATCTCGCAACGCGTTTGCGTGCGGCCGCCCCCAGTGCAACACCAAATCCGCGCTTGATCACGCTTGCTGATTCACTGCTCAATCGCGACGGCCGCATGATCAAAGCGATTTCCGCTATTGGTCGCGGCGCGGATGCGTTTGAAGGCACACCGTTTGAACTGGTCTATGACTAATCAACCATGACAGACCGCCACTCCGAAACACCAATTGAAATTGGCCTCGCGGCAGCCGTTGTTGCTGTCACGCGCGGACAGCCACAAATTCTGGTCGCACGGTCTGATCGTGATGGTGACGGTTTGCCTTATGGCAATTTCGATCCGCTCGCGCATCGCACACTTGAAATTGCCTTGCGTGATTTCGTAACGGCGCAAGCGGGCGTATCGCTCGGCTATGTCGAGCAGCTTTATACATTTGCTGATCGCGGTCGACACACACGTCCCGATGATCGCGCGCCGCATGTCGTCTCGATCGGTTATCTTGCGCTCACGCGGATCGCCACGCAGGGCGATGATGGTGCCGATCCAGCCGCGTTTAAGCCTTGGTATTCTTATTTTCCATGGGAAGACTGGCGAGAGGGGCGACCCGCCATTCTTGATCGTGAAATCGTTCCGCGCCTTTCCGCGTGGGCCTCCGATCAAGAGGCCGAACGCGCCGATCCGCATCAACGCGCTTTATCGCGTTTTGAACGATTCCGACTTGCCTTCGGGATTGATCCCTCACCTTGGGATGAGGAAAAAGTTCTTGATCGGTATGAGCTGCTTTACGAGGCGGGTCTTGTGTTTGAAGCGATCCGTGATGGACGCCCCGGCGGTCTTGATGAAAAGACGGCCCGTCGTTTTGGTTTACCGATGCGCCATGATCATCGCCGCATCTTGGCCACCGCAATGGGCCGCTTGCGGGCCAAGCTCAAATATCGTCCCGTTGTGTTCGAATTGATGGCGTCGACTTTTACATTAACGTCTTTGCAGCAAACGCTGGAATCAATATCTGGCCGTCATGTGCATAAACAAAACTTCAGACGTCTTGTTGAAACATCGGCTCTTGTCGAGCCGACTGGTCAACAGACTACAACGCGGGGGCGACCTGCAGCACTTTTTCGCTTTCGACGCGATGTGTTGCAAGAGCGCCCGTCACCCGGCTTGCGCGTTGGTGTGAAATAAAAAATTTCGCGTCACGCACAGGCAGACTCAACGCCGCCTAAGCGCAACGGCTTTGTCGAGAATAACACTCAAGCCTTTTGTCGTGGCTATCCCTCCAAGTGCCTGCGGATCAGCCCACATTACGTGCGGCGCTTCAGGTCCCGTCATGGCTTCACCAGCAATCCATTCGCCCACAAACGCGTTCACGACAAAATGTCTTTTCACTTTTTCATCATGATCGCGCTCGATGAATTCAACATGATCGATGAAGCCTGTAATACGCGCTTCAACAGCGACCTCTTCCTGCAATTCGCGCAGAGCCGCTTCCTGCAAGGTCTCGCCAATTTCGACGAGACCGCCGGGCAAAGAATAAACTGGATTTAAAGCGGTTTCTTTCCGCGCAGCAAGCAACACTTTGCCGTCACGAAACACCGCGATCGACGCGGCGATAATCGGACGGTTCGGATAAAGACGATCACTCATGGAACAATAAATTCAGACGTGCTGACCGCCATTGATGTGAATTTCTGCACCATTCACATAAGACGATTGATCCGTGCACAAGAAATAAATTGCCTTCGCCACTTCTTCCGGCGTGCCAAGACGACGCATCGGAATCTGCGCCACGATCTTATCGGTGCCGGGCGAGAGAATAGATGTATCGATTTCACCCGGTGAAATAGAATTCACACGGACACCGAGCGGGCCGTAGTCCGCCGCCATCTCGCGCGTCAGACCCGCAAGAGCGGCTTTCGATGTCGCATAAGCCGCACCCGCGAAAGGATGAACGCGCGAACCAGCAATCGATGTGACATTCACAATAGAGCCCTTTGCTTTTTTGAGCTCCTCGATCAAGCCCTGCGCCAACATAACGGGCGCGAAGAAATTCACCTGAAACACGGTGCTCCACGTATCAAATTCCGTGTTGATCGCACCCAAACGCGAACCCCCTTCGCCTTTCGGAGAAATCGCGGCGTTGTTCACGAGCGCATCAAGGCGTCCATCTTCAAGACGACGTTTAATTTCAGCAATCGCTTCGAAGGTGTTTTGCGGATTAGCGAGATCAACCTGAATGTGATCTTGCGCGCCCATTTCCCACGGACAATTTTCGGGGAAAGCTTGCCGTGAACAACTGATCACGCGCCATCCCGCAGCGGAGAAACGCTTTACGGTCGCGTGACCGATGCCGCGACTAGCTCCGGTGAGGAGCATCGTGCGGCGCGGGGCGTTTTCGCCGGTCTGTGTCATAGAAAAATTCCTTCAAACGCAAAAAACAAAAAGCAGGATCAAAATCAGGTTAGGGATAGAGACGGGACTTGTTCCATCCACCCTCCGGCGCGGAACGGCGGAAGACAACACGGTCATGCAGGCGAAACGGTTTGTCTTGCCAAAATTCGATTTCGACGGGACGGATGCGGAAACCGGTCCAGTGCGGCGGACGCGGCACATCCCCTATCGCATATTTTGTAGCATTCGTCGCGACTGCTTTCTCAAGGGCAAAACGGCTTTCGAGCGGACGGGATTGTTGGCTCGCCCAAGCGCCAATCCGGCTGTCCCGGGGGCGGGAGCGGAAATACTCATCCGCCTCGGCGTCGCTCACCGTTTCGACCGGCCCGCGCACGCGCACCTGCCGCCTGAGGCTCTTCCAATGGAGGACGAGCGCGGCTTTTTTGCCGCTCAGCAATTCGCGCCCTTTGGCTGATTCGGTGTTGGTGTAGAACACAAAGCCCGCCTCATCCCAGCCTTTCATCAAAACCATGCGGACATTGGGCAGCCCGTCCGGATCGACGGTCGCAAGCGCCATAGCGTTGGGATCATTGAGTTCTGAAGCCGTGGCGTCAGAAAACCAGCGCTCAAACAGAGCAAAAGGCTCTGCGGCTTCAGTAAAGTCACCATCTGTTAAACTTTTCACGATTCTAATGCTCCGGCGTGGCCAGAAGGTCGCATAGGACATACGGCGTAACCCTGCCAATGGTTTTTCTTCAATTTGCCCGCCGGAGCCTCCGGCCTTTCAGTCGGCTTCTGGCCGTCTCGTCGCTGCTCGCGCTATCAGGCTGCGGGTCGACTTTACCCATCTTCTCGGAATTTATGCCCGATCGGGGTCCGCTTTACACGAGCGCCATCCGCTCGGATGCTGCCGCGCTCTCGCCCTCGCTGACCGCAAGCGATTGGAACGAGGCCTATGCCGCCCTCGCCTCCGCGCTCGGGCCGGATAATGCGGGAACGTCCGTTCTTTGGAGCGGGACAAGCGGCAGCAAGGGATCCTTCCGCGCGCTTGGCATCGCCTTTATGCGTGAAGGCGATCTCTGCCGCGCCTTCGAAGCCGATATCAAGACAACGGGCAAAGAGCCTCAAACGACCAAAGGCACAGCCTGCCGGACAATGGCCGGGGCATGGCACATCGTCGATACAGCTTCGCAAAAAAGCTGACTTCGTGACGCCCTCGCATTGCACAGCGGGGAAGCGGCGCTTAAATAGAGGTCAAACATAATTCGTTCCGACCCTCTCGGAAATGAATGCGTCAGGACCTGCTTCATGCGTGACCCTTATTCCATCCTCGGCGTCGGCAAGACTGCGAGCGAGGATGATATCAAAAAGGCCTTCCGCAAACAGGCGAAAGTGCTTCATCCGGACCGCAACAAGACCGACCCGCAGGCCAAGGATAAATTCGCTGAATTGAATTCGGCTTATGAAATTCTGGGCGACGGCAAAAAACGCAAACAATTTGACGCCGGCGAGATTGATGCCGAAGGCAAGCCGCGCGCACCTTTCGGCGCCGGCTTTGGCGGCGGACCCTTTGGCGGGGCACGGTCAGGCCGCGCGGGCGGTTTCTCTGGTGGCCCGTTTGGCGGCGCAGGCTTTGGCGGTCAGGGCTTTGATGCATCCGATCTCTTCGCTGATTTTTTTAGGTCAGGCGCTGGCGATGCGCGTGCTAAAAAGCGTGGCCCCGAGCCCGGACCGGACATCAAGGTCGTTGCGAAGATCTCGCTCGCCGACTCTCTTTCAGGCACGACGACGCGTGTCTCTCTCCCCACAGGGCGTACCATCGAAGTTAAAGTGCCTGCCGGTGTGACGGAAGGCAAAGTGATCCGCTTAAAACGACAAGGCCACGCGAGCCCCGCAGGCGGGCCGCCAGGCGATGCCTATGTTACAATTCACATCGCACAAGATCATCGCTTTCAGGTCGATGGAAAAAATCTGAAAGTACGCGTGCAAATTCCGCTTGAGGATGCGGTGTTGGGCGGTCGCGTGCGCGTACCGACGCTTGAAGGCGCTGTTGACCTATCGATACCGCCTTATAGTTCAAGCGGGCAAACCTTGCGCTTACGCGGCAAAGGCGTTCCGGCAGAAGATGGTGCGGGCGATTTACTCGCCACACTCGAAGTCACAATCCCAAAAGAGCCCGATCTCGAGCTTGAAATGTTGATGAAACGCTGGCGCGATCGCAAACCGCGTTAGGAGACACGAAAGAAAGCGCGATGGCTCAGCTTAAAGAAATTTCCTGCGTCGGGCATGTCGTCGGATGTTATCTGTCACCTGATCGCAATTCGGGCCTTGAAAAAGTCGCGCGCACTCGCCTCGAAATAACGCTTGATGGCGTTGTGGGTGATTGTCATTCCGGCCGCACGCGTCCATCCGACAGCCGCACCTTGACGCAATACAAGCGCGGCATTGATATTTTCAACAGCCGTCAATTTTCAATTGCCTCAGTTGAAGATCTTGCCGATGTGGCAACCCGCATGGATATTCCTGAGGTAAAGCCAGAATGGATCGGCGCTAATCTTCTTATCAAAGATATTCCGGATTTCACCTTGTTGCCGCCCGGCTCGCGTTTGATGTTTTCATCAGGCGCCACGGTGATTGTCGATCTCGAAAATCATCCTTGCAAATATCCGGCAGAGGTGATTGAGCGCCATCATCCGGGCAAGGGCCTGTCAGTCCCGAAGCTCGCGATGAAGAAGCGCGGCGTCGTTGCCTTTACCGAACACGGTGGTGAAATTGCCGTTGGCGATACGATCCGCATATTCCTGCCGACGCAAGAGGCATGGCCGCATCGCGATCAGTTTTTACGCGGCGCATAACGCCGCGCTGATTTCATCAATAAGACTTACACCGAAACCTGCGTGCCGACTTCCACGACACGTCCGGTCGGAATCTGGAAGTAGCTCGTCGCATCATAGGCATTACGCGCCAGGGCGATGAAGAGCTGATCTTGCCAAATCGGCATCCCTGATTGCGCCGCCACTTTGATCGACCGGCGTGAGACGAAGAACGATGTCGACATGATATCGAACACCCAACCATGTTTACGGGCAATCGCAAGACCGCGCGGTACGTTCGGTGTTTCCATATAGCCGAACTTCATCGAGACGCGAATGAAGCGTGGGCTCAATTGTTCAACATGGACGCGATCCTTATCGCTCACGCGCGGCGTATCGCCCGTTGAAACCGTCAGCACGACATTCTTCTCGTGTAAAATCTTATTGTGTTTGAGATTATGCAAGAGCGATGTCGGCGCGGATTCTGGATCAGAGGTTAAAAACACGGCTGTTCCAGCCACGATATGGGGCGGTTTTTTCTCGAGAGAATGAATGAGCACTTCAAGCGGCACTTCACCTTGTCGTGTCTTCTCGGAGAGAATGCGCGTGCCCTTCCGCCATGTCGCCATCAACATGATAAGGAGGAAACCGAAAGTCAGCGGCGCATAGGCACCGTCAAACAATTTCAACAAGTTTGCCGAGAAGAAGGTAAAGTCGATCATCATGAACGGAACAATTGTAATCCCGGCAAGCCAGGGATTCCATTTCCACAATTTCCAGATCACGATGAAGCCGAGCGTCGCATCAACCACCATCGTGGTCGTCACAGCAATGCCATAGGCGGAGGCAAGCGCATTCGATGATTTGAACACCACAACGAGAACCACAACGCCAATCAGCAGAAGGGAGTTGATGCGCGGCAAGAAAATTTGACCTGCATGAGTTTCCGATGTGAAGCGGATTTCCATACGCGGCAAAAGACCGAGCTGGATCGCTTGGCTCGTTAATGAGAACGCGCCGGTGATCACCGCTTGGCTCGCAATGACCGTCGCGAGGGTCGCCATCGCCACGACCGGCACTGCGGCCCATGTCGGGAAGAGATTGAAGAACGGATCAGTCGCCAACTCGGGATGGGCCAATACCATGGCGCCCTGTCCGAAATAATTCAGCAACAGAGCTGGCAACACGAGAAAGAGCCAGGCAGACCGAATCGGGCTTTTGCCGAAATGACCAAGATCCGTGTAGAGCGCTTCGCCCCCTGTCACCGCGAGAAACACCGCGCCCAAGGTCACAAGACCAATCACGCGATGCTCAACGACAAAGCGGATGCCATAAATCGGATTAAGCGCATAGAGGATCGAAAAATCATCGCTGATATGCATGATGCCGCCGACAGCAAGCATACCAAACCACAGCAACATGATCGGACCGAAGAATGTCGCGACACTCGCCGTACCGCGGCTTTGCACCGCAAAGAGCACAATCAAAATCACAAGTGTAATCGGAATGATAAAGGAATCGAGCGCGGGCGTGATCAGCTTCACACCTTCAACGGCCGACAACACCGAAATGGCTGGTGTGATGATCGAGTCGCCATAAAACATCGCGGCGCCGATAACGCCTAAAAGAAATATCCCATTGCCGCCCTTGCCTAAAGCGCGTTGACCCAGCGCCATCAAAGAGAGCGTACCGCCTTCACCATTATTGTCTGCGCGCAACAAAATGATCACATATTTTGCGGTGACAACGAGAAGCAGCGCCCAGAAAATCAAAGACAAAACACCGAACACAGCATCTTGCGGAATATCAGGAAGCGTTTGGCCTTCTTGAAAGTGGTGCGCACCAACAGCAGCATGCAGCGCTTCACGAAACGCGTAGAGCGGGCTCGTACCGATGTCACCAAACACAACGCCAATACTGCCGATAGCCAGTGACCAAAAATGTTGCTGGCCGTGGCCCCCGTGATGCCCGCCATGGCCATTGTGTTGGTCATCATGATGCCGGTCATGGCCCTGATGGGCGTCGTCTTGATCAATTCTATGGGGGGGCATGCTCACACAACCTCTACGCGTCCCGACAGGGCTCGGGGCGGCGCGTCTATAGCATTTTCACAACCGAATACCAGTGGGGGCTGACCGACCCCGGCCTGCTTACCCCCTAGGCAATTGGATGAGGAGCGTGACGCCTTGGCGCTTTCATCGCGGAAGGGCTTGGGCTATGGAGGGGGCAAGGTCTCCGGACCACCCATTCCGTTCCTGTTAGGCTTGATCGTCCATGTCGTCTTCTTCCCCTTCCGGCATTCTCAGCGGTAAACGCGGGCTCATTATGGGCCTCGCCAATAATAAATCGATCGCTTGGGGCATTGCCCGCTCCGCCCGTGATCAGGGGGCCGAATTGGCCTTCACCTTTCAGGGCGAAGCTTTGGAAAAGCGCGTGCGTCCCCTCGCTGCCGAATTGGGTGGTCATGTTGTCGGCCATTGTGACGTTACGGATACGGCGTCCATTGATGCGGTTTTTGCCGAAGTCGAAAAGCTATGGGGTGGGCTTGATTTCCTCGTCCATGCGATAGCGTTCTCAGACAAGGATGAATTGACGGGCCGCTACATCGATACGACGGAAGCCAATTTCACGAAATCGCTCTTGATCTCCTGCTATTCTTTCACAGCGGTGGCGCAGCGCGCCGAGAAACTGATGAAAAATGGCGGCTCAATGCTGACGCTCACTTATTACGGCGCTGAGAAATGGATGCCCCATTACAATGTGATGGGCGTCGCCAAGGCCGCTCTTGAATCAAGCGTTCGCTATCTCGCAGCCGATCTCGGCCCGCAGAATATCCGCGTGAATGCCATTTCAGCAGGCCCGATAAAAACGCTCGCCGCCTCTGGCATTGGCGATTTCCGCTATATTCTGAAATGGAACGAGCTTAACTCACCGCTTCGCCGCACCGTGACCATTGAAGAAGTGGGCGATGCCGCCGCCTTCATGCTCTCGGATATGGGCCGCGGTATTACCGGCGAAATCCAGCATGTCGATGCGGGCTATCATGTCGTCGGCATGAAAAATCCGGAAGCGCCCGATATCACGCTCGACAAGGGCTGACCCTCCATGTCGGCGCGGCCGCGCATACTCTTTGTTCGGCATGGCGAAACCGACTGGAATGTCGAAGGCCGCCTGCAGGGACAAACCGATATTCCGCTTAACCCGCTCGGCCGCATTCAGGCCGAAGACGTCGGCCGGCGCCTCGAAAAGCTCCTCGACAATCCCGCGCAGTCAAAATGGCTGGTGAGCCCTTTGGGCCGTACGCGCGAAACCGCCGAAATCGCGCGCCGCGCGCTCGGGCTTGATCCCTCATCTTACGACACTGATGACCGCCTCAAAGAAATCACCTTCGGCTCTTGGGAAGGGTTCACCTGGGCGGAGCTTAGAAAAAAAGATCCCCTCATCGAGTCAGCGCGCAATCAACAGAAATGGGATTATGTCCCGCCCAAGGGCGAGAGCTACGCGATGCTGACCGCGCGCTTGAAGCCTTGGGTTGAAACCATCGTCGAAGAACGCGTTGTCGTTTCCCATGGCGGTGTTGCCCGCGCCTTGATGGCGATGCTCACAGATATTCCCGTGCATGACGCGCCTCGGCAGGATATCTGGCAGGGCCGCGTGCTAATTTTCGAAAATAATCGCTTCCACTGGCATTAACCCTTTTTGCGGGCCTTGGTTTGACCATCCCCCTCACGCGCCCTAGAAAGGGCGCTCCGATTTCAAACCGCGTTTAAGCTCATGTCCTTCAACACATTCGGCCATATGTTCCGCGTCACGACCTTTGGCGAGAGCCACGGGGTGGCGATTGGCTGCGTGGTTGATGGCTGCCCGCCGCGCCTCGAACTCGACGCGGCCGATATTCAGGCTGATCTTGATCGCCGCAAACCGGGCCAATCGCGTTTCACCACGCAACGCCGTGAAGCTGATGAAGTGAAAATTCTCTCCGGCGTGTTCACAGATGAAACAACCGGCAAACAAGTCACGACCGGCACGCCGATTGCGCTGATGATTGAAAACACCGATCAGCGCTCGAAAGACTATGGCGACATCAAAGATAAATTTCGCCCCGGTCATGCTGATCTCACTTATGATGCAAAATATGGCATTCGCGATTATCGCGGCGGTGGCCGTTCCTCCGCGCGTGAAACCGCGGCGCGCGTGGCCGCTGGCGCGATTGCGCGTAAGGTCATTCCGAACGTGATCATCCGCGCCGCACTCGTGCAAATGGGTCCGCATAAAATTGATCGCGCGCGGTGGGATTGGAACGAGGTGAATAACAATCCCTTCTTCTGCCCCGATGCGACACAAGCTAAATTTTTCGAATCCTATCTCGATGAGATTCGTAAAAGCGGTTCATCGATTGGTGCGGTGATTGAAGTCGTCGCCGAGAATGTGCCCGCCGGTTGGGGCGCGCCGCTTTATGGCAAACTCGATGGCGATATCGCCTCGGCCTTCATGGGCATCAATGCGGTGAAGGGCGTCGAGATTGGCGATGGGTTTGCCACCGCTGCGATGACCGGCGAAGAGAATGCCGACGAGATGCGCATGGGCCCCGATGGCAAGCCGCTCTTCCTTGCCAATCACGCCGGCGGCATTTTGGGCGGTATTTCAACCGGCCAACCGATTGTCGCCCGCTTTGCGGTGAAGCCGACCTCCTCAATCCTCACCCCGCGCAAAACAATCGATAAAGCCGGGCATGATGCGGATATTCTGACCAAAGGCCGCCATGACCCCTGCGTCGGCATCCGCGCGGTGCCGGTGGGCGAAGCGATGATGGCCTGCGTGCTGGCCGATCACTTCCTGCGGCACAGAGGACAGAACGGTTAGTTTACAGTCCTAAAGCCCCTCATTTCACCCAAACTGAAATTTGCAGCCCTGCAAGCGGCGCCCTCTGGCCTTTGCCTTTCAGTTTGACTAAAAGACCGCGATGAAACTTGCAGAATGGCTCAAAACCAACGCCGTCAGCCGGATCGACTTTGCCCGGCGCATTGGCGTGTCCCCGGGCACGATCACCCAACTCTGCAATCAGGATGACGCGTGGCTCTCGCGCGAAACCGCTGAATTGATCTCGCGGGA
>CANGSG010000032.1 GCA_947456435.1 Hyphomicrobiales bacterium
AAAGCCACGCTTCACGCGTGATTAAGAAAACAGCCCGCTCTTGAGCGGGCTTTTTGTTACTAATATTTTTAAAGAACAGCGCTTATTTTCTCTTCGCGCGTGCGGTCGCTAACACGCACAAAATTTCGAAAAGAATATTCGCACCGCATTGCGCGGTGATCGTACCATTATCAAAAGGTGGTGAGACTTCGACTAAATCGCCGCCGATGAAATCAACGCCATCAAGAGCGCGGATCATCCTTTGCGCTTCGATCATTGTAATGCCACCTGACTCTGGTGTACCGGTGCCCGGCGCAAAAACGGGATCGAGACTATCAATATCGAAAGAGAGATAGGTCTTGCTAGTACCGGCAATCTTGCGCGCTTCTTCTGCGGCCCATTTCCAACCTTTGTCATGGAGCTCTTCCATATAGACAACACGCATGCCGCTCTCATGGCTGAACTTCCACATGTCCTTATGATTAATTGAGCCACGGATACCGATCTGAATCACACGCTTAGGATCAAGAAGCCCCTCCTCGACCGCGCGCGAGAAGGGCGCGCCATGATGGAACTTTGATCCCAGATAATCATCACCCGTATCGCAATGCGCATCGATGTGAATCATACCCACGGGACCGTCTTTCGCGATCGCGCGTAAAATGGGCAGCGAGATGGAATGATCGCCACCGACACCTAAAGTCGTTACATTGGCTGCTTTGAATTTAGCAAAGTAATCTTCGATTTCCTTATGCGCTGCGATTAGTTCATAAGGGCCTTCGAGAAAGGCATCGCCGCAATCAGCAACATTCATAAGATCAAAAGGTGTAACGCCTGTTGCTTGATTGACGCGGCGGACAAGGGTTGTCTGCTCGCGGACGGCACGAGGGCCGTGACGTGTACCTGTTCGGTTTGTGACGCCGCCATCAAAGGGCACGCCGATAACGCCGATATCAACGCCATTCAAAGACTCGACAAGCGGCGTTCTGAAAAATGTTGCTACACCCGAGTACCGTGGCCGTAATTGTGGTTCACTCATTTCAGGATAGCGTTTGAGATCTTTCAGAGTCATGTGTCCGTTTCCTTATCGATTAAGGCAAAAGTGTAGAGGTAGCCTTCGCAATCAATGCTTCTTCATTGGTAGGGATGACGAAAGCCGCCGGGTTTGTCGAGGGGCTGATAAGAATATCACGTCTATTGTTAGCGTCATGATCTAACGTGAAGCCGAGATAGTTCAGACCATTAATAACGTCAGCGCGCAACGCGGAGTCATTCTCGCCGATGCCGGCTGTGAAGATCAAGGCATCAACACCATTCAATGCCGCTGCGACTGAACCAATTTCACGAATGACGCGGTAAGTGAACATGGCCAGTGCCAATTGCGCATCCGGATTGTTGGGCGCTTCCTTGCGCAACGTCCGCATGTCATTGGAAAGGCCGGAGACTCCCAGAAGACCCGATTGACTATAGAGCATTTTCTCGACCGCCTCTGCGCTCATTTTCTCTTCACGCATCAGGTAGAAAATGACAGCCGGATCAAGAGTGCCCGCACGCGTTCCCATCATGAGGCCGTCAAGCGCGGAAAAGCCCATCGTATTCACAACGCTCTGCCCGTTGATCATACCGCAAAGGGAAGCGCCGTTTCCAAGATGCGCAACAATCACCCGACCCTTTGCACGCTCAGGATCGCGTGCGGCAAAGGCTTTCGAAATGTAATTATAAGAGATCCCGTGAAAGCCATAACGCCTTATGCCTTTTTCGGTAAGTGCTTTTGGAAGCGCGAAGTTGCGCGCGATCACGGGCATCGTCGCATGAAAGGCTGTATCGAAACATCCGATCTGCGGTAAGTTCGGCAGAAGTTCGAATAACGAGTCTACCGCTGCGAGATTGTGAGGTTGGTGCAAAGGCGCAAGCGGCGTGAGTTTTCTGAGCTCTTCAATATTCGCGCGATCAAGTCGGATGGGTTTTACAAAATGCGGTCCGCCATGAACGATACGATGACCAGCTCCTACGAGTGAGGAAAGTCCATAAAGACGATCAACAGTCTTCAGGATCAGACCCAGCGCGTCCTTATGAGATGGTGTTGACCCTGTGGCCATAACTTCTTTGATCGCGGGTTGGCCATCTGTGAAACGCATGGAGAATTCTGCGCTTTGACCAATCCCGTCAATCGATCCTCGCGCGAGATCATGGGGTTCACCTTGATCATCGATAGTCATCAAAGCGCATTTCACACTTGATGAGCCGGCATTGAGAATCAGTATCAAACGCATGCGTCTATCCGGTTACGAATTTCTATAGGCGTCGGCCAGTGCGGCAATGCCTGGCTCAATCCGTTCAAGCGGAATGGATGCAAAGCCCAATCGAATAAAATTCTTTGGTGGATTATCTTGAATAAAGAAAATGTCGCCCGCTTCCACAAGAACGCCTTTCTTCTCGGCTTGCGCGGTCAGCTTGGTGGCGTCGAGATCAGATGGACCTTCAAGCCAACAACTTGAGAAGCCGGGGCCAAGTTTTACACGAAATTCAGGCAGATGCTTTTGCAATGACTCGCGCAAAATTTCACCGCGCTTATTTAAGGCAGCTCCTAGTCGACGCATATGAGCTTTGTAGTGACCAAGACCGAGAAACAATGCCGCCGCTCGCTGATTATTTGAAGGCGGATGCCGCAACATTAAACGACGCAAAGCTCTTAATTCACGAATTACGGTTGCAGGCGCAATGATGTAACCAAGGCGTAAGCCGGGGGCCAAAACTTTCGAGAGCGAGCCCACATAAAGCACCCGACCGGAATGATCGAAGCTTTTGAGCGCCGGTGTTTCGCGGCTATCAGGCGTCAATTCAGTTTCGTAGTCATCTTCGATGATGATGAAATCTTCATCCACCGCCTTTTGTAACAAATCAGTCCGACGTTTAAGCGGCATGGTTGCCGTTGTCGGACATTGATGACCAGGCGTGACATAAAGATAATCACAGCGGTTGAGATCATCCGAGAGAATGAGTCCTTCTTCATCGACAGGATAGGGATCGACGAAGTCGGTCATCGTTGCAAAGATATTGCGCGCATCGGGATAGCCGGGGTCTTCAACGCCAATCCGCGTTTTGGGGGAGAGTAATAAGCGCGCAAGGAGATAGAGGGCCTGCTGTGCGCCAATGGTTACAATGATTTCATCGGGATTGGCCCAAATGCCGCGCCGTGGCAAAACGTGAAGCCGTAATTGATCAATCAGTTCGGGATCGTCACCATCGACAAGATCGCGCGCCCAATTGTGAATTTCGAGAACGCTTAACGCACCGCGCGCGCATTCGCGCCAATCATTGGTCGGGAAGAGGGCGGGGTCGAATTGGCCATAGAGAAACGGATAAGGATAACGCAACCATTCGCGCGGCTTCACAATGTTTCGTCGCGCTGAAGGCCTGATTGAGAAGCGGCTCGTCCAATCCGGATCATCGGGATGGTCGGCGCGTATCTCGACTGTTTCTTTCGGGCGGCCCGAGGCAGCGCCCTTGATGAAATAGCCGCTTCGTTCGCGGCTCTCGAGAAATCCTTCATCAACGAGCTGCTGATAGGCGAGCACCACCGTATTGCGCGCGACACCGAGAAGGGTGGCGAGATCGCGGCTCGAGGGCATGCGTGCATTCCGTGGAATGCGTCGCTCCTCGATGGCCGCCACGATCATTTGCCGTATCTGGACCTGAAGCGAGCGCCCCTGATGGGAGAATTTCCGGAACAGCGCCTCCCAGATGATCGGCTCGTCGCCGCTCAAAATCCGCTGCGCGGGGCCGCTTTGGGGCTCGGGACGGTTCACGCCTACGCAATCCTCTGGTTCTACTCTTATGAGACCAGACGAGCATGATGGAGCCAGTTTGTCAAAGCTGGACCAGCGGAAAGTCGCCGAGGAGTAATTCCCCCGGTGGATTCATCACGGCGAGAACGGAGCGGCGGGTCTTATACCGGCCAGGGTAGCGAATAGGTCTTCACATTGGTGAAGAATTTCATCGCTTCCATTACGCCTTCTTTGACGCCGTTCCCTGAGTCCTTGATGCCGCCGAAGGGCGACATCTCGATCCGGTAACCGGGCACTTCCCAAATATTCACGGTGCCCACATTCAAGCCTTCGATAAAGGCGGTAATGCGATCGAGCCGGTTTGTGCAAACGCCGGATGAAAGACCAAAGGCGGTTGAATTGGAAATCTCGATCACCTTTTCAACATCATTAGGCACGCGCACAATCGGCACGATAGGGCCGAATGTTTCTTCCATCACGAGCTCGGAAGAATGCGGTACGAAATCGACTGTGATGGGCGGCAACAAGGCGCCCTTGCGTTCAGGGTGGTAGAGGATTTTCGCGCCCTGTTCTGCCGCTTTTAACACGCGCTGTTCAAAGAGAGCGGCGGCTTGTTCATGCACGACTGTTCCGAGATCGGTATCCGGATTCATGGGATCGCCGAATTTAATCTTTTTTACTTTCTCGAGAACTTTTGAAACAAAGGCATCGGCAACATTCTCCATGCAGAGAATGCGCTTAACGGCTGTGCAGCGTTGACCTGAATTTTTGGTAGCCCCCGCAACGGCCAACTCTGCAGCCTTATCGAGATCGCTATCCGATAGATCATCACAAATAATGAAAGGATCATTGCCGCCAAGCTCAAGTGCCGCGCGTTTGTAACCCGCCTTTGTGGCGATTAATTTGCCGACTGTTACGCCACCCGTGAATGTGATGAGTTCAATGTCAGGATTGGTGACCATTTCATCGCCAATATCATTCGGCAAGCCGGTTACCACCTGAAACATTTCTGGTGGCAGTCCTGCCTCATAAAGAATATCAGCCAACGCAATTGCCGTAAGCGGTGTGAGTTCTGTGGGCTTACAGACGACACGATTATTCGTGGCAATCGCAGGAGCGATTTTATGTGAAACCATGTTCAGCGGGTGATTAAACGGCGTGATCGCTGAAATCGCCCGAACAGGCTCGCGCTTGGTGAAGATTTTTCTCGGCTTTCCATGCGGCGTAAGATCGCAGGAGAAAATCTGCCCATCATCGAGAATGGAAAGCTGTCCCGCGAGCATGAACACGTCGTAAGCGCGGCCACATTCATAGAGCGAATCTTTCAGCGAGATGCCGAGTTCACGCGTGATCAATGGCGAAAGTGTATCTTTGCGTGCATTGATGAGTTCGGCAGTCCGAAAGAGAATTTTTTGCCGCTCATAACGCGTCAGCTTCGGTTTGAAATTCGAGGCAATCGAAAAAGCCTTGCGCGCATGTTCAGCGCGTCCAGCCGGTACGGTTCCCATCACTTCATTGGTATAGGGGTAATGGACATTGACGACAGCGTCAGTTGAAACCTCTTTGCCGCCGATGCGCATTGCGCCCTTAATAATCTCGCTCATATTTTACTCCGCAGCCGAACAACCGACAAAATAAGCATCGAAATTACGCAAACCTTCAGGAAGAGATGCGGATTTCGTATTGATGAAGAAGGGCACCGTCTGCTCGGTTAACCCGCCATGGGAGCGCAAAGGGACATCGAGTCCAGAAAGATCATGCTTAGATCGTGACGTTCCGATGACTTTGCTTTTGTTTTTACCCCCCGAGACAGCAACGACATCGCCTGTTCGATCAGGAGGAAGACCAAAGCGCGCGCAAGCCTCGGCCTTTTCTAAAACCGAATCCATGCCTTCGAGTGCCTCAATATGTTTGGCAACCGCTTTAGGATCGGCGCCATAGGTGTAAATTGCTGCATAAGAGCCAAGCGCGCCATGATGCACAACATAAGGGTCGGTAATCGGCAAAATCACTTTTGTTTTGCCTTCACCAAAGACCGCATCAAGATCGTCCTGCAAATAGAGGACATCGGGCTCGCCATTCGCGAGATGCTTGTCATTCATTCCATGATCGGCCGTGATAATGAGTGTAACTCCAAGTGCATCAAGTTGCCCTATATAGGCATCAAACATCGCATAAAAATCGAGCGCGCCTTTTTCCGTCGGGCCATATTTATGCTGGATAAAATCCGTCGTTGAAAGATAGGTGATATCAGGCTTGAATTCGGGAATGAGCTTCACGCCTGCTGCAAAAACAAATTCTGAAAGATCAGCCGAATATACATCGGGAAGGTTCATTCCCCATTGCGCGCAGGGATTGTCGATACCGTTTTCAGAGCGTGTCGCCTTATCTGCTTTTTCAGATGAGAAGGCGATCGCGCTCCCGTCATAGATCAAGCCTTTAGACAAGAGCAGACGCAACTTGTCTTTCGCCGTAACCATCAAAATCCGCGCGCCTGCTTTTTGAAACGCGGCGAAGATGGTTGGTGCACGCAACCATTTCGGATCATTCATCATCGTCTCGAGTCCCGTGTCGGGATCGATGAGGTAATTGCCGCAAATACCATGGACTTCGGGAGGTCGTCCCGTAGCGATGGAAAGATTATTTGGATTGGTGAAGCTCGGTACAACGGAATGAGCGCGATATTCGCCGCCTTTTTGAATAATGCGCTCAAGATTAGGCATCAAGCCGCGCTTACGGGCTTCATCTGTATAGGCGGGCTCAGAGCCATCGAGACAAATGACGACGAGCGGCTTTTTCGGCCATGAATAAGAGCGGTCGTTGACATGAATGAGTTGTTTGTTTGTCATTGTATAAGTCACTCGGCCGGTGTGAGGTCTTTAACATTCATCGCTTTGAGCGTTGCTTCGGTGGCATCAACGAGCATCGCCATCACGTCGTGATCGAGTGCGCCCATATTGCCAACACGGAAGCTTGGCTTCTTTGTAAGCTTGCCCGGATAGATGATGAAGCCGCGTTGTTTCAAACCTTCATAAAAGCGTGTGAAATCAAAGTTCGGATCACGCGGCGTTGCGAAGGTTTGAATAATCGGTCCCGTTTCATTGTCACCGAGAAGCGGTGACAGGCCGATGCGGCGCATACCGTCACGCATCGCTTTTGCTGTTTTTTTGTAGCGCGCTAAGCGGCCTGGCGCTCCCCCTTCTGCTTTATGTTGTTCAAGCGCTTGAGCGAAGGCTACCAAGATATGTGTGGGCGGCCTATAACGGAATTGTCCGCTTTTTTGCATATAAGCCCATTGCTCATAAAGATCGAGCGAGAGTGAATGGGAGACGCCTTGTGAGGCTTCAAGCAGATCGCGCCGTGCGAGAATATAAGTAAAGCCGGGCACGCCTTCGATGCATTTATTTGCTGATGAAATCAGAACATCAATGCCCATACGTTTCATCGAGAGATCCATCGCGCCAAAACTCGACATGGCATCGAGTATCACAACGCATCCCGCCTTCTGCGCAACGGCAGCAATATCTTCAACCGGATTTACAATACCGCTTGTCGTTTCACATTGAACAAGAAAGACCGCCCCGACATCAGGGTTGGCCTTTAAGAGTGCGGCAACTTCATCAGCGGAAGGCGCTTCAAGCTCGTCTGTCTCATAAGAAATGAAATCGCGATTCATATAAGACATCGCTTTGATGGCGCGTTCGCCATAAGCACCATTGGTGAGCATCAATGTCTTTTTGTTTTTAGGGGCAAAGCTGCCTAAAGCGGCTTCAACTCCGTAGGAGCCAGAGCCTTGCAACAAGACACATTCGAAACCCTGTGATGCGTCGGCAATGTCGAGGAGGTCTGAACGAATCGACCCCACCACCGCGCGTAAATCGGCATCCCATGAGCCCCAATCGCGCAGCATGGCTTCTTTGACGGCCGGCGTCGTTGTCAAAGGACCCGGTGTGAGAAGATAGGGTGTCGTTTCTTGTCCGGCCGGACCACGAAAGGGAATCGTCATTGAGGACCTCTTGAAAAGGTTACGGGGTCATGTGTCGACCGCCCTGGTAGAGGGAACGGATGACCTTTATATAAAACCACAAAATCAGTCAATAAACCACAAATAGTCATGCTTTGGATCCAGCGACGTGGATGGTCCAGAGCCGAGACGCGGCCACAGCGGCCGGCTCGCCTTTCGGCAAGAGGTCGGTAATGAGGCCGGCAATCGGCGCTGTGATGGGAATGGGTACCGGCGTTCTTTTCGAGAATTTAGTGTGGTCGGCAAGTACATAAGTTGCCTTGGCTGCACCCGCCATCCGCGCCCGTTGTTCGGCGGCGAGGCGGGTGTAATCCGTAAACTGGCCGGCCTCGGAAATGCCTCCTGCGCCGATAAAGGCGACATCGACCCGGTATTTGGCAATGAGGTCGAGTGTATCGAGTCCGAAGGCGGCTTCGTCATTCGGTTCGATCTCGCCGCCCAATAAAACGGTTTTGATTGCCTTTGTGCGGGCCAAAAGAAGCCCGATGGGCAGAGAATTGGTGAGAACGGTTAGGTCGGCGCGGCTTGAGAGGGCTTGCGCGAGGGCAAGTGTGGTCGATCCGGAATCGATCAGGATTGCCATGCCGTCTTCAACCAATGCGGCGGCGGCCCGCCCTATGGCGGCTTTCCCCTCGGCATTTTCGATATTCCGACGGGACAGTGAGGGTTCGTTTGAAAGGCGATGCGCGCCGCCATGGACGGTCACGAGCCGCCCTTCTTCGGCGAGAAGCTTCAAATCACGGCGGATGGTCTCCATAGAAACATTGAAACGCTCGGCAAGGTCCGCGACGCTGACGGAGCCGTGCGTCTCGAGCGCCTGAAGAATATGGCCGTGGCGATCAACCGCGAGAGGGCGTGACATAGGGCTTCCCGTTAATGTGACTTTATGTGGCTTTCTAGATGAATTGCCGCCCAAGGCAAAGAAAAACGTCATATGGCTCTTGTCGGCCTGAGCTCAAACGGCCACTCTGCGGCACATCAAAAGGCACGCAGAAAATTATGTCCGCATCCGATCTTCCGCAAAATCGAACACTCCTCGGGATCGG
The DNA here is from genome assembly GCA_947456435.1 of Hyphomicrobiales bacterium. Classification (GTDB taxonomy): domain Bacteria; phylum Pseudomonadota; class Alphaproteobacteria; order Rhizobiales; family Beijerinckiaceae; genus CAIUPE01. Next base: position 8,838 of record CANGSG010000032.1, read on the forward strand.
CTATGCGCTGATCGGCTTTTCGATTTTTTCGATCCAAGATGCGACGGTAAAATGGCTCGTAGCCACTTTGCCGGTGTGGCAGGTTTTGTTTTCGCGCTCGCTTCTGATTGTTGTGCTTTGTCTTTTTCTTCTAGGCCCGACGCGTGCTGTTGAACTGGCGAAAGGGTCAAGTCGCACGCAGCTTCTGATGCGCTCATCTTTGATCTTGATGGCGTGGCTTGCCTATTTCACGGCATCGCGCTCACTACATCTCGCCGAGATGGTGACGATCTATTTTTCGACACCGATTTTTGCAGTGGTCATGTCGATTTTCTTTTTGAAGGAGACTGTTGGCCCTGCTCGCTGGGCGGCAACGATTATCGGCTTCATCGGTGTTATTATCGCAGCGAGTCCGGCAGGCTCGTCGGATATGATACCGGTCCTTCTTGTTCTTTTTGCTGCTCTCTGTTGGGGCGCCACGAATATTCTCGTGCGTTTGATTGGTCGCAAAGAAGGATCAGTCAGTTTGATGCTCGCTTCCAATGCGATTGTTGTTTTGGTTTGCGCAACCACTTTGCCTTTCGTCTGGATCACACCCACTTCATTTGAATTTTTGTTGATTTTGCTCTTGGGCGTTGTTGGCGCCTCGGGACAATATTTCATGTTCGAAGGGTTTCGCTTGGCACCTGCCTCTGCGGTTGCCCCCTTCGAATATATCACTTTGATCTGGTCCTTTGGTTGGGGGTTTCTGATTTGGGGCGATTTTCCGCCAACGCCGGTTTTCATCGGCGCATCACTCATTCTGAGTAGTGGTCTCGGTCTCGTCATTGTTGAAGCGCTTGCTGCCCGTCGTCGTAGCTTGGCGTAACGGGATGGTGAGCGCAGTCTGACAGGCTTGTGTAGAGCGAGCGCCTGTGTTGGACTTCACATGATGAGTGATTCGGGTTTTGGTGTTTGACCAATTGAGGAGGTCCCTATGCCCCGGCTGTTCACAGGCCTCTCGGTCCCCGATCAAATCATCGACACATTGTCATCGTTGCGGGGCGGTCTTTCCGGTGCACGCTGGATCACTCCGGAAAATTATCACATCACTTTGCGGTTCCTCGGCGATATTGATGAAGAAACAGCACATGATGCATTTCTCATTCTTGGTCGCATTGAGCGGACGATTTTTCCTGTAACGATTGATGGCATCACTGTATTTGGCGGCGATCGCCCGCGCGCCCTCGTTGCGAAAATTGTCCCATCACCGGCCTTGATGGAATTGCAAGCTGAGCATGAACGCTTGCTGCGTCGTTTAGGCTTACCTGCAGAAACACGAAAATTCACACCGCATATTACGCTTGCACGATTGCGCGATACGTCGCCCTTCGAATTGGCTAATTTTCTAGGTATGATATCGCATATACCGCGTCTCACTTTTGAAGCCGATTCTTTTGAAGTCTTTTCGTCACGCGCGTCGGTTGGCGGTGGACCTTATGTCATTGAGGCGTCATATCCTCTACGTGACACTCAAGCTGAACTCTTACAACGCCGAACGGCGTGAGGTATTTTTAAATGGTTACGACTGATCGTCTTGAAGGCGCTGCGCGACAAGAGGCTGTAAAGTCTCTTTTAGGCTGGAGCGATGTTGCCGGCCGCGACGCGATTGAGAAACATTATCGCTTTGCCGATTTTAGCGCTGCCTTTGCCTTTATGACCCGCGTGGCTTTTGTTGCCGAAACGATGAACCATCATCCTGAATGGTCGAATGTGTGGTCGAAAGTTCACATCACGCTCACAAGCCATGATGTGAAAGGTGTGTCATCGCGGGATATTGATTTGGCGCGGCAGACGGACCGCTTGGCGAAAGAGTGTGGCGTTCTTTCATAAAGAGACTTTAGCCGGCGTCGATTACGCCATTCGCCTCAAGCGAACGCCTAAGTTTTGTAAACGCCAAACGGATGCGTGATTTGACTGTGCCGAGGGGCAGGCCGGTTTTTTCGGCAATTTCGCTGTGAGATAAATCATCGAAGAAGGCCATGCGGACGAGCGACAATTGTTCTTCAGGCAAACCTTCAAGCGAGCCGCGAATGCGGTCTTCGCGCACTTGCATATCGATTCGGCGATCAGCCCCTTCGTCCTCGGCGGCAATTTCGGGTGCATCCATCGGATCGAAGAAATCAAGCCGGTCGCGGCGCAGCGTGTCGATGCGTCTATTGCGGGCGATTCGGTAAAGCCAGGTGGCGAGCGAGGATTTAGTAGGATCGAAGAGATGGGCTTTCGTCCACAACGTCGTCATCACATCTTGCAGAATCTCTTCCGCCGAGCCGGCATCCGAGCCCAGGCGCAGCAGATAGGCGTGCAGCCGTGGACCAAAATGGTCAAACAGCCGAGCGAAGGCTTCACGGTCACGATCTCTCGCCACGGCGAGGACGAGTTCGCCGAGCTGCTCCTGAGTAGACAACCTGATTACCCCGAAATTCTGCGATCCCGTGTCGCGCATCCCGTCCCATCCGTACGGCTGCGACAGTTTGGCACAATCTGTCGGGGATTGAAACGGCCCTTTCGACCCAATCCGAATGATTTTTGTTTTCACCCCGAACGGATTAAGGTATCGCGCTTGAGCGGGAATCACCCGATTTGGAGCCTTGGCTGCCCATGAATCGTTGCACTGTTCGGACCCTCTTTGCTGGCGCCTGCCTAGCGGGCGGTCTTCTCGTGTCTCTTGGCCCTGTTTCGGCCCAAAGCAAAAAGCCCGAACCGGCCAAGGTGACGACTCCGGCTAAGCCGCAAGTGCCCGCCGTTGCGCCGGCGCAGCCGATCCAATTGGGCAGCTTTGGCAGCTGGGCTGTTTACGCGTCCGATACGGCCAATGGCCGGGTATGCTATGCGCTCGCGACCCCGAAGGATCGTCAGCCTGCTGGCCTGACGCGTGATCAAGCCTATTTCTTTGTGTCCTCGCGCCCGCAAGAAAATGTGCGGGATGAAATCAGCTTCGTTTTGGGTTTCCCGCCGAAAGAGGGCGCCGATGCACAGCTCGTGATCGGCAAGACAACCTATACTGTTTCAACCAAAGCGCAGGGCAATGCTTGGCTGAAATTACCGAAAGATGATCCTGCGGTTGTTGAACTCATGAAGAAGAGCCCGCAGGTGCAACTGAAGGTCACATCGAAACGCGGCAATGCGCTAACCGACATTTATGTCACCGCCGGCTTTGCTCAAGCGCTTGATCAGGTGAAGAAGGCCTGTCCGTGAGCCAAGACACCGTCGTGCGCACAGTCGACGGAATCGAAAAGACAGCCGAGATTCTGACTCCGGTTCCCGTTGTGACCGGCGGCAAATTATCGCTCGTTGGTTTTGGTCGCGCTGCTCTCTCCGAGAAATTAGCTGAAGTTGGCGTGCCGGCGCGTGAAATCCGCATGCGTGTCAATCAACTTTGGCATTGGATTTATCATCGTGGTGCCCATTCTTTTGACGAGATGCTCAATGTCTCGAAAGTTTTGCGCGCCACGCTGGATGACGCTTTCACGCTCGCGCGGCCTGAAATTGTATCCGAACAGATTTCAAAAGACGGCACGCGCAAATGGTTGATCCGTATGCCGCCTATGGGGCTGCATGATAAAGGCGCGGAAATCGAGACTGTTTATATTCCGGAAAGTGATCGCGGCACTTTGTGCATTTCATCGCAAGTGGGGTGCACGCTCACTTGTTCCTTTTGCCATACGGGCACACAACGCCTTGTGCGCAATCTGACAGCTGCTGAAATTGTTGCGCAAGTGATGATTGCGCGTGATCGTTTGGGTGATTGGCCCGGTGCAAAGCGACCAACAGATGGCCTCGTGCCGGTTGCTGATCGCGCGGTATCGAATATTGTGCTCATGGGTATGGGCGAGCCGCTCTATAATTTTGAGGGCGTGCGTGATGCCATGGCGACTGTGATGGATGGTGATGGATTATCATTGTCGCGTCGTCGTATTACGCTTTCGACATCGGGCGTTGTTCCGATGATCCCGCGCGCGGGCGATGAAATAGGATCGATGCTCGCGATTTCGCTTCACGCTGTGCGCGATGATTTGCGCAATGAACTTGTGCCTTTGAACCGCAAATATCCAATTCGCGATTTGCTTGATGCGTGCCGGTCCTATCCAGGCCTTTCCAATGCGCGTCGCATTACCTTCGAATATGTGATGCTTGATGGCGTAAATGATTCACTTGCTGATGCACGCGAATTGATCCGCCTGCTGAAAGGTATGCCGGCTAAGATTAATCTCATACCCTTTAATCCTTGGCCCGGAACAAAGTATAAATGTTCGTCATGGGATCGGATTGAGGAATTTTCTGATGCCGTGTTTCGTGCGGGCTACGCGTCACCGGTACGCACACCAAGAGGACGTGATATTTTGGCGGCTTGTGGTCAGCTTAAAAGCGAGACAGAAAAACTTCGTGCACGCGCGCGCTTAATGCTTGAGAGCGGCATCGGGGCCGAAGGCGTCTATGCCGTGGGCGCCGGCGAGGAATAGGTACTCTATTCAAGTCCAGCAATTGCGCGGCCGAATTCGGCTGCATCAAAAGGTTCGAGATCGTCGATGCCTTCGCCTACACCGATGAAATGAATCGGAAGGCCAAATTTTTCTGCAAGCGCGACGAGAATACCGCCGCGTGCCGTACCATCAAGCTTTGTCATCACAAGGCCCGTCACCCCGGCTGTTTTACCAAAGATTTCAACTTGCGACAGTGCGTTTTGTCCCACGGTGGCATCAAGCACGAGCAACACCGCGTGTGGTGCAGCGGAGTCTTTCTTTTTGATGACACGGATGACTTTTTCGAGCTCTGCCATGAGCTCAGTACGGTTTTGCAAGCGTCCCGCCGTATCGATCATTAACAGGTCGCAATTTGATTTCGTGGCTTCTTCAAGTGCGTCGAAGACAAGCCCAGCAGCATCAGCACCTTGGGGTCTTGTCACTACGGGTGCCCCTACACGTTGTCCCCATACTTGCAACTGTTCGATAGCGGCGGCGCGAAACGTATCGCCTGCTGCGAGCATGATGCTGAGTCCCTCGGCGGTAAATTTGGAAGCGAGCTTGCCGATCGTGGTTGTCTTGCCGGCACCATTGACGCCAACCATTAACAAGACGAAGGGCTTTTTTGTTCTATCGATCGCGAGTGGCTGCGCAACCGGGGCGAGACTCTTTGTGACTTCCTCGGCAAGAATTGCTTTTACTTCGTCGCCCGTGATTTCTTTGCCGTATCGACCTTTTCCCACGGCCTCGACGATGCGGGTTGAAACCGCAAGACCAAGATCGGCGCGGATAAGAACGTCCTCAAAATCCTCAAGTGTGCCCGCATCAAGTTTGCGCTTGGTGAAAAGATCCGTGATGCCCTGGCCGATGGACGAAGAGGAGCGTGAAAGGCCGGCTTTAAGCTTTTGCCACCAGCTCGCCTTCGGTTGGTCAGGCGCCACTTCACCTGCGCCTCCAAAGAGGCGGGCGATCAGGCCGGGCTTTTTATCAGATCCGTCGGTCATGCCTCTCGATAACGCTTTCCTCGCCCAGACGGAAGGGCTAGAGACCGGCGCTATGACACCCGAAGAGATCCAAGGCCGTATTCTCTATCGCGATGCGTTGATGCTCGTCATCAATAAGCCCGCCGGCATAGCTGTGCATGAGGCGCATCCAAATGCGAAACATCGCGGCCATCATCTTGAGCAATATTTTCCGCATTTGATGTTCGGCTTGCCGCAGCCGCCCATGCTGGCGCACCGGCTTGATAAGGATACGTCCGGCTGTCTCGTGCTTGGCCGCCATCGCAAGGCGCTTGACGATTTGTCGAGGCTCTTTCGCGAAGGGCATATGGAAAAAACCTATTGGGCGCTTGTGAAGGGTGGACCCCTCGAAGAGGCCGGCCGCATCGATATGCCGCTCGGCAAGATGGATCGATCAAGAGGCTGGTGGATGAAGCCTGATCCGGAAGGGTTGCCGGCACAGACCGATTGGCGTGTCAGGGGCCGTGTTGGTAATTTCGCGTGGCTTGAGTTGAAACCGGAAACAGGACGCACCCATCAATTGCGCGTGCATTGTCAAGCAATGGGATGGCCGATCATCGGTGATCCCATTTATGGCGATGGTAAAGAGACGGGTGAGATGCTGCATCTTCATGCGCGCGGCATCACCGTTCCGCTTTACAAAAATAAATCACCCATTGCGGTCGAAGCGCCGCCCCCTCCGCATATGATTGAGCGCCTAACGGCGTGCGGTTATGTCGCTTAATATCATGCGCTCGTAACGCTCGCGAAAGTTTAAAGCGTCAACCGCTTTCCATCATGCGCTGCGATCTTCACATGCGCGAGGGCTCCCGCTTCAAAGCGATCCGAAACATAAACGGGCGTAAAGCATTTTGTCCGCGCGAGGCCACCACGCTCGACAAGTATCTCTTGTTCTGTTCCGACGAGACTTTGCAGATGTTTCGCTAAAGCTTCTTCGCCTTTTTCTCTTAAACGCTTGGCGCGGCTCTTTATAATATCGGATTTGACTTGCGGCATTTTGGCAGCCGGTGTTCCTGTGCGCGGTGAATAGGGAAAGACATGCAAAAAGGCGAGGCCGCACTCGTCAACAAGACGCAGTGAATTTTCAAACGCCTCATCGGTTTCTGTCGGAAATCCCGCGATCAGATCGGCGCCAAAAACAAGATCAGGTCGTGCTTTCTTCAAGTCATCGCAAATGCGAATGGCATCATCACGAAGATGACGGCGCTTCATACGCTTCAAAATTAAATCATCACCGGATTGTAATGAAAGATGCAGATGAGGCATCAATCGCGGCTCGGTCGCGATAGCATCAATCAGATCATCATCGGCCTCGACGGAATCAATTGAAGATATACGGAGCCGTTTTAACTGAGGAACATGGTTTAAAATCGCTTTGACCAGTTGTCCGAGTTTTGGCTTGCCCGGCAGATCAGGACCATAGCTCGTCAAATCAACGCCGGTGAGAACCGCTTCCTTGTGACCGGCATCAACCAATTTTCCGATTTGATCGACAACATCCCCCATCGGTACCGAGCGTGAAACGCCGCGTCCATAAGGAATAATGCAAAAGGTGCAGCGATGATCGCAACCATTTTGTACTTCGACAAAAGCACGTGTGTTTTCAGAAAAAGCTGAAACAAAATGCGGCGCATGTTCGGTTACAGCCATGATATCAGCAACGCGAACGCGGGGATAATCAAGATTATTGCTGCCCAGCACATCCGCGATTTCTGACCATGTCTCGCGCTTGGTCTTTGAATCATTCCCGATAACGAGACTGACTTCATCAAGTGCCGCAAAACGTTCAGGTTCGATTTGCGCGGCGCATCCAGTAACAATAATCTGTTTTTCGGGTGTTTCGCGTTTGATTTTGCGAATAGTCTGCCGCGCTTGGCGAACCGCCTCTGCCGTTACCGCACAAGTATTCACGATGACAATATCTGAAAGACCGCTTGCCGTGGCAGCGTCTTTCATGGCCACGGACTCAACCAGATTGAGTCGGCATCCCAATGTCACGAGTGTGACACTCATAGAGCGAGCTCTGAAAAGAGCGAGGCATCGAGCGTACCACGATGCTCGAACTCAACCGGCCCTGTCATGAGAACATGT
>CANGSG010000033.1 GCA_947456435.1 Hyphomicrobiales bacterium
CATTGTTGTTGTGCTCGGCAAGACCGGACGCAATTTCGCGGCTGGCATGTCGGGCGGCGTTGCCTATGTGCTCGATGAAGATGACAGCTTCGCCAAGCGCTGCAATCTTTCCATGGTTGAACTTGAAGTCGTTCAGCCGGAAGAAAAGGGATCGACAGAGCCGTTCGAGCTCATGGCGCATATGACGCGTCAGGATGCGGAACGTTTGAAAGTCCTGATCGAAAATCATGCGCGTCACACGGGATCAAGCCGCGCCCGCATGATCCTCGATAATTGGGCAAGCTATCGCGGCAAATTCAAAAAGGTCATGCCGATTGAATATCGCCGCGCATTGCGTGAATTGATGGCCGAGAACGAGAACCGCCCGTTGGCGGTTGCGGGAGAGTAATATGGGCAAGGTCACTGGATTTCTTGAAATCGATCGTCGCGACCGGAAATATTCTCCGGCGGCTGACCGCATTCGTGCTTACAAAGAATTTGTGATCCCACTGTCGGAAGAAGCGACTCGTGATCAAGCCGCGCGCTGCATGAATTGCGGCATTCCTTATTGCCACAATGGTTGTCCGGTAAATAATCAGATCCCCGATTGGAATGATCTTGTTTATCAGGGCGATTGGGAAGAAGCGTCGCGTAATCTTCACTCAACGAATAATTTCCCTGAGTTTACCGGTCGTGTATGCCCCGCGCCGTGCGAAGCAAGCTGCACGCTCAATCTGAATGATCAGCCGGTTACAATCAAAACCATCGAATGCGCGATTGTTGATCGTGCTTTTGCCGAAGGCTGGATCAATCCGGAGCCCGCACCACGTCTTACCGGCAAGCGCGTGGCGATTGTTGGTTCAGGCCCCGCAGGCCTCGCCGCCGCGCAGCAACTTGCACGTGCTGGTCATGAAGTTCATGTTTTTGAAAAAAACGGAAAGCCTGGCGGGCTGCTGCGTTACGGCATTCCTGATTTCAAAATGGAAAAGCAACTGATTGATCGCCGCGTGAAGCAAATGGAAGGCGAAGGCGTCGTCTTCCATTGTGGCGTTCATGTTGGTCTCGATAAGCCGATTTCTGATCTCACTGCGGCTTATGATGCGGTTATTCTTGCGGGTGGTTCAGAAAAGCCGCGTGATCTTCCGGTGCCGGGTCGAGAGCTTTCAGGCGTTCATTTCGCGATGGATTTTCTGCCGCAACAAAATCGCCGCGTCGGTCATGAGCCCTTAAAGTCAAATGCACCCATTCTCGCCAATGGCAAACATGTCGTTGTGATTGGAGGTGGTGACACGGGTTCAGATTGCATCGGTACATCGGTACGCCAAGGCGCGTTGTCGGTGACGCAAATTGAAATCATGACGAAACCACCGGAGAAGGAAGACAAGCTTCTCACCTGGCCGAATTGGCCGATGAAGCTCAGAACCTCTTCAAGTCATGAAGAAGGCGCCGAGCGTGATTTCGCTGTCAATACGGTGTCATTCGAAGGTGAAGACGGCAAAGTGACTGCACTCACATGTGTGCGCGTTGATGAGAAGTTCCAACCGATTCCGGGCACAGAATTCAAACTGCGTGCTGATCTTGTCTTCTTGGCGATGGGCTTTGTCTCACCCGTACAGGACGGCATGGTGAAGGATTTGGGCGCCAAGCTCGATCCCCGCGGCAATGTCGCGGCCGATACGACAGCCTATAAAACAAGTGTCGATAAGGTCTTCGCTTGCGGTGACATGCGGCGCGGTCAATCACTTGTTGTATGGGCTATCCGCGAAGGCCGTCAGGCAGCGCACAGCGTTGATAAGCATCTCATGGGCACAACAACACTGCCGCGTTAGACAGTTGTTTGTTTCCGTACAGTCTCGTCATTGCGAGCGAACACTCGCAATGACGCTTTAAAAGCTTAGACGTAATCTGCTTTCGCTCAATTAAGCTTGAGCGCTTCGAGCACTCGTCGATTGGGATAGCCATCGGGTCTCATTCCCGCGCGCACTTGGAAATCACGGATCGCTTCACGCGTGCGGGAACCGATGCGCCCGTCTGGATTCCCGACATCATAACCAAGCCGCGTAAGAGCGCGTTGCAACTCAATCCGCTGCGCCAAAGCAAGAAGCGGATCTTCTGTCGGCCATGACGCACGAATGCGTGCGCCACCATTCAAAAGATCACCGAGACTCGCGACACCGAGCGCATAGGCATCCGACGCATTATACCGTTTGATGACATTGAAATTCGACGTCACCAGAAAGATAGGCCCATCGGCACCCGCGGGATAAAATAAATTTGCTTGTCCCTCTTGGGGCAATGCTTGGCCATCAGCACGGCTTACACCACGCGTTGACCACTCAGCGAATGACGCCTCGTGCACGCGATAATCAAAGCCTTTAGGTAAACTGACTTCAAAACCCCAAGGTTGCCCAGTACGCCAGCCATTTTCCTTGAGATAATTTGCGGTTGACGCGAGCGCATCGGGCACAGATTTCCAAATGTCTTTGTGGCCATCGCTATCGAAATCAACCGCGAAGCGCCAGAATGAGGAAGGCATGAATTGCGTCTGCCCCATGGCACCTGCCCAGGAGCCTTTGAAATCCGCACGCGCTACATGGCGTTCTTCAAGTATACGCAAAGCGTTGATCAACTCGTCGCGGAAATAGGTTCCGCGATAGCCGATTGATGCCAAAGTTGCGAGCGACCGCAGTACGTCTTTACCGCCGGTATAGCTCCCGAAATTGGTCTCCATGCCCCAGACGCCGAGAAGCACCGAACGATCAACGCCATAGCGTGCTTCAACAGCGGCAATCGTCGATTCATTTTCAGCGAGTATTCTTGTGCCGCGTTCAATACGGGCAGCTGATGTCGCCGATGCGAGATAATCCCAAATCGGTTTCACAAATTCAGATTGTTTTTTTGTCAGCGCGATGACCTCGACATCCGGCGTCATGCCTTTAAACGCCAAATCAAAGGTCGCCCGCGAGACGCCTTTTGCCCGCGCTACGGGCCAGAGCCGTTCAACAAAGCCGGAAAAGCGATTTCCCGCCTCAGCCTTTGTTTTAACCGGCTTCGACGGCGCTGCACCAACATCGGGGCTTGCCATAGCAAGACTGGCTAGGAGGGCGGAGAAGAAAAGGACCCGTCGCATCGATTTCCGATCTCAAAAAATTTCGGAAACCAAACTGATCCCATTTGGTTAAATTTGTTTGACCGGCTGACGCTTAAAATGGGGCCAGGCCCCGATTTTGGACTTCCGCCCATTTTTTGCTAGGAGGGGATATGAACACCGCTGGGCGCCCCCGCGCCGAAACCGGAATTTGCCAGGCATGAAACCGATCCGCAAAGCTGTCTTCCCCGTCGCCGGTCTCGGCACGCGGTTTCTGCCGGCCACAAAGACAATCCCCAAAGAGATGCTCCCCGTTGTCGATAAGCCGGTGATCCAACATGTCGTCGAAGAAGCCCGTGCGGCCGGCATCGAACATTTCATTTTCGTCACCGGACGCGGCAAGGGCGCGATCGAAGATCATTTCGACGTCGCCTTCGAACTCAACGCAACACTCGATCAACGCGGCCGCAAGGCTGATCTCGATCGTTTGAAGCAGGACACGCCGCTTCCCGGCAGAACAAGCTTTACGCGGCAGCAAGAGCCGCTTGGCTTGGGTCATGCTGTCTGGTGCGCACGCGATCTTGTGGCCGACGAGCCCTTTGCCGTGCTTTTGCCGGATATGTTGCATGAAGGCCCGACGCCGTGCCTTGCGGATATGATCAAGGAGCGCGCGCACCATGGCGGTCAGGTGATTGCGGCCTATGAAGTGCCGGAGAATGAGACACATCGCTATGGTATTCTCGACCTGAAAGGTGAGACAGAAGGCTCACCTCAAATCCGCGCGATGATTGAGAAGCCGCAAAAAGGACAAGCGCCGTCAAGATTTGCGATCTCCGGTCGCTATATTCTCTCACCAAAAATTTTCGATATTCTCGAATCGCAACAACGCGGCGCGGGTGGTGAAATTCAATTGACTGACGCGATGGTCACGTTGATGCGCGATGAACCGTTTCATGCACATCTCTTCCGTGGCCATGTTTATGATACCGGCCATCAACTCGGCTTCCTCACAGCCAATATCGCCTATGCGCTGAAACGTCCGGATCTTGCGCATGAATTGCGGCTTATTCTGAAAGATCTGATGTAAGCATGACCCTTCCAAACGCTGATCATCCCGCACTCGCCTCCGCCCTTCGCACGATTGAAACGGAAGGCGAAGGCCTAACCCAGCTCGCCGACGCTTTACGGGGATCGTTGGGTCACGCCTTCTCGCAAGCCATTGATAAAATACTCAATACATCTGGACGCGTGATTGTATCCGGTATGGGTAAATCTGGTCATGTTGGTCGCAAAATTGCCGCAACGCTTGCGTCAACAGGAACGCCTGCACACTTTGTTCATCCGAGTGAAGCCAGTCACGGTGATCTCGGCATGATCCAAGATGATGATGTCATTATCGCAATGTCATGGTCGGGTGAATCGGTCGAGCTTGCCGATATTGTCGCTTATGCAAACCGGTTCAATGTCACTTTGATCGCACTCACTTCGAACGTCGAAAGTGCACTCGGTAAAGGCGCGCATATCTGCCTCACTTTACCGAAGGCCAAAGAAGCCTGCCCGAATGGATTGGCACCGACAACATCAACAACCATGCAGCTTGCCATGGGCGATGCGATTGCCATTGCGCTTCTCGAAAGTCGGGGATTTACACCCAGTGATTTCCGTCGTTATCACCCCGGCGGAAAATTAGGTGCGCAATTACGACAAGTACGCGCGATCATGCATTCAGGTGATCGCCTGCCGCTTGCTAATCCGACAGACAGCATGGCCGATGCGGTTGTCACGATCAGCTCAAAAGGCTTTGGGTGCGTATTGGTGATTGATGCGCAAGGTCATCTCGCTGGACTCGTGACAGATGGTGACTTACGTCGCCATATGTCGCCGGATCTTTTAAGTCTTTCCGTTGAAACGGTGATGACGCGTAATCCGAAAACCGTTCCGCCCGAAACCCTTGTCGCGGAAGCACTTGAAATTATGGAAAGCCGCAAAATCAGTTCGCTGGTGATTGTTGAAAACCAGCGCCCTGTCGGCCTCATTCATCTGCTTGATTTATTGCGGATCGGCGCGGCGTAAAGGGTGAATAAATTCACACCCAGCCTTGCAACTCGCGCAAGACCACGGATTGGATAACATCCAAACCGAGTTCTGAATCATTGAGGCATGGCACATAGGCAAATTTCTCGCCGCCGTGATGCATGAAATGTTCGCGATTTTCGCCTTCGATTTCTTCCAGTGTTTCAAGACAATCGGCAGCAAAACCTGGCGCGATCACCAACACCTTCTTAATGCCCTTTGCCGGCAATTCACCCATCGTGTCGATGAGATAGGGCTTTAACCATTCTTCATTGCCGAAGCGTGATTGAAAACAGACCATGAATTTTTCTTTAGGCAGCTGCAGCGCTTCACGCAGCAGACGACCTGTCTTCATGCATTGGCAGTGATAGGGATCACCCTTCAACAGATAAGATTCTGGCACGCCATGGAAAGAAGTCACAATCATATCGGGTTCGAAATCAATTTCAGCTTTTTTAGCCTGAATCGTTTTCGCAAGCGCTTCGATATAAACAGGATCATCATGCCATGGCGGCGTCACGCGGATCGCGGGTTGCCACCGCATCTCCATCAAAGATTCAAAAGCTTTGTCACACGCGGTAGCTGAGGTTGCCGCGCATGATTGCGGATAAAGCGGCACGAGCAAAATGCGATCGCATCCTGCCGCTTGCAGCGCCTTCAAGCGATCTTGCGTCGACGGATTGCCATAACGCATGCCCCAATCAACGATCAGCCGATCATCCATCGTGGCCAATCGGGCGGCGAGCTTTTGCGCCTGTGAGCGACTGATGGTTTTGAGAGGGCTTTCGTTCAGCTCTTTGTTCCAAATCGAATCATAGTCCTTGCCCTTGCTGCCAGGACGTACGGTCAAAATGATCAGATTGAGAATGGGCCACCACAACAAACGCGGCACTTCAATAACGCGGCGGTCGGAGAGGAACTCTTTGAGGTAACGCCGCATCGACCAGTAATCGGTCGCATCCGGCGTGCCGAGATTGAGAAGCAAAACCCCGATCTTTCCCGCATTGACCGGCGGGTGGTCGGACGGCAGGCGGATGTCCGCACGGCGGGCGGCGGGGCGGAACATCGCGGTCATCAGCAAGCCTCTTCGAAAGAACAAGTAGAAAGGTTACGATCCTTAAAGCGTACCGGATTGCGGGAGAAGCCTAATTTCGGCTTCCAAGCCATCCGGAAGCGACTAAATCGCGCTCAAAGGCCAAGACAAGGATTGCGCGGGGGCCCGCTTCGCGCTAGCCGAAAGAGGCAGATTTCGAGGATCGACCCCATGGCTAAGCGCGGCATCAATATTCGTAACGTCCTGACGCTGATCAGCGTCGCCATTTTGGTTGGTGTCGAGTTTCTGGGCGTGGCTGTGGCCGCCGGATGGGCGCTCGCAGGCCTTTTTGGGCTTGGGCAGACCCTTGAGACGGTGTTGATGACCGCTTTTGGTGCCATCGCCGTCTATGCCCTCCTCATCTTCATGCGGCGAGCCATCGAGGTCGAACCAATTCGCGGCTAATTTTGTAATGTTATAACATTACATTTTTCTGGAGCCCTTTGGGTGCCAATGCTAGTCTGGTGCGTAAAACGGGCACCAGCATGACCTCTCATTCCCCTTCTGCCGATCACTCGGGCCATCACCATGATCACCGTCATGACCATGACGAAGGTCCAGTTGCGGCATCGCGCGGCGTCAGCCTTCTAAGCCTCTCTGTCATCACACGATGTGCAGGGGCTGTCTGCCTCTTGGTCCCGCTCTGGGTTGCCGTTTTGTGGGTAATCAACTCATGATGACGCGCGCTGCTCCTATTACGCTTTCAGATCTGACACTGGGCTATGATCGACACCCGGCCGTCCATCATGTGAACGGGCACTTCGCAACGGGAAGCCTCACCGCACTTGTGGGGCCGAATGGTGCGGGTAAATCAACCTTGATCAAAGCGCTTGCCGGCGCACTCGATCCTATTGGCGGGATTTGTGCCATCGATCCTTCGCTGCGGCGCGCTTATCTACCGCAACTCGCCGAAATTGATCGCTCCTTTCCGATAAACGTCCATGATTTTGTGGCGATGGGCTTATGGTCAAAAATCGGAGCCCTGCGTGCGCTCCCACCTCTTGGACCCCATCGAATTCGTGACGCGCTGAACACGGTGGGACTTATCGGCTTCGAAGATCATCTGGTCGGCACGCTTTCAGGCGGCCAATTTCAACGTGCGCTTTTCGCCCGTCTGATGTTGCAAGATGCGTCGATCATCCTCATCGATGAACCTTTCTCGGCCATCGATAGCGCCACCGTCGATGATTTAATGCAGTTGATTCTACGCTGGCATCGCGAAGGTCGCACCATCATAACCGTATTGCATGATCTCACTCTCGTCAGAACCTATTTTCCAAATGCGCTTCTCTTGGCCCGCGATGTGATTGCATGGGGTACAACGGAGACCGTGCTGACAGACGACAATCTCAAAACCGCACGGCAGAAAATCGAAGCGCCTGACCCTCATGCGCCGCTCTGTGAGCAAGTCGCATGATGATCACCTCTCTCCTCTTTGATGCGCTCATCGCGCCTTTCATTGAATTTTCTTTCATGCGACGCGCGCTGATCGGTGCCTTTGCCTTGTCAATCGGCGCTGGCCCTGTCGGTGTTTTTCTCATGCTTCGTCGTATGAGCCTTTTAGGCGATGCGATGGCGCATGCCATTTTGCCGGGCGCAGCGATTGGTTATTTATTTGCCGGATTATCGCTCGGATTTATGACCGCTGGAGGTCTCGCCGCTGGCATGATCATCGCCATTGCAGCCGGCCTTGTATCGCGCTTTACAGTGTTGAAAGAAGACGCTGCACTCGCTTCATTTTATCTCATCTCATTGGCGGCGGGCGTTGTCATCGTTTCACTCAAAGGATCAAATGTTGATCTGTTACATGTCCTATTCGGATCTATTCTCGCGCTCGATGATGCGACACTCATTCTCCTCGCGACCGCATCAAGCATCAGTCTGATCGCGCTTTCTGTGATGTTCCGTGCGCTCGTTCTCGAAAGTGTTGATCCCACTTTCGCTCGTTTGATGAATGCAGGCGGCTCCTTCAGCAATATTCTTTTTCTCTCTCTTGTCGTGATCAATCTGGTTGCTGGCTTTCATGCTCTTGGCACTTTGCTCTCGGTCGGCCTGATGATGTTACCCGCCTTCGCCGCGCGATTCTGGACAGAAAAATTAACTGGTCTCATGATCACATCTGTTGGATTTGGTTTTCTGTCGAGTATCATCGGCATCATAAGCTCGTATCATCTCAATACGCCAACAGGACCGACGATCATTCTCGCGAGCGGCGGTCTTTATCTCGCCTCTCTTCTTTTCGGTCAGCGCAGCGGGTTGATCTTGAAGATCATGCGTCGCCCGCATTTGGCGCGGTAAGGGAAGGATAAGGTCCATGCGTCGCGCTATTCATGTTCTTGGCGTGATCGCCCTGACCCTTATAGGAGGCATTCCTGTCCATGCCGCTGAAAAGCTCAAAATCATTGCGAGTTTTTCAATCCTCGCCGATATTACAAAAACAATTGGCGGTGACGTTATTGATGTCGAGAGTCTGATCGAGCCGGGCGCTGATGCCCATATGTTTGAGCCCCGTCCGATCGACATCAAGCGTCTTTCAGAAGCCGATATGATCGTCATGAATGGATTAGGCTTTGAACCTTGGCTTGACCGGTTAAAACCATCATCGAAGAAGGCCCCTCTTAGGGTCATCGCCTCAGAGAGTATTGTTCCTCTTCCTTTTGATCATAAAGATCATGCGCATCATAACGCTTCAGACCATGACGCCTTCGATCCCCATGCCTGGCAAGATGTCGGCAATGTCAGGCTTTATGCGCGGACCATAGCGGCGGCGTTGGGTTCACACGATCCGGCTCACCAAGCGCTCTATAGCGAGAATCTCTCCCGTTATGATGCAGCGCTTGCGAAACTCGATCAGGACATTCGCAATAAAATTGCCGCAATCCCTGAGACACGGCGTAAGCTTGTCACGACCCATGACGCCTTCGGCTATTTTGAAAAAGCCTATGGCGTCGAGATGATTGCTCCATTGGGTGTCGCGCCTGAGGCTCAACCGTCTGCCAAGGACCTAGCGCGCATCATCCGGCAGATTCGCGCCGACTCCATTCCGGCGGTTTTCCTCGAAACCATGATCGACCCCCGTCTTGCTCAGCAACTCGCGGCTGAATCGGGGGCAAAAATCGGCGGGACACTCTATTCGGACACGCTATCCGCAAAAAATGGTCCAGCGGGGACTTACATCGCCATGATGGAAACCAATATAAGAGCTCTGACTGACGCGCTCGCCCCTTAAGAGCCGTCCCCGCTTTTCCGCCCTTTGTGGAGCCTCCTATGTCCGAGAAGATCCCTGTTACCGTGCTCACCGGCTATCTCGGCGCCGGCAAGACAACCTTGCTCAACCGCATTTTGACCGAACCGCATGGCAAGAAATTCGCCGTCATCGTCAATGAATTCGGCGAGATCGGCATCGACAATGATCTGGTCGTCGGCGCCGATGAAGAAGTCTTCGAGATGAATAATGGCTGCATCTGTTGCACCGTGCGCGGCGATCTCATCCGCATCATCGAAGGGCTGATGAAGCGCAAAGGTAAATTCGACGCCATCATTGTTGAGACAACCGGTCTCGCGGATCCCGCTCCGGTCGCGCAGACATTTTTTGTCGATGATGATGTCTCATCAAAAGCGCGGCTTGATGCTGTGGTTACGGTTGTTGACGCGCGTTGGCTCAAAGAACAACTCCATGACGCGCCCGAGGCCAAAAACCAGATCGCTTTTGCGGATGTGATCATTCTCAACAAAACCGATCTCGTCACACCGGAAGACTTGGCAGAAGTCGAGCGCCAAGTTCGTGGTATCAATGCCTACGCGACAATCCATAAAACAACAAAATCTGCAGTGCCCCTTGATGCCGTGTTAGGTAAAAACGCGTTCGATCTCGATCGCATTCTCGATATCGCGCCAGAATTTCTTGAAGACGTGCATGTCCATCACGACACAAACATAAAATCGATTGCGATCAATATCCCCGGCGATATCGATCCTGATAAATTCATGCCGTGGATTTCTGAATTCACGCAGAAGGAAGGCCCAAATATCTTGCGTTGCAAGGGCATTCTCTCTTTCAAGAATGAGCCCAAACGCTTTGTGTTCCAAGGCGTGCATATGATCCTTGATGGGGATCTGCAGCGCGAATGGAAGGCCGATGAAGTGCGGCAATCAAAGATGGTCTTTATCGGCCATAGACTTGATCGCGCCTATATCGAGAAAGCCGTTGAGGCCTGCCGCGCATGAATGATGCGTCACAATCTTTGACGACACGCGTCGAGTCTTTAAAGGCCGATGCGCATGTCATTCTTGCTGGCTTTTTGAATGACGAGCCATTGCTGGCCTTGGCGGATGGACGCATTGTACTCGGGTCCGATACGCTCACCCCGCATGATGAGAACGCGATTCTTGTGGCTGCATGTGACAGCACACGGCTGATCACCGGTGGTGATGATGGCAAAGTGATTCTGCTCACGGGCAAAGACAGCATTGCCGAGATGGGGAATGAAAAAGGCCGTTGGATTGATGCGCTTGCGCTTGGTCCTTCGCAAAGTGTGGCGTGGTCAACGGGTAAAAAAGTGGTCGCACGTGACGGCAAAGGGCTGACCAAAGAATGGACAGCGCCCTCAACCGCACAAGGTCTCGCTTTTGCGCCGAAAGGCTACCGGCTCGGTGTTGCCCATTACAATGGTGCGAGTTTCTGGTTTCCCAATACAGAGGGGAAACCAGAATTTCGTGAGTGGAAGGGCTCGCATCTCGACATCACCTTTTCATTAGACGGCCGCTTTGTTGTAACATCCATGCAAGAGAACACGCTGCATGGGTGGCGTCTTGCCGATGGTAAAGACATGCGCATGTCCGGTTATCCTTCAAAAACGCGAAGCCTTTCATGGTCGCATGACGGCCATTGGCTCGCGACATCAGGAGCAGACGCGGCGGTCATCTGGCCCTTCAAAGATAAAGACGGCCCGATGGGTAAAGCGCCGCGCGAATGCGGCGTGCGTCACGCGAAAGTATCAAGCGTGGCCTTTCATCCGCGCGCGCTCGTGGTGGCGATCGGTTATGAAGATGGGTGCATTCTTCTCTGCCGCCTGACTGATGCCGCAGAACTTCTCGTGCGCGCCGCGCATAAAGATGACGGCAAAATCACATCAATGGCTTGGGACAAAACGGGCGCGCGCATGATCTTCGGAACAGAGAATGGCAGCGCGGGAATCTTGACGTTGCCCTGACAGCAACAAAAAGGACGAGCCCATGGGCCCGCCCTAATTTCTTCACTCCTTAGAGTGCTATCTAATTCTTGTTATCGCACAAGAACGTTTCGGAACTGCCAGGGATCGGCCGTATCAATATCTTCCGGGAACAGCCCCGGACGACCTGTAAGCGGCGTCCATTCTGTGTAGTGACCTTCGACTGGCCCGAGATAGGGCATTTGCACTTCGAGGCATCGGCGGAAATCGAGATCATCCGCTTCAACAATTCCGGCATTCGGATTTTCTATCGCCCAGACCATGCCAGCGAGCACCGCTGACGTCACCTGCATGCCCGTTGCGTTCTGATAGGGCGCGAGCTTTCGCGTTTCTTCAATCGAAAGACGTGATCCATACCAATAGGCGTTTTTCTTGTGGCCATAGAGAAGAACACCCAACTCATCGACACCATCGACAATCTCGTTCTCATCCAGAATTTTCCATTCCGGCTGACGTTCACCCGCACGCCCGAACATTTCATGCAAAGACAGAACCGCATCATCGGCTGGGTGATAGGCATAGTGACACGTCGGTCGATAAACCGCTTTGCCGCTGCCATCGCGCACGGTCAGATAATCTGCGATCGAAATTGATTCATTATGCGTCACAAGAAAACCAAACTGTCCCTGAGCGGTTGGCGTCCATGAGCGAACGCGCGTATTCGCGCCCGGTTGCAACAAATAGATCGCGGCACCACAACCCGTTGCATGTGTGCGAGCATTCTCGGGCATCCAGGCTTCATGCGTGCCCCATCCAAGCTCGGCCGGCTGCAACCCTTCCGAAACAAAGCCCTCAACTGACCACGTGTTCACAAACATGCCGCGCGGCTTCGGATTTTTAGCGCGCTGCGTATCACGCTCTGCAATATGAATACCTTTGACGCCGAGGCGATGGGCCAAAGACGCCCACTCTTCGCGCGTCTTAGGTTCAACGCCATCAAGGCCCAAATCAGACTTCAAATTCAAAAGGGCCTGCTTCACAAACCATGACACCATGCCGGGATTAGCACCACAGCAGGAGATGGCCGTTGTTCCGCCCGGAGAAAGACGACGCAAATCGAGAATGGATTCACGCAAGGCGTAATTTGAACGCGCTTCCGGTCCTTTTGATTGATCGAAATAAAAACCAATCCAAGGTTCAACAACCGTATCGATATAGAGCGCACCAATCGAACGGCAAAAATCCATGATGTCATGGGAGGATGTATCAACCGAGAGATTGACACAGAAGCCTTGGCCACCACCCGCCGTCAAAAGCGGTTGAAGCAAGGTCTTGTAATTGTCACGCGTGACAGATTGCTGGATGAATTTGATCCCCCGCTCATCAAGCAGTTTGCGATCCGCGTCAGAAGGATCAATGACCACAAGACGTGACTTATCGTGACCGATATGACGCTCGATCAAGGGCAACACACCGCGGCCAATGGAGCCGAAGCCGACAATGACGATGGGCCCGTCAACCCGCGCAAGGATACTCGATGATGTCACGATTGGGGTTCCCTCCACCAAAACAATGAAATGCAAAAATGAGAGTGCCAAAAATCCGGTTTAGCCTCGGACGTCAAGAGCGCGCGCTTAAGCGGCCTCAGCAATCTCGCGCGCCCGCACTTTACGGGCGGCCAAAGACGGACTCGGCATGATTTCACCGACAGCTTTGACGATCCCGGCAGCATCAGCGAATGCGCCAAGTTGAAGTTCAAGACCAAGAAGCCGCACGCGGTCAAAAGGACCGGGAAGATCGATCTTTGTCATAACATCGGTCGCAAAACCGAAGCGCTTGTAATAAGGCGCATCGCCAACCAGCATGACGGCTTTATGACCTTGCAGACTTGCACGATTGAGCGCTGTACGAATGAGGCGACTTCCGACACTCTGACCACGATAATGAGAAGACACAGCCAGAGGTCCGAGGAGCAAGGCATCGAGAGACGCAACCGAAACATGCCAAAGGCGGACCGTGCCGATAAGACGACCATCATCTTCTGCAATCAAAGAAAGGCCACGCGCAGGTATACGCCCTTCGCGAAGTCTCTCGCATGTCTTCTCATGACGCTCGATGCCGAAGACATCATCGAGTAATGCTTCGCGCTCTTTGATATCGCGCGCATGTTCAGAACGAATGGTAATCATCAGTAAACTCCATCCTTCTGCATCAGGTCGATACAGAAGCGTTTCAAAGGTCGAAATGTGACGTTAAGAAACAGGAGACCGGCTTGCCGGGCTCCGAGGATTAAGAAACGCGAAGACGCGATTAGATTGTGTATGAGCGCAAAGGCGGGAAGCCGTTAAAGGCAACAGCCGAATAGGTTGTCGTGTAAGCGCCTGTGCCTTCAATGAGCACCTTGTCACCGATCTCGAGTGTTACCGGCAACAAATAGGGCGTCTTCTCATACATCACATCGGCGGAGTCACAGGTTGGGCCTGCGAGAACACAAGGCGCCATGTCCGCACCATCATGACGCGTACGGATCGGATACCGGATTGCTTCATCCATGGTTTCAGCGAGACCACCAAATTTGCCGATATCGAGATAAACCCAACGCACATCGTCTTCTTCCGACTTCTTCGAAATCAGAACAACTTCCGCTTCGATGATACCGGCATTGCCAACCATGCCGCGGCCGGGCTCGATAATCGTTTCCGGCATGTGATTGCCGAAATGCTTTACGAGGCCGCGATAGATCGCATCACCATAATTCTCAACGCCGGGAACGGGCTTCAAATAACGCGTGGGGAAGCCACCGCCAAGATTGACCATCGAGAGATGCATGCCGCGCTCGGCACATTCTCTGAAAATCGCTGACGAAGACGCAAGCGCTTGATCCCACGCATCGACATTGCCTTGTTGCGAGCCGACATGGAACGAAACGCCATAGGCTTCGAGGCCCAAACGATGCGCATGTTCTAGGACATCGGTGGCCATATCCGGATCGCAACCGAATTTACGCGAGAGTGGCCATTCAGCACCCGCACCGTCGCAAAGAATCCGGCAGAATACGCGTGAGCCCGGCGCGGCGCGCGCAATCTTTTCAACTTCAGCTTGGCAATCGACCGCGAAAAGGCGAACGCCGAGCATATAAGCGGTTTCAACATCCCGCTCTTTCTTGATCGTGTTGCCAAACGACAAGCGATCCGCTGTCGCGCCAGCCGCCAAGGCCATTTCGATTTCAGCGACAGAAGCGGTGTCGAAGCACGAACCCAGCGAAGCGAGCAAACGCAAAATTGCCGGATCGGGATTAGCTTTCACGGCATAAAACACACGCGTATCAGGCAATGAGCGTGCAAAGGCTTCATAGTTGTCACGGACAACATCGAGATCGACAACAACGCAAGGACCATCCTCACGTCGGGTGCGTAAAAATTCTTGAATACGTGCGGTCATGGCACGAACTCCCCCACTGAGAAGTCGTCAAAGACTTCAGGTTGCAAAAGCCCCGGCCGTTGCATGTCCGCCCCGACGCGTTGGAGACGCGAGGTTTCGATGGTCTAGCCGCTGTTGCTGCCGTGGATTGGAAGGAGTTCCCTCCGCACGCCTGGCAAAGATGGACAAGCCTCTTCGGATTCCATGCCTTTGGAGGGCACAGAGAGACCAAAAAAGCCCGCTCCGTCGTTGCTTTAAGTCGCGTCCCTCGGGGAGAACGAGGTACGCCGGTTTCGCCTCCGGCTGCCGATTGATTATCGGATCCATCGAGAAGACTGATGGACCCGGGCGGCTGTCCGGCCTCTTGTCCGGATGCCCACCAACCGACACACGACCACAGGCACGTGCGAAATTGGGCAAGGGCGCAAATAGGGTTATCGCACCCCCATTGCAAGTGTTTTTTTCGTCATAATTCAAATCAGACGGGGAAGATGAGGCTCAAGCCATCATTGAAATGAAAAAGCCGCCTCGAAAAAGCGGCTTTGATCGGTTTTTGGGAAGCCCCTCACTCCGCCGCGCGTTGCTTCGTCTTCGGCACGATGTCGATACGGTAGCCGAGCGCATCGAGCACTTTGGTGATGGTGGCAAAACTCGGATTGCCGTCGCCGGACAGCGCCTTGATCAAACCCATGCGGCTGATGCCTGTCTCACGTGCAAGCTGACTCATCCCCCGCGCGCGGGCGACATCACCTAATGCACGCGCGAGAAAATCAGGATCATTTTCTTCGGCAACGACAGCGAGATAGTGATCAATGTCCTCATCCGTCTTGAGAAAATCAATAATATCGAACCGTGTGAGTTTTAAGGCCATTCTGAATCAACCAATTGCTGCGCCAAGATTTTCGCGCGCATGATGTCGCGCGCTTGCGATTTTTTACTACCGCCACTCAACAAAACGACAATTGTCTGACCACGTCTGACAAAATAAACGCGATAGCCAGGACCATAATGAATACGGAACTCTGAAATCCCGTTCCCGACCGGAGCAACATCACCGAAATTACCGTCGACAACCCGCTGCAGCCGAACCGCAATCACCTTGCGAGCCTTCAAATCCTTGAGCTCATCAAGCCAATTGCGGAACTCATCTGTATAAATAATCTCGATCATAATTGTATACCATAGTTATCAGTTGTCAACTCTGGTACGCAACGAGACGGATACTCTGATTCGGAAAATCGGGGCCTTAGCCCCCCTCACCCCGCCGGATTAACCTTGCGCCAATGGCGGGCGATGTCGATGCGGCGTGCGACCCACACTTTGTCGTGGCTTTGCACATAATCGAGAAATTTTTCGAGGGCGAGCGCGCGGCCCGGCCGACCGACCAAGCGGCAGTGAAGCCCGATATTCATCATCTTCGGCGCGCCTTCCGCCCCTTCACGATAGAGGCAATCAAAACTATCTTTGAGATAAGAATAAAAATGCTCGCCGGTATTGAAGCCCTGCGGTGTGGCAAAGCGCATATCATTCGCATCAAGCGTATAAGGGATGATGAGATGCGGACCCTTAGGGCCTTTTACCCA
>CANGSG010000034.1 GCA_947456435.1 Hyphomicrobiales bacterium
CGGTCAGGCACGCTCACCGCGATTACTCCCGACCTGCGCGGGCATGCGCGGCAATAAAGGCTTCAATCTTAGCTTGATCATTCGGCAAAGATGTTACGCGTTCTTTGCGCGACATCAGATCCGCTAGATGATCAGGCAAAGCCGGATGTATGCCGGTTGCGGCTTTCACCGCATCAGGGAATTTTGCCGGATGTGCCGTACCCAAGGCAACAACGGGAGTTGCCGGATCATCTTTCAGCAATTCACGCGCGGCTTGCACGCCGATGGCGGTATGCGGATCAAGCAGATAACCCGCGCGCTGCCATGTCGATTTCATTTCGCTATCAACCGCCGCACGGTCTGCTCGCAAGGCCGTAAAATCACGACGCATGGTTTCAAGCGCAGCGGAGGGAATTGTAAAACTCTTCGACTGTTGGAGCGTCGCCATCATGGTGCGGAGGCTCGCCGCATCGCGTCCCATCACTTCAAAAAGAAGACGCTCGAAATTGGATGAAATTTGAATATCCATTGACGGCGAGCTTGTGGCCACAACGCCCGCCATTTCATAACGACCGGTGTGAAGCGCGCGCGCAAGAATGTCATTCTCATTGGTCGCAACCGATAAACGACCGACTGGCAGGCCCATCATCTTGGCAACATAGCCCGCAAGAATATCACCAAAATTTCCCGTTGGCACCGCATAGGAAATTTTGCGATGGGGCGCACCAAGCGAAACACCCGCTGAAAAATAATAAACGATCTGCGCCACGATGCGCGCCCAATTGATCGAATTCACACCCGAGAGTTTCAACCGGTCACGGAAGGCGTGATGATTGAACATCGCTTTCACGAGCGCTTGGCAATCGTCAAATGTGCCGTCAACAGCCACCGCATGAACATTTGGCGCATCAACGGTCGTCATCTGGCGACGCTGGACTTCACTCACTCGCCCTTGCGGATAGAGAATGATCATATCGACGCGGTTCAAACCTTTGAACGCATCAATGGCGGCACCACCGGTATCGCCTGACGTTGCA
The DNA here is from genome assembly GCA_947456435.1 of Hyphomicrobiales bacterium. Classification (GTDB taxonomy): domain Bacteria; phylum Pseudomonadota; class Alphaproteobacteria; order Rhizobiales; family Beijerinckiaceae; genus CAIUPE01. Next base: position 1,017 of record CANGSG010000034.1, read on the forward strand.
CCAACAATGGTTGCGCGTTCATTGCGCAATGCCAATACATGATCCATCAACCGACCGAGCAACTGCATCGCCACATCTTTGAATGCGAGCGTTGGACCATGAAAGAGTTCAAGCACGAAGAGATTGGTATCGATCTCAACAAGCGGACAAACCGAGGGATGACGGAATGTGGCGTAAGCGTCGCGGATCATCTTTGAAAGCTGATCCGCTGCAACATCATCCGCATAAAGACCGATGATACGGTCCGCGATCTCGGCATAAGGGCGCCCTGCAAGATCGGCGATCGCGGTTGGTGTTAAGGTCGGAAACTGTTTCGGCCAATAAAGACCGCCATCACGCGCGAGACCCGCCAGCAACGCATCCGAAAAGCTAAGCTCGGGCGCTTCGCCGCGGGTCGATTGATGGATCATGGCAGAGCGTGTCACGGTAGGCGTTTCCTTGTTGGTCAGCGCCTTTCTTTAGAAACAGAAAGGCGCCTCTGGCAAGCGACAAGGTCTAATCCTTGCGGGCTTTCAGCGCAAAAGCCGTAAACACCCCTATAAGGACGAGCGCCAGACCAAACCACGTCAGGGCATATTCGAGGTGATTATTGGGCACAGACACAACCGTATGCCCACCTTCAGGCCAGCGCCCGGGAATAGCGGTCGCATCAGCGTCGATGATAAAGGGTGCCACCCGATCAAGCGTGAAAGATGAGGCGATCACGGCGGGATCACGCAGGAAGCGAATATTTTTTTGAAGATCGTCCTGCGGCGTGAAAAACCCACGCCGTTCGGGCACACGCATCAGGCCCTGAATGGTCATGGGACCTTCGATAAGACCCAGTTTGCGTTGATCCTGCGCCTTCATCACTTCTGGTACAAAGCCGCGATTAACAATAACGCGGCCCCCATTATGAAGCGCAAGCGGCGTTAGTACAAAATAACCTGGCGATGTTGTGCCTTTGTCATCGATTACAATGAAGCCGAAGATATGCGCTTCATGTTCATGTTCAAAATGACCACTCACAAAGACTTTGCGATAAGTGTATTCATCCGGTTTCAACTGCGACCATTCGGCTTCCCCAGGCATCGCGACCGGATCGGCTTTGAGCGATTGATCGATTCGCTGCAGCAATGCTTCTTTTTCGTAAAGCCGTTCGAGCTGCCAAAAGCCTAGACCGCAAAGAATGACAAACACAATCGCCGAGACAATCGAAGGAATGAGCAGACGCCGCACAACGAAATCCCTTTGCTAGTGACCCCGCTTCAGGGTCAGTGTTCGAGCTGACCTTGCTCGGCTTTGTGGCGATATTGCGAAACGATCAACCACCCTTTGAGAAACGAAAAAGGGGCGGCCAAAGCCGCCCCTTCGAATTCAACCGTACTGGGTTTAGTGGCCGTGGAAGGCCGCGCCCCACTGCGATCCCCAAAGATAGATCGACACGAAGAGGAAGAGCCACACCACGTCAACGAAGTGCCAGTACCAAGCGGCAAACTCGAAACCGAGATGTTGCTTCGGTGTGAAGTGACCTTTCGAAGCGCGGAACAAGCAGACCGCGAGGAAGATCGTTCCAATCAACACATGGAAGCCATGGAAGCCTGTCGCCATGAAGAAGGTCGCGCCATAGATATTGCCGCCAAAAGAGAAGCCGGCATGCGCATATTCATAGGCCTGAACGCAGGTGAAGATGGCGCCGAGAATGACAGTAAGCAGAAGGCCCTGCTTCAAACCCTGACGATCATCATGCAGAAGCGCGTGATGCGCCCATGTCACGGTCGTGCCAGATGTCAAAAGGATTAGGGTGTTGAGAAGCGGCAAATGCCAAGGATCGAAAACTTCGATTCCCGTCGGTGGCCAGTGACCGCCTGTAAAGGCGAAGCGCAAAAAGGCCTTCTCTTCGCCGGCATAAATGCTCGAGTCGAAAAAGGCCCAGAACCACGCGACGAAGAACATCACTTCTGACGCGATGAACATGATCATGCCATAGCGATGGTGCATCTGCACGATACGGGTGTGATTGCCCTTATGTTCAGCCTCGTTGATCACATCCGACCACCACGACAGCATCGTGTAGAGAATGCCGAGGATACCGACTGTGAAAATAATCGGGCCGGCCTTCAACGTGCCGATGTGAAGACCCTTCATGGTCATGATCGCGCCGACCGCGAAGAGGAAAGCGCTCACTGAGCCGACAAACGGCCAAGGGCTTGGATCAACGATGTGGTAATCGTGGTTTCTTGCGTGCGCGTCGGCCATAGCGAGGTCTCCGGTCTTCTTCGAGGCCCTTGAAGCGGGCCCCGCTCATTTAAGGGTTACAATTGCGGTTTAGGCGGTTCTGTCAACTCCGCGACCGGAGTTTTCCGGGCTTTGGAGGGAAAGAAAGTATAGGAAAGCGTAATCGTATCGAGGGTGCTGATGTCCTTGTCGGTAGCGAGCGTGGGATCGACAAAGAACACAACCGGCACATCAAGCGTTTCACCCGGTTTCAAAGTGAGGTCGGTAAAGCAGAAACATTGCAGCTTATTGAAATACTGACCGGCGAGATCGGGTTGGACATTATAGGTCGCCTGTGCCGTCACGGGCTCTGATGAATGATTGGTGATCTTGTAGAAAATTGTCGCTGTTTCACCGATCTTCAGTTTCGTCACCGGCGTCTCGGCTTTGAAGCTCCACGGCAGGCCGGATGCCACATTCGAGTCGAAGCGAACGGAAATCATCTGCGCCAAGGCGTTTACAGGCGCCTGCGTCGCGACCTGTGTGGTGCCGCCAAACCCCGTCAACTGACAGAAGAGACGATAAAGTGGGACCGCTGCATAGGCCGCGCCGACCATCACCACCACAAGCGCGAGACACGCCACAAGCGTGGTACGGTTCAATGATGCGCGGGAGGTAACGGCTTCAGACATCGGATCAGATCGGACGATTCATAACATTGCCGCCAAGCTTGGCGATGGTGACGATGAAGAACAAAATTACAAGTGCGCCAAGAAACAGGCCGAGCGCTCGCGACCGCGCATTGCGACGTTGAAGTTCTTCTTGAGTGAGCTCTGGGGGCTGCGGATAGACGCTCATTTCATCAGACTCCACGGCAAGAGAGGAAGAAGCTGTTCGATAAGACGCGCACCGAACAAAGCGAAAAGATAAAGAATAGAGGTGCCGAATAAACGGAACGCGGCTTTACGCGCCTCATCGCCTTCACGCTTGCGATAAAGATCAAACGCGTAATAAGCGAGCACCACACCAAAACCGGTTGCCACCACGAGGTACAAAAGCCCGGCGTGAGAAATCAGAGCGGGCGCCATACCAACAGGAATGAGGGCAATTGAATAGATGAGAATTTGCAGCCGAGTGGCATCAGGACCAGCAATGACGGGCAACATTGGCACACCGGCACGCGCATATTCTTTACTTTTCACGAGGGCGAGCGCCCAGAAATGCGGCGGCGTCCAAACGAAGATCAAAAGAAAATAAAGGAAGCTTTCAAGGCTCACACTGCCCGTCACCGCCATATAGCCAATCATGGGCGGGAATGCGCCCGCAGCACCGCCAATCACGATGTTCTGCGTTGTCCAATGTTTAAGCCACATCGTGTAAATCACGACATAAAAGAAAATCGTGAAGGCGAGAAACGCAGCTGATTGCCAATTCGCAATCAGGCCGAGAAACAAAACCGAACCGATCGACAAGGTCATGCCGAAAGCGAGCGCTTCACCGGGCTTCACAGCACCTGCAGGAATAGGCCGCTTTGATGTGCGATCCATCAAGGCATCGATGCTCGCGTCATACCACATATTGAGGCAGCCTGACGCGCCCGCGCCGACAGCAATCGCAAGAAGGCTTGCAAAGCCAAGGATGGGGTTGATGGGTTCAGGTGACGTCAGCATGCCGACAAGCGCCGTGAAAATCACGAGCTGCATGACACGCGGCTTCAAGAGCTCATAGTAATCGCGCGCGGTGCCAAAGGCGATCGTCGGCCGCTCTTTATCGAAAGAGGGCGATGACGTTTCAAGACTTTCGGCGGCAATCGTCATGGCAAAAAGCAATGTTCCGTAAAGGGAAGGAGCGGGGTAGTCCCCGCTCCGGATCTTATGCGTGATCAAAAGGCGGGTGACGAGTCACCCTGCATTTCAATCAGTGGCCGCTACCCGAAAAGCGCGGCAATGTATCGAATTGGTGATGCGGAGGCGGCGAGCTCAAGGTCCACTCGAGCGTCGTTGCGCCTTCACCCCACGGATTGTCAGCTGCACGAACAGGGCTCAGATAAGCGCGCAGAATGCCATAGAAGAAGATCAGCAAGCCTGCGGCGAAGATGTAGGAGCCGTATGATGAGATACGGTTCCAGCCCGCAAACGCATCCGGATAATCGACATAGTGACGTGGCATGCCCGAGAGCCCGGTGAAATGCATCGGGAAGAAGAGCACATTCGCGCCAATGAAGGCGACCCAGAAATGGAGAATGCCGATCGACTCAGGAATGATGCGGCCCGACATTTTCGGGAACCAGTAATAAAAGCCCGCAAAGATCGAGAACACCGCACCCAGCGACAACACATAATGGAAGTGAGCCACGACATAATAGGTGTTGTGGAGGTTGCGATCGATACCCGCATTCGCGAGAACGACACCGGTCACACCGCCCACGGTGAAGAGGAAGATGAAGCCGATGGCCCATTGCATCGCGGCCGTGAAGCGGATCGAACCACCCCACATCGTCGCAATCCACGAGAAGATTTTCACGCCGGTCGGTACCGCGATCACCATCGTGGCGAACATAAAGTAACGCTGCGTGTTGAGCGCAAGACCCGCCGTATACATGTGGTGAGCCCATACGATGAAGCCAACGGCCCCAATCGCCACCATCGCGTAAGCCATGCCGAGATAGCCGAAGATCGGCTTTTTCGAGAAGGTCGAAATGATGTGGCTGACGATGCCGAAGCCCGGCAAAATCATGATGTACACTTCCGGATGACCGAAGAACCAGAAGAGATGTTGATAGAGGATCGGGTCACCGCCATTGGCCGGATCAAAGAAGGCCGTGCCGAAATTGCGGTCCGTCAACAACATCGTGATCGCGCCAGCAAGGACCGGAAGCGACAGAAGAAGCAAGAAGGCCGTCACAAGAAGCGCCCAAGCAAAGAGCGGCATCTTGTGCATGGTCATGCCCGGTGCGCGCATGTTCAAAATCGTGGTGATGAAATTGATTGCACCGAGAATTGACGATGCGCCCGCCAGGTGAAGAGAGAGAATACCGAAATCAAGCGCGGGGCCTGGATGACCCATGGTTGCGAGCGGCGGATAAACTGTCCACCCACCACCGAAACCGTTTGAACCCGGCGCGCCTTCAACAAAGAGCGAAATGAACAGAAGAGCGAACGCGGCAGGCAACAGCCAGAACGAAATATTGTTCATGCGCGGAAACGCCATATCCGGCGCGCCAATCATCAGCGGCACGAACCAGTTGCCGAAGCCGCCGATCACCGCCGGCATCACGACGAAGAACACCATGATGAGGCCGTGACCTGTCACGAACACGTTATAGGTTTGCGGATTGGTGAAATATTGAAGGCCCGGCTCTTGAAGCTCGAGACGCATCGCGATGGAAAGGAAGCCACCGACCAAACCCGCGATGATCGCGAAGATCAAATACATCGTGCCGATGTCTTTGTGATTGGTCGACATGACCCAACGCTTCCAACCCGTCGGGTCGCCATGGTGGGTATCATGAGAAGTCGCTGCGTGTGCCATTCGTTTGTTCCTAAGGATCACTGATTGTCACTGAGTGGCGAAGATCGCCGCCCGGCTCATTCAATTGAATTATTCGTTCGCTGCGAGAGCGACAGGTTTTGCGTCAAGGGCTGCGAATTTCTTTTTCGCTTCCGTGAGCCACTCTGCATATTTCTCAGCGCTCACAATACGAACCGCAATCGGCATGTACGCATGATTAGCGCCGCACAAGCGTGAGCACTGACCATAATACATGCCTTCCTTATCCGTCTTGAACCAGGTTTGATTCAAACGGCCCGGCACAGCGTCCATACGCACGCCGAAGGACGGGATCGCAAAATTGTGGATCACATCACCGCCTACGACCTGAACAACAATCGTCTTGCCAGCGGGGAGAACGAGCTCATTATCGACCGCAAGCAAAGGAGGCTGATTGGCCTTCTCCGCATCCTCACGCGGCAGCATGTAAGAATCATAAACGAAGCCGCCGCCTTGATCTTCCGGATATTCGTAAGACCAATACCACTGATGCGCGACCGCCTTCACGGTGATGTCCGCTTTCGGCAATTGGATCTGCATCGTCAACAGACGGAATGACGGGATCGCGATCGCCACCAGGATCAGCGCCGGAATCAACGTCCATGCGATTTCAAGACCCGTGTGATGTGTAGTCTTGGAGGGAACGGGATTAGCCTTCTCGTTGAACCGCACCACCACGATGACGAGGAGCAAGAGAACGAAGGCCGAGATCAAACCGATCACGATGTTCACACTGTTATGAAGCGTGCCCAAAAACTCGGCCATTTCAGTGACCGGAGTTTGCATATTCATTTGCCATGGGGACGGTTGACCCGTTCCGGCAAAAGCGGCGCCTGCAAAGCAGGCCGACATCAGAACGGCGAGAGTGGCGCCGAAATTCCTACGGGTCATGATCGTGTCTTCTCCATCCAGGCGCGGGAGGCATCTGTTTTAAGGATCGCAGACCTCAGAGTCGTGCCGACTCCCGGGTCCGGATTGCGCCGCCCGACCCCCAAAAATCACAAACAAAGACAACGTGCAACGGCTTGCCAGATTAAAATGCGGGTTTTCTATCGAAAGTCATAAAAACGAGGGTTAAATTGATAAGATTGAGGTCGGCAAAAATTTGACAGGGCCAACTCTGCCGCCTTAGGTGACAAGGCAGCCGCGTTAGGGGCGGCAGGCGGGAGTAATTGATGGCCAAAACTTGGTTACGCGGGGCTTTATGGGCTCTCTTGGCCCTGAATCCGGCAGGTTTGTCCTGGGCCGCCAGCCCGGCCGCGACCCCGTCGGCGCCTGACCCCGCAATCCGGGGGCTCTATGGCGACTGGGCCCTGCGCTGTGAAGCACCCGCTGCATCGCCAGCTGAACAATGTGTTTTGGTTCAAAATGTCTATGCCGAAGGTAAACCCGACATTCAGCTTGTGGTTGTGATCCTGAAAGCACCCGAGGGCGGGTATCTGTTGCGTGTGGTCGTGCCGCTTGGGATTATTCTACCGGCCGGCCTCGGGCTCAAAATTGACGGGACGGATATCGGCAAAACCGGCTTCATGCGCTGCCTAGCCAATGGCTGCATGGCGGAAGTGTCCATGGATGACGGGCTCATCGGCCGGTTCAGCACCGGTTCAACCGCGCTATTCATTATTTTCCCGACACCCAGCGAGGGGACCGGCATTCCCATTCCGCTCGCCGGGTTCGCCAACGGACTTGCAAGACTGCCCTGATCATCCGATCTGAGGGCTAGCCACTCGATTCGGGGAGGACCCAATGTCGTTCAAGCTCACACCTTCTTTCGGCCTTATCGCCGCTCTGTCAGTCAGTCTCGCCGGTTGCATGAGCTCCGGGGGATCGCAAAGCCCCGCCGGCTCTTCGACCGGTTCATCCCTTTTCTCGAACTGGTTTGCGACGCAAAAAACAGAGCCCGCGCCGCAGGCTGTGGCCGTCGCGCCAGAGCCGGACGTCCCCTGCCCCAAAATTGACATCCGCGAAGGCGGCTCAACTTTACGGCAAGGCAAAGGAAGCGATGTCAGTGTTCAGTTTTCATTGCGCGATGTCGCGCGGGAATGTTCGGCCGGTAAGAATGGCGCAATTGTTATGAAGATCGGCGTTGAAGGCATCGCTGTGATTGGAACGGCCGGAAAACGGGGCAGCGTCTCCGCCCCCATGGTCATCACCGCGACCAAGGGCGATAAAGTGGTCGCCACCAAAACAATCACGCTCAAGACGACCATTCCGGCTGACGAGAATCAGGCGCTGTTTCGCGTGATCGACGAGGGCTTCACTTTACCGGCGGGTTCGGACGAAGCCGAAGTGACGATTGGTTTTAAAGGATAAACAGATCGAGGCGACAGGTCCTGTTGACAGGCTCAATCGCTCAGGTCACATTCGACACGCTGAAAGATCTCTCGCGGAAGAAGCTGGAAAGTTGCTTGCAACTGCCCCAGTGCCGAAGGCGCAACCGCCCCGGAAACGCTCAGGCCAAAGGACCGCGGAGAGCTGGCACTCTGGAAAGCGGATCGCCCGTAAGGACGATCCCACCGACGGGCGTAACCGTTTCTGAATCGGTCGATACAGACCGGACAAGACGGGAAATCTCTCAGGTCATCGGACAGAGGGGGCACTGCACGGATCATCCCGATCCGGAAGTAGTGCGTTCTTGTCCGGAGTCCTATGATGACCGACCCTGCCTCAGCCCCCACCAAGCGCACCCCGCTCTATGATCTTCATGTCGCCCTTGGCGCACGCATCGTGCCCTTTGCGGGTTATGACATGCCCGTCCAATACCCAACGGGAATTCTGACCGAACATCAATGGACACGCACGGAAGCGGGCCTGTTCGATGTGTCCCATATGGGCCAATGTTTTCTTATTGGGCCCGATCACGCGACCGCAGCGCGCGCGCTGGAAACACTGATCCCCGCTGATATTCTCAATTTGAAACCGGGCCAACAACGCTATTCGCAATTCCTCAATGAGGATGGCGGGGTTCTCGATGACATCATGGTGACGCGCTCGGCTCTGCCTGAAGAAGACGGCACGTTAATGGTCGTTGTGAATGCAGGATGCAAAGAGCAAGACTTTGCGCATCTCGCCAAATATCTCCCTAACCCAATCAAACTAATTCTTGCACCGCATCGCGCTTTGCTCGCTTTGCAGGGCCCGAAAGCCGCAAGCGTGCTCGCACGCTTCGCGCCCGAAGTGGCAACCATGCCCTTCATGACCGCGCTCTCAACAAAGATCGACGGCGTGCCGGTGCATATCTCGCGCTCAGGCTATTCCGGTGAAGATGGTTACGAGATTTCAATTCACGAAAACAAAGTGCGCGGCCTTGCTGATCGTTTGCTCAAGGAAAGCGAAGTCAAACCCATCGGCTTGGGCGCGCGCGATTCCTTGCGTCTTGAAGCCGGACTTTGCCTCTATGGTCATGAGCTTGATCTCACAACCTCACCCGTTGAAGCCGCTATCCAATGGTCCATACAAAAACGACGTCGCGAAGAAGGCGGCTTTCCGGGCTATGAACGCGTGAAGCGTGAACTCGCTGAGGGACCAAAGCGCAAACGCGTCGGCATTAAACCGGAAGGGCGCGCGCCCGCTCGGGAAGGCACTGAAATTCACGATGAAGCCGGCAATAAAATTGGCGTTGTGACATCGGGCGGTTTTGGCCCGACCCTCAATGGCCCCTGTGCCATGGGCTATGTCGATCTTGCTCATGCGCAAATCGGCACACATGTGTCGCTCATTGTGCGCGGCACAGCTATGCCTGCTGAAATTACCACAATGCCTTTTGTCCCTAACCGCTTTTATCGCGGGTAACACCGCACGTCTTTTAAAATCACTCTACAAAAAAAATGAAAGGAACATCCGATGGGAAATACACATTACACCAAAGATCATGAATATGTCCGCGTTGATGGCGACGTCGCGACATTCGGCATCACCGATTACGCGCAGAGCCAATTGGGCGATGTTGTGTTTGTTGAAGTGCCGAAAGTGGGCACGCATTTGAAGCAAGGCGCGGAAGCCGCCGTTGTTGAAAGCGTCAAAGCGGCCAGCGAAGTCTATGCGCCGGTCTCTGGCGAAGTGATCGAGGCCAACAGCGCGCTCGAAGGCGCACCGGCGACCGTCAATGAAGATCCGGAAGGCAAAGGCTGGTTTGGTAAGATCAAGCTTTCAAACCAAAGCGAACTCGCCGCTTTGATGAATGAAGCCGATTACAAAGCCTATCTCTCAACGCTCTGATCGCCCTTTTCCCTTTCAAAGGATCATAAGCTCATGCGTTATTTACCCCTCTCAGCCGACGATCGCAGCGATATGCTGGCGCGTGTCGGCGTCGATCACATCGACAAACTCTTTGCGGATATTCCGCGCGATAAGCTTCTCGATAAAGTTTTGCCTTTGCCGCTTTCAAAAGGTGAGCTTGAGGTGGAACGCATGCTTTCGAAAATGGCTGCACGGAACAAAGCGGCATCAAGCGGACCCTTCTTTGTGGGCGCGGGCGCTTACAAACATCATGTACCAGCGACAGTCGATCATCTGATCCAACGGTCAGAATTTTTGACAAGCTACACGCCCTATCAACCGGAAATCGCGCAAGGTACGCTGCAATATCTCTTTGAGTTTCAGACTCAAGTCGCGGCGTTGACAGGCATGGATGTCGCCAATGCCTCGATGTATGATGGCTCGACCGGCACGGGCGAAGCGGTGCTGATGGCGCATCGCATCACCAAGCGCAACAAAGCCGTGCTTTCGGGCGGTCTTCATCCGCATTACGGCGATGTCGTTCGTACATTATCTGAAATGTCGAATGCCGAAGTTGTTACATTGAAGCCCGATCTCCGCGCTAAGGAAGATCTCATTGCCGCGATTGATGATCAGACGTCGTGCGTTGTCGTGCAATCACCGGATGTCTTTGGCACTTTGCGCGATTTGAAGCCGATTGCCGATGCCTGTCACGCCAAAGGCGCTTTGCTGATTGCGGTCTTCACCGAAGTTGTCTCGCTGGGTCTTGTCACATCGCCGGGCGAGCAAGGGGCTGACATTGTTGTGGGCGAAGGGCAATCCATCGGCAACGCTTTAAATTTTGGCGGACCTTATGTCGGACTCTTTGCGACGAAGACTCAATATGTCCGCAATATGCCAGGTCGTCTTTGCGGCGAGACGGTTGATGCCGAAGGTAAACGCGGCTTCGTGCTGACGCTTTCAACCCGCGAGCAACATATTCGACGGGAGAAAGCGACATCGAATATCTGCACCAATTCGGGACTCTGCACGCTCGCTTTCACTATTCACATGACACTTCTTGGTGAAAAGGGGTTACGTTCTTTGGCGGAAGTCAATCATGCGAATGCGGTCATGCTTGCTGATAAGCTCGCCAAGCTGCCTCATGTTGAAGTGGTCAATGAGCAATTCTTCAATGAAATCTCGATCCGCCTCAAAGGCGATGCGACAAAAATTGTCGATCGCTTGGCGCATCACGGCATCATGGCCGGCGTGCCTGCGGCGCGTCTCTTCCCCGATCAGGGACTCGATGATGTGCTCATCATTGCCAATACCGAAGTCAACACCGATGAAGATCGCGACGCGCTTGTCGCAGCCTTGAAGGAGGCGATGTAATGTTAAATCGTCAAGGACGTCCCACCACACCGGCCAATGATGCGACGGCGGTGCATAAAACATTCACCGGCAATCGCGCGCTGCAACAAATCGAGCCGCTGATTTTTGAAATCGGCAGTACGGATCAAACCGGTGTCGATATCGATGCACCCGCCCCACATCATAAAAAGCTCGGCGGGCTCGAACGTAAAAATCCGATTGGGTTGCCGGGTCTCTCCGAACCCGAAACCATGCGCCATTATGTGCGCCTGTCGCAGAAGAATTATGGCATCGACTCAGGTCTCTTTCCTTTGGGCTCTTGCACGATGAAGCATAATCCACGGCTTAACGAGAAGATGGCGCGTCTGCCCGGCTTCTCGGATGTGCATCCCTTGCAACCGCAATCAACCGTGCAAGGCGCGCTCGAACTCATGGATACGCTCGCGCATTGGCTTGTGACTCTCACGGGCATGGATGCGGTCGCGATGTCGCCGAAAGCCGGTGCGCATGGCGAGCTCTGCGGCTTAATGGCGATTAAAGCGGCCATTATTGCACGCGGTGAGGAAGCCACCCGCAAAGTCGTGCTCGTGCCTGACTCCGCGCATGGCACAAATCCGGCTACAGCCGCGCTCATTCATTTCGAAGTGCGCTCTGTGCCCGTGCGTGAAGATGGTACCGTTGATCCGAAAGTCGTTGCTGAACTTGCGGGCCCCGATACGGCTGCAATCATGTTGACCAACCCGAACACATGCGGGTTGTTCGAAAAGGATGTCGTGGCCATTGCCGATGCCGTTCATAAAGCAGGCGGTTATTTCTATGCCGATGGCGCGAATTTCAACGCGATTGTGGGCAAGGCACGACCGGGCGATCTTGGCGTTGATGCGATGCATATCAATCTGCACAAGACTTTCTCGACACCGCATGGTGGTGGGGGACCCGGCTCAGGTCCGGTTGTGTTGTCGGAACGGTTGGCACCTTTCGCGCCCGTGCCCTTCATCCGTAAAACAGAAGAAGGCCTTCAGCTTGTCGAAGATGAAGCAGAAGCGACAAAGCATGGTGCGCATCCCTTTGGGCGTATGACTGCGTTCCATGGGCAGATGGGCATGTATGTGCGTGCACTGTCTTATATGCTCTCGCATGGTGCGGATGGATTAAAGCAAGCCTCGGAAGATGCGGTGCTGAACGCCAATTATGTGCGCGCGGGCCTCGCCGATCTGATGTCGCTGCCGTTTGGCAACAAGCCCTGCATGCATGAAGTCTTGTTCGATGACACATGGCTCAAAGACACCGGCGTCTCGACGCTCGATTTCGCCAAAGCGATGATCGATGAGGGCTATCATCCGATGACGATGTATTTCCCACTCGTCGTCCATGGCGCGATGTTGATTGAGCCGACGGAAAGCGAAAGCCGTGCGTCGCTTGATCTCTTTATCGCAACATTGCGTGATCTCGCAATTGCAGCAAAACGGGGCGACACCGAGCGCTTCACCGGCGCGCCCTATCATGCGCCGATGCGGCGGCTTGATGAAACACGCGCCGCGCGTTCGCCGGTTCTCAAATGGACACCGCCTCTGCCCATTCTTGAGGCTGCGGAGTAATTTAAAGCGTTATCCCCCTTGCCCGCTTCCTTAAAAAGGAAAGGGTAAGGGGGAGCGTTGCCCTCCCCTCAGACCGAATCGCAGGCTAGAGTGTCGCGGTCATGGCTGAAAAACCCGAAACCAATCTTGCCGAATGGTCCGTCTCCGAGCTCTCGGGCGCGTTGAAGCGCATGCTCGAGGGTGAATTCGGCCATGTCCGCATTCGTGGCGAAGTAACGGGCTATCGCGGCCCGCATTCCTCGGGCCATGTCTATTTCTCGATCAAAGACGCAACGGCGAAAATCGACGCGGTGATCTGGAAGGGCGTTTTCGGGCGCATGCGCATTCGCCCCGAAGAAGGTCTTGAAGTCATCGCCACCGGAAAGGTGACATCCTATCCGCTGAAGTCGAGCTATCAGATCGTCATTGATTCACTCGAACCCGCCGGCGTTGGTGCACTTCTCGCGCAACTTGATGAAAGGCGGCGACGCCTTGAAGCCGAAGGTCTCTTCGATCCCGCTCGCAAACAGCTTCTGCCGTTTCTGCCCAAAGTCATTGGCGTCGTCACATCCCCAACCGGCGCGGTGATCCGCGATATTCTTCATCGCCTTGATGATCGTTTTCCGCGTCACGTGATTGTGTGGCCGGTCCGTGTGCAAGGGGATGGGAGCGCTGAAGAAATTGCGCGGGCCATTGAAGGCTTTAACGCGTTGCCTGAAGACGGCGCGATCCCCAAACCTGATTTGCTGATTGTTGCGCGCGGGGGCGGATCGCTCGAAGACCTCTGGAGCTTTAACGAAGAGATTGTTGTACGCGCCGCTGCCAACAGTATGATTCCTTTGATTGCTGCGGTCGGTCATGAAACCGATACAACGCTTATCGACTTTGCCGCTGATCGACGCGCGCCGACACCAACAGGGGCAGCCGAAATGGCTGTACCGGTGCGGCTTGATCTCCTCACTCAGGCGACGGATCTCGGCCGACGCATCACACTCTCCGCACGGCGCATGCTCGACCGGCGCAAATCGGATTTACGCGCGGCTTTCCGCGCGATGCCTTCACCCGATGCGCTTGTAGCCATTCCTCGTCAACGGATTGACCTCGCCAGCGAACGTTTGGGTCGCGGGCTTGAGCGCAATGCAGCGCGTCATCGCTCGCGACTCACCGATTTATCGCGGCGCTTGTTGAAGCTTTCCCCTCAAGCGCGGCTCTCAGGCTATCGCGCCCATATTGGCGGCTTGCAGGGACGGCTCGGCGCGGCGCGCGGCGCTATTATGCGGGCCGAACAGCAACGTCTCACCCGCGAGCGTGAAAAACTCGTCGAGCTTTCAGCACGGGCGCGCAAAGGGCTCGACCGGATTTTCGAACGTAAACGCACAAGACTTCTCGGTTTGACCCCGCTTTTGAAGAGTCTCTCCTATCAAGGCGTGCTGGAACGGGGCTTTGCGCTTGTTCTTGACACGAAAGGCGCGCCGATCCGCGCGGCCAAAGCCATTAAGCCGGGCGATGAAGTAACGCTGCGTTTTGCGGATGGCACCATCGACGCGATTGCGAAAAACAAATCAAAAGCGTAAAGAAACGGGATCATGCTGAACCGGATCGACCCCTCAGTCTCGCGCGACGAAGCCGTTGTCGAATTTCTCGATGGCGATTTTCGCGTGATTAAGCCGGGCAAATTCGTGCGCTGCGCGATCACCAAAGAACCCATCCCGCTTGATGAGTTGCGCTATTGGAATGTCGCAAGACAAGAGGCCTATGCGAGCCGCGATGCGGTGCTCATGGCCATGGGCGTAAAACCCAAACCTTAAATCAATCGGCTTTTCAAAATCTTTCGGATCGTCTCTTCGTGATCAAAAACGAGCGTGACGGGTAACACCGCAATTTTATCGGCGAGATCGGGCGCGGCCGCTATAATGCGGACATGATCTTTTGCGGTTGTGACCGGCAAAGCATGGATACGCCTTGCTTCAGCGAGAAGCCGTTCAATCTCAATGCGTGAAAACGGATGATGATCCGGAAAAGCTTCCGTCCTCGCTACTTTCACACCACAGTCGCGTAGAGTGCGTTCAAATTTTTCTGGCCGCCCGATGCCACAAAACGCGTAAACGGATCGCCCTCTGAGCGCATCAGCCATCGCGGCATCAGGAACAAGAGAAGCCGTTAAAATACGCTCGCTAAAAGCGCTGGTGATTTTTTGCGGCGCGGGTCCGCCTACGCTCACACATAAATCAACAAGCGGAATTTGAGCGCTCAAAGGCGCACGCAAAGGTCCTGCCGGCAAACATAAGCCGTTACCGATGCCTTGACCGGAATCGATCACCGCAATCGTCAAATCTTTTTGTAGAGACGGATTTTGCATCCCGTCATCCATAATGATGACGCTGCCATGTTTTGCCGCCAGCGTTGCACCCGCAACCCGATCATGCGCGA
>CANGSG010000035.1 GCA_947456435.1 Hyphomicrobiales bacterium
GCTGCTCATGGTTTTGCGGTCTGGCCGCCTGTACGCTTTGCCTCGAACACGATCAATCGTGATTTACCAAGCCCCGCGCCGGCACCACCGACATGGCTTGAGCGTGAAGAGAATTGTGCGACCGTGGCGATGAAAGCAGGAGGCAAGACCTGTCGCGATATTGAATGGAATTGGCTAGGCACAGATGATGGCGGACGCGATGTACTCGCTCGCATCATCTATGGCTTCCGCATTTCTGTTTTATTCGGCTTGATCCTCGCCGTGATTTCATCCGTGATCGGAATCTTTGCAGGCGCGCTTCAAGGCTATTTTGGCGGTACGCTTGATCTTGTATTCCAACGTTTCATTGAAATCTGGTCCGCAATCCCTGCACTTTACCTTCTGATGATCTTGTCAAATTTCTTTCAGCCGAGTTTCTTCACACTCCTCTTCATTCTGCTGCTCTTCTCCTGGGTGGCGCTCGTGCATGTTGTCCGCGCGGAGTTTTTACGGGCACGAAATTTTGATTATGTGCGGGCCGCAAAGGCGCTTGGCGTGTCCGATGCGCGCATCATGTTCCGCCATGTTTTGCCCAACGCGATGGTCGCAACACTCACCTTCCTGCCCTTCATTTTGAACGGGTCTATTACCACCCTCACTTCGCTTGATTTTCTCGGCTTTGGTTTGCCTCCGGGCTCCCCCTCTCTCGGTGAATTACTGTTACAAGGCAAAGCCAATATCGCCGCCCCGTGGTTGGGGCTCACGGGATTCATCGTGATCGCGCTGATGCTCTCGCTCCTCATCTTTATCGGCGAAGCGGTGCGTGACGCCTTTGATCCGCGAAAGACTTTCTCATGAGCGCGGCACAGCTTCTTCAGGTTCGTGATCTTTCGGTCGCTTTCCGTAATGGCGATGAAACGATGCTCGCGGTTGATCGCGTCTCTTTTGATATCACAAAAGGGGAAACCGTCGCACTTGTCGGTGAATCGGGTTCGGGCAAATCGGTTACGGCGCTGTCAATTTTGAAATTGCTGACCTATCCGCCAGCATCGCATCCGTCTGGTTCGGTTCTCTTCAAAGGCGAGGATTTACTTAAAGC
Source organism: Hyphomicrobiales bacterium (assembly GCA_947456435.1). Taxonomy (GTDB): domain Bacteria; phylum Pseudomonadota; class Alphaproteobacteria; order Rhizobiales; family Beijerinckiaceae; genus CAIUPE01. The sequence continues at coordinate 1,079 of CANGSG010000035.1, forward strand.
CGATGAAGACGCTTTGCGGCGCGTGCGCGGCAATGAAATCACCATGGTGTTTCAAGAACCGATGACCTCGCTCAACCCGCTTCATACAATCGAGCGGCAGATTGGTGAGATCATCGGGCTCCACACCAGCTTGAGCGGCGATCAAGCGCGGGCACGGATCATTGCCTTGCTGGAAGAGGTGGGTTTGCGCGATGCTGCCTCGCGCCTGAATGCCTATCCGCATCAGCTTTCAGGCGGTCAACGCCAGCGGGTGATGATTGCGATGGCACTTGCGAATGAGCCTGATCTTCTCATTGCCGATGAACCCACCACGGCCCTTGATGTTACCATCCAAGCGCAGATTCTTGATCTCTTGAAAGAGATTCAAAAGCGTCGCGGTATGGCTATTTTATTCATCACGCATGATCTCGGCATTGTGCGTCGTCTCGCTGATCGCGTGTGTGTGATGACGAAAGGCAAAATCGTCGAACAGGGCGATGTGGCTGAAATTTTTGTCGCCCCCAAACATGACTACACAAAAAAGCTTCTTGCCGCCGAACCGAAAGGCGCACCCGAATCAAATTCTGACACCGCGCCGGTTCTCCTCAAAGCCGAAGAGTTGAAAGTATGGTTCCCTATCAAGCGGGGCTTTTTACGTAAGACCATGGGCCACATCAAAGCGGTCGATGGCGTGTCGCTCATGCTTCGAGAGGGCGAGACTTTGGGCATTGTTGGAGAATCAGGCTCGGGAAAAACAACGCTCGGCCTCGCGCTTCTTCGTCTCATTTCATCGGTTGGTCCGATTATCTGGTTGGGCTCTCTTATCCAGAATCAGTCGTCAACACTGATGCGGCCTTTACGCCGCGATATGCAAATCGTTTTTCAAGATCCCTATGGCTCGCTCTCGCCACGTCTATCCATCGCTGAGATCATCGCCGAAGGTCTTGAGGTTCATGAACCCGCCCTCACACTAAGCGAAAGAGAAGCCCGCGTGTCGGCAGCACTCGTCGATGTTGGGCTTGATCCAGAAACACGGCATCGTTATCCGCATGAATTCTCGGGCGGGCAAAGACAACGCATCGCGCTTGCGCGTGCTATTGTTCTCAATCCGAAATTTATTGTGCTTGATGAACCAACTTCTGCGCTTGATATGTCGGTTCAAGCTCAGATCGTCGATGTGCTCCGTAAATTACAAAAAGACCGTCGGCTCGCTTATCTCTTCATTAGTCACGATCTCAAAGTCGTCAAAGCTTTGTCGCATCGCATTATGGTGATGCGGAATGGCGTTGTGGTGGAAGAAGGCAATGCCCAAAATCTTTTTGCTCATCCTCAACACGATTATACAAAGGCTCTTTTTGAAGCGGCCTTTCATCATGTGACCCGATAGGATTCCTTATGACCTTCTCAACAAAAGACCTCCTTACCGTCGCCTCTGTTTTGCGTGAAGCGGCGCTTGCCGAAATCATGCCGCGTTTTCGCTCGCTCGGCGCGCATGAAATTCGTCAAAAATCTTCTGCGCTTGATCTTGTGACCGATGCCGACGAAGCGGCTGAACGCTTTATCACCGCCCGCCTCAAGGAACTCTTTCCCGGTTGTGCCGTTATTGGTGAAGAGAGCACCGAGAAGGACCGTTCGCTTTTGACAAAAATTGCCGAGCCCGATCTTCTCTTCATTCTTGATCCAGTGGATGGCACCGCAAATTTTGCTTCGGGCTTGCCGCTTTTTGGTGTCATGGCGGCCGTTGTTAAAAAAGGCGAGATCATCGGCGGTTTAATCTATGATCCGCTCGGGGAAGATTGGGCGCTCGCTTTGCGCGGTGAAGGCGCATGGTTTGAATCGCTTGAGGGCAAGAGACGCGATATGAAAGTGGCCAAACCCGCACCCGTTCGTGAAATGGTTGGCGGCGTGTCATGGGGTTATGTTGATGAGCCGCTTCGCTCAACGCTCACAAAGAATATGGCAAAGGTGGCAGCCGGCGTTGCGTTACGGTGCGCGGCGCATGAATATCGTCTGATGGCGTCAGGCCACACGCATTTTACATTCTACAATAAACTGATGCCGTGGGATCACGCGCCGGGATGGTTGATCCATCAGGAAGCGGGCGGCTATTCGGCTCTGCTTGGTGGGTCGCCTTATAAACCGACAATCCATAAAGGCGGCCTTCTCTGTGCGCCCGACAAAGACAGTTGGCAGGCTTTGGTTGATGCGCTTTTAACAAACTGACATCACTCATTCATGGCTCGCGCTTTTCTGATTGTTCTCGACTCGGTAGGCTGTGGGGGTGCAGCGGATGAGGCCTATCGTGGTGATCGCGGCGCCGATACGCTCGGCCACATCGCACGCGCCTGCGCAGAAGGAAAAGCGGATCGCGTAGGCTTACGCAGCGGGCCGCTTCATCTCCCCCATCTCGCATCGCTCGGTTTGATTGAGGCGTGCGAGATCGCAACGGGCACGCGTCCGCCCATCTCAGGCGCGCTTGAACAGCCGCAGGGGTTCTATGGCGCGGCGCAAGAGATCTCAAAGGGCAAAGATACGATTTCAGGCCATTGGGAAATTGCCGGCGCGCCTGCCGATTTCGCTTTTGGTTATTTCAGCGCGACGCAAAATTCTTTCCCCCGTGAATTGATTGACGCCCTTACTCGTGAAGGCCAAGTGCCGGGAATATTGGGTGATTGCCATGCGTCAGGCACCGCCATCATCGAAGAGTATGGCGAAGAGCATATCAAAAGCGGCAAGCCTATTGTCTACACTTCGGCCGATAGTGTTATCCAAATCGCGGCGCATGAAACGCATTTCGGGTTAGCGCGGCTTTATGCACTTTGTGAAATCGTCCGGCGTCTCGTTGATCCTTTAAATATTGGTCGCGTGATTGCGCGTCCTTTTACGGGTGAAACCTCAAAGACCTTCACACGCACAAGCAACCGGAAAGATTTTGCCATTCCGCCTCCTGCGGGAACCCTTCTTGACCGCGCGCTTGAATCCCAACGCGCCATCGTAACCATCGGCAAGATTGGTGATATTTTCACGCATCGCGCCACAGGCCGTGAAGTTAAAGCGGCCGGCAATGATGCGCTCTTTCAGGCCATGCTTCCTGAGATTGATGCCCTGCCCGATGGCGGTTTGCTCTTCGCCAATTTCGTCGATTTCGATTCCGAATTTGGTCATCGTCGCGATGTCGCGGGTTATGCGGCCTGTCTTGAAGCTTTTGATCGCCGCATACCCAGCTTGCGTGCAAAACTTAAAGACGACGATCTCGTGATCTTCACCGCCGATCATGGCAATGATCCGACATGGACGGGCACCGATCACACACGCGAATGCGTTCCGATTGTGGGCGTCTCTCCTCGGCTTACGTCGCGTGCCCTCGGGCTGAGATCGAGCTTCGCTGATATGGGCGAGAGCGTCGCCCAATGGCTTGATCTGCCGCGCGGCGCAACGGGACAAGGCTGGTTTTAAGCCCAAGCGCTCTCAAGGCTCATGATTTGAGTGGAAAACACCGCTCTCGGCGGCGCGTAACGAAGCTTGCGGATCGTCAGCAGGCGCGGACCCGCTTAAAATCAAAACCCTACGGAACTCTAAGCGAGGCTATCATGAAGGGCGTTACCGTCGTCGATCATCCGCTCGTCCAGCACAAACTCACTTTGATGCGCGACAAGGATCGCTCGACCACCAATTTCCGGCAGCTCTTGAATGAGATCGGCATGTTGCTCGCTTATGAAGTGACGCGCGATTTACCGCTTCAACTTGTCGAAGTTGAAACGCCGCTTGAAAAAACGATGAAGCCCATGATTGCGGGCAAGAAGCTTGTGTTGGCGCCCATCTTGCGCGCCGGCGTCGGCTTTCTCGACGGCATGCTCTCGCTTGTGCCGTCCGCCCGCGTGGCTCATATCGGCCTTTATCGCGATCCTGAAACGCTGACCGCAATTGAATATTATTTCAAAGCGCCGAGCGATGTGGCCGAGCGTCTCGTGCTTGTGCTTGATCCGATGTTGGCCACCGCCAATTCGGCCATCGCTGCCGTTGATAAATTAAAAAGCCGCGGCGTTACAGATTTGCGCTTCGTATGCTTGCTCGCCGCCCCCGAAGGCATCGAGAAATTCACTAAGGCGCATCCGGATGTTCACATCTGGACCGCAGCCATCGACAGCCATTTGAATGATCACGGTTACATCGTGCCAGGCTTGGGCGATGCGGGTGATCGTATGTACGGCACGAAGTGAGCGCAGCTGATTAACGGGCGCCCTTCGAGACGCGCCTTCTTTGCCCTTCGCTTACGCTACGGGCGTTCGAGGTTCAAAACGATTCACAGGATCGTTTTGCCGCCAAGGGCGGACACCTCTCACCCTCAGGATGAGGGCGGTTAACAATCCTCATGGTGAGGAGCATTGCGTAAGCAATGCATCTCGAACCACAAGACTTATAATTCACGCAATATTCTTCACCCGAAAAGGATGTGCGGGATAGACGCCCAAAATCTTCACTTCGCGTGAAAAGAAATCGAGTTCTTCCAGCGCGAATTTAAGACCCGCATCATCGGGATGGCCATCAACATCGGCTAAAAATTGCGTCGCTGAGAACGAGCCATCGACCATATAAGATTCAAGCTTGGTCATGTTCACGCCATTGGTCGCAAAACCACCAAGCGCTTTGTAAAGCGCGGCCGGCACGTTACGTACACGGAACAAAAAGGTCGTCACCGTCGGGCCATTATTGGGCTTCGCCCAACGCGGTTCTTTCGACAAGATCACAAAGCGCGTTGTGTTGTTCTCAGAGTCTTCGACATTTTCGGCAAGCGTATTCAATCCATAGATTTCACCAGCGAGTTTCGTAGCAAGCGAAGCTTTGGTCTTGTCGCCCCATTCCGACACTTCGCGTGCGGAGCCTGCGGTGTCACCCGCAATTACGGGTTTTAAACCATGCTGACGGATAATCTTGCGGCATTGGCCGAGCGCATGCACATGGCTATGAACCGATTTGATATCGCTCATCGTCACGCCTGGTACAGCGAGCAATTGAAAATGGATCGGCAAGAAATATTCGCCAATAATATGCAAACCCGATTGCGGCAGGAAATGATGGATATCGGCCACACGACCGGCGAGCGAGTTTTCAATCGGAATCATACCGAGTTCAGCCGTGCCGTCTTGAATGGCACCGAGCGCGTCTTCAAACGAGGCGCAGGGCAAAGGTGTCCAATCAGGAAACACATCACGGCACGCAATGTCGGAATTCGCGCCGGGTTCACCTTGATAGGCAATCAATTTCTTCGCACTCATTATCGTCCTCGATCCATGAAAGTCTTTATCGTAATTTCTCAGTGATGTTTTTTGCGTGCCGCAATCACTTCGCGCGCGCGTTCAAGATCATGCGGCGCATCAACGCCGAGCGGCACATCATCAACCAAAGCCGCATCAATGCGCATACCCGCTTCAAGCGCTCGTAATTGTTCAAGCCTTTCACGAATTTCAAGCGGCGATGGCTTCATCGTCACAAAGCGCTGCAGCGCTGATCGGCGCCAGGCATAAAGCCCGATATGATGATAGAGCGGGCCCGGACCTGTTGGTGCGGTCGCGCGTGTGAAATAGAGCGCACGAAAATGTGCGGGGCCAACACCGCTCACGATCGCCTTCACAACATTCGGATCGGTCTTTTCATCCTCACGTTTGATCTCGGTGATCAAGGTCGCGATATCAACGTTTTTATCGGCAAGCGGGGGAACGGACGCCGCAATCGCTTGCGGATCGATGGTCGGTAGATCGCCCTGCACATTCACGACCACATCATAGCGGCCTTCGGGATCAAAAGCTTCGACCGCTTCATGGATGCGGTCCGAGCCTGATGGGTGATCAGCGCGCGTCATGACGGCGATGCCGCCCACGTGCTCAATCGCGGCGACGATCTCCGGCGTATCGGTCGCCACGACCACGGGACCAAGGCCCGCTTCCTGCGCGCGCCGCCAGACATGGACGATCATCGGCTGGCCGGAAATATCCGCCAAAGGCTTTCCCGGCAGGCGGGTCGAGGCCATTCGGGCGGGGATGAGAATGACAGGATCGGACATTTTGGCAGGATCAGCGCTTTTAGAGTGATTTTAGGGATGGAATGATAAAAAGTATCAACCAGAAACCGCTTATACGAGTTGCCAAGACCGGCGCAAAGCGGGTAATCGGATGCGTCCGGAAAAAAGAGGCCGCCCAGGCGCGCGCCCAGTCCGGTTTGCTTGGTGGGACACTCGGAGATTCGGAATGGACTCGTTCGAATTTAATAAAATTGCCGGCGCGGTTTTAGGCCTTCTGCTCCTGATCATGGGCACGGGCATCGTGGCCGAGTTCATTTTTGCTGGCCCGAAAGTCAAGGTGGAAGGCTATGCGCTTCCCGGGGCTGAAGAAGTCGCTGCCGCGCCAAAGGCGGAAGCCAGCGCTCCGGCAGCCGAACCCATCGCTGTTCGCCTCAAGACGGCCGATGTGGCGCGTGGCCAGGCAGGCGTAAAGGCCTGTGCGGCCTGCCATAATTTCGAGAAGGGCGCTGCCAACAAAGTGGGCCCCGTGCTCTGGAATATTGTGGAGCGTGTGAAGGGCTCAGCCGATGGCTTCAACTATTCAGCCGCTCTCAAGGAGCGCGCAGGCAAAGGCGAAAAGTGGTCGTATGACAATCTCGATGCCTTTATCGCTAATCCGAAGGGTTATTTGAAGGGCACCGCGATGGGTTATGCGGGCTTGGCTGATCCGGCAAAGCGCGCCGACATCATCGCCTATTTGCATTCGCTTTCGGATGCACCGGCGCCACTGCCGTAATTTGAAATCACACGATACAAAATCAAAACGCCCCGCATCGTCGGGGCGTTTTTGTTTGTGCCGAATGGATTTTAATCAACGCGTTTTTTCGATCGCACGCCAGCCGATATCATGGCGATAAAATCCGCCCGGCCAGTCGATAACCTTTACCGCTTCATAGGCGCGGATTTGCGCCTCTGCGATGGTTGCGCCCCGCGCGGTGACCGCAAGCACGCGACCGCCTTTTGCGACAAGCGCGCCATCATCACGCAGCGCGGTACCCGCATGATAAATCGTGACATTATTCAAGCGCGCGGCGTCATCCGTTTTCCGGATTTCACTGCCCGTTTCGGGCGTACCCGGATATCCGGTTGCCGCCATAACCACTGTAAGCGCGGCATCACGCGACCATAAGGGAGTCACTTGATCGAGACGAGTTTCGATTGTCGCGAGGATAAGATCAAGAAGATCGCTTTCAAGACGCGGCATCAACACTTCACATTCCGGATCACCAAAGCGCGTGTTGTACTCAATAAGCTTCGGACCGTCCTTCGTGATCATCAAACCCGCGAACAATACGCCGCGAAAAGGTGTGCCACGTTTCATCATCGCTTCAACGGTAGGCATAATAATTTCACGCATTACACGCGCCGTCATCGCGTCATCCATAATCGGTGCCGGCGAATAAGCGCCCATACCGCCGGTATTTGGACCTGTATCACCATCACCTACACGCTTGTGATCTTGCGCTGATGCGAGCGCGAGCGCATGCGTGCCATCCACTATAGCGAAGAACGACGCTTCTTCGCCGATCAAACATTCTTCGATAACAAGTTCAGCGCCGGCTTGACCAAGTGACCCGCCAAACATCGCATCGACGGCGGCTTCTGCCTCTTCGATTGTTTCGGCAACAACAACGCCTTTGCCAGCAGCAAGGCCATCCGCCTTCACAACAATCGGTGCGCCTTGTTGGCGAATATAGGCTTTGGCTGTTTGCGCATCCGTTACTCTTTTGAATGCGGCGGTCGGTATATGCGCTTCGACGCAGAGTTCTTTCGTGAAGGCTTTTGAGCCTTCCAATTGAGCCGCAACTTTCGACGGTCCGAAAGCTTTAATACCCACCGCTTCAAGATCATCAACGAGACCCGCAACAAGCGGTGCTTCGGGGCCAATGATCACGAGATCAATCGACTCGTTTTTGCAAAACGCAATCACGTCAGCATGACGGCTCACATCCAACGCGACATTCATACCACATTGCGCCGTGCCGGGATTACCCGGCGCGATAAAGAGCGCCTTGCAGCGCGCACTGTGCGAAAGCTTCAAAGCGAGCGCGTGTTCGCGCCCGCCTGAACCGATGAGAAGAAGCCGCATCAAAAAATGATCCGCATCACGCGTGATCAGATTTGCGCGAGCAAAGTGGCCGCGCTCGAAATTTCAGCTTGGCCGGGATTGTCTTCGAGATTGAGAATTTTAACGACGCCATCTTCGATAAGCATTGAGTAACGCAAAGAGCGCACGCCCATGCCGCCCGCTGTCGCATCAAGCACAAGGCCCACAGCCTTTGTGAATTCGGCGCTGCCATCGGCCAAGAAGCCAATCTTGTCCATGGCATCATTGGCTTTCGCCCAAGCCTTCATCACATGCACGTCATTGACGGAGACAACGACGATTTCATTAATGCCCTTCGCCAAAAACTGATCGCGGAATTTGAGATAGCCGGGAAGGTGATTGTTTTGGCATGTCGGCGTGAAAGCGCCAGGAACCGCGAACAAAACAACGCGGCGGCCTTTGCAAATCTCGCTCGTTGTGCGGGCGGAGGGACCGTCTTCGGTCGGAATACGGAAAGTGACTTCGGGAAGGCTTTGGCCAACGGCAATGGTCATAATGAAGTTCCTGAAACAGAGAAAAGACGTAAGACTCGGTTTACGTATTCCCTGCCTAACGGATTGCCCCGTCCGGGTCGAGCGTCACGGTCGTTTCGGTAGCGGATTGGGGACCGAGCAAGGTCACAATCAGCGTAAGGCCGCCGATATCCGCTTTGCCCGGCTTTTCAAGAATACGGACACGAAAGACCGGCTCCCCTTCTAATCCCCCAGCACGCACCGCATCGCCGAAATACCAGCCTGTCGGGCCCTCGAGCACCAAGTCATCAATCGGCGCCCCGCTGGTCACGAGCAGCGCGTCGGGCATTTCAGCCGCACGCGTGATCGACAGAAGCTTTGGATCAGGCATGGCCCCTCGAACACCCTTTTTCGGCACCCGCGCCCGAAACTCATCGATGGCCGCTCTGTCATCGTCCTTTCCGAGCACCCGCGACGCCGACTGTGAAAGCGGCACACACACCTCTTCGCAAATGCCGAAATCAAGTTTCAATGCGAGCCGGATGGGCTTTGAAGCTTCTGTTGGTTCAATAACGAGCGGAAAGATGACCCGCGCATGATAGCCAAGAATAGTGCCGGAGGCGTCGGGGATACGCTCGGGACGCGGCCATTCCACTGTTACGGATTTTATATTTTCGGATCCCGTCCAATCGAAAAGCGGTGGCAATCCGGAATCGCCCGGCATGCGCCAATAGGTCTTGGCCTTGCCCGATAATGTGATCTCGACACCCGCGATCCAAGTGGTTGAGCCCGCTGAGCCCCCATCGAGCAATCGTAGTTTTGCCTCGGGCATCAGCGGGGCGTTGGCCGCAAGACTTGCTTGGGTCACGCCGATTGCAAAGCCGAAAACAACAAGTATCGCGCGTAAAAAGGCCATGTTTTTATCTAAACCTTTATGCGTTCTTTTGCCATGCGGATGATGTTGCATCTTCCACAAAGGACCCAAAGCAGGTTAGACTGTTTTTGAGGTCAAGGAGCCGCGATGATAGACACTATCGATCCGCTTTTTCTCAGAGGCCAATTGCTCGTGGCATCCCCGGGCATCGGCGACGAAAGATTTAGCCGTTCCGTGATCTATCTTTGCGCCCATTCGGTCGAAGGCGCGATGGGGCTCATCGTCAATAAGCCTGCCGATGAAATCAAATTTTCCGATCTTCTCACGCAACTCAATCTGCTTCCGAAAGGCGAAGAAATTCAAATCCCGCAAAATATTCGGATGATGACGGTGTTGCGGGGCGGGCCCGTTGAAACCTCCCGCGGCTTTGTATTGCATGCGGCCGATGCCGCGCGCGATTATGGATCTGTTGCAGTATCTGATGATGTCCGGCTCTCGGCGAATATTGAAATTCTACAAGCCATTGCGCGCGGTGAAGGGCCTGATGATGCCGTCTTCGCGCTCGGCTATGCGGGCTGGAGTGCCGGCCAGCTTGAAAATGAATTGCAAGATAATGGTTGGATTTTGTGTCCTGCGCGTCATGATATTTTGTTCGATCGCGATCATGAAACGAAATACGCACGCGCCTTGTCATTGATTGGCGTTGATCCAGCCATGTTGTCGTCGGTCGCTGGTCACGCGTAACAAAAAAGCCAGATCACCCTTTGATCAATTTGCGTGTTTCTTGAGCGCTCATAGCGGGACCGAATGTAGCGCCCTGTCCGAGCCCAAACCCTAATTGCGCGAATTGGATGGCGTCGGATTCCGTTTCAAGACCATCGGCAATCAATTCAACATCGAGATCATGCGCAAGGGTCACAACCGAGCGCAAAATGGCAGGCCTTACACCGGACGGGTCAGGCCGCGTGACCGCGCGAGACAATCGAATAACGCCAAAGGGGAAACGTTCAAGGTAACCAAGCGACGAATAGCCATGGCCAAAATCACCAATCGCGATACCCGTGCCGATATCAGCAAGACCATTCAATACATGCACGGCATGTTCTGGATGATCCATCAAATAGGTTTCAGAGATTTCAACGCGCAATGTCCCTCGTGATACAGGGGCACGCGCGAGCGCCGCTTTGACATCACGCAGAAAATCACCGCGCTCAAGCATCGCGTTCGAAACCGGAAGAATGGCATAAAGCAAAGGATCAGTCTCAAGCATCTTATGCCAGACGCTCAATTCATTAAGCGCTTGCTCGAGAACAAAATTCGTCAATGTGCCTAAGAGCTCGCTATTCTCGGCAAGATCCATGAACTCGTCTTGGCTGAGAACACCATGATCAGGGTGATCCCAAATTGCTACCGCTTCAAAACCCGCGATTGAGCGATCAGCCAATCGAACAACCGGTCGCCAGGTCACAAAAATCTGATTGCGCAAAATGGCGGAACGCAGATCGATCTCAAGCGCGAGCCGCTCACTCGATTGAGCCCGCATCGAAGGACGGAACACTTCGATGCGATCGCCGCCGAGTTTCTTTGCATGCGCAACCGCAATTTCAGCATTGCGCAACAAGAGATCTGCGCTGGTCTCGGCGCGTTGATCAGGCAAAGCTATGCCGATCGATACTGTGAAATTCGCTTCGCGATCACTGACCGAAATCGGCGCTGAGAGAGTCTTACGAATCTGATCAACCAATGCCGTGATCGGTCCGGGATCACGCTCAGACAGAAGCAGAATAGCAAAGCGATCGCCCCCGATTCGCGCCAATCCATCTTGAGGTTGAATGAGGCGCACGAGACGTCGCGTAACAGCCAGAAGCAGAGCATCGCCCCCACTCAAACCCATCGACGTATTGGTCTCGTGGAACCGATCAATATCAATAGTGACAACGGTGGGGCGCAACTCTTCGCCCGCGCGCATGAGATGCAACATCAAATCAATACGGTCGAGCAGCAAACGGCGATTGGGCAATCCTGTCAGACCGTCATGAATGGCATCATTCAACAAACGTTCTTCCGTCAAACGTGAATCGGTCACATCAGATAATGTGCCCATGAGACGCAACACTGCGCCCTCTTCGCCAACAACCGGACGCGCGCGCAAACGGAACCAGTGATAATGGCCGTCATCCGCTTTGATCCGAATATCGCTTGAAAGCCGTCCGCGTCTTTCATGGCAAATACGATCAACCGCCGTTGAAAACGGATCACGATCAGCCGGATTGAGATTATCAATAAAATGATCAGAGGTGCCGGCGAGATAACCTGTCGGATATCCAAGCACCGCTTCGGCTTCCGCACCGACGCGCACCTGATCACGTACAAGGTCCCAGTCGAATATAATATCGCCCGCTCCCGTTAAAGCGAGCGCTTTGCGTGACGCATCAGCGAGTTCCGCACCGACGAGACCCGAGCCCGAAAACGCATGTTGCGTGACAGTGAATCCAATCAACAAAATGATCAGCACAAGCCCGCCGATCAATGAATGGGGTGCAATATCACCATTAACACGACCAAGAAGCGTAAAGCCTTCGGCCGTTACCCAGGCAAACAGAATAATCCATGTGGGAATAAGCAAGATCGCGCGCGCTTGCCCATGCGTGGCAAGATAGACAATCAACAACAAACCAAAAACGGCGACACCAGCAATTGATAAGCGCGCCAAACCGGCAGCCACTGCTGGATCAACAAAGATAATCCCGACTAATGTCGCCAGAAATACAACCCAAATGGTGACAATCTGACTGTAATGAATGCGCAAACGATTGAGATCGAGATAGGAAAATAAAAACACAATCAATGTGGCGGCGAGAACCGCTTCTGCCCCCGCGCGATATACACGTTCAGCTTCGGGAGAAACCGAAAGCACAATGCCAAGCAATCCGAAATCAACGGCGACATAGGCGGCAACGGCCCAAGCAAGAAGTGCGGCAGCCGGAAAAATCAAAGTGCCCCGAATGAGCATCAACACGGTTAAGAACAGCGCCAACAACCCAATGATGCCGGTGATGATACCGCGGTAGAAGGTAAGGCCGTTCGCCGTGTCTTTATATTTTTCAGGAACCCACAAGGTGAGTTCGGGTAAATGTGGCCCCGCAAGTTCGGCAACAAAAGTTACTGAAGAACCGGGCTCAAGTGTAAGTTGAAAAATATCCGCTTCGGTATTCGGAATACGATCAGGGAGCGCACCCTGACTCGCTGTCAGATTCGCAATACGCGATGCCCCAAGATCAGGCCAGATGACTCCTGAACCAATAAGACGCTGATGCGGCGCCACGAGCCAACGAACCAATGTTTTATCACTGTCGTTTCGGAGCGCGAAAACAATCCAGTCGGGCTGGCCGCCGGCATTCTTCGCCTTCACGGCAATGCGTCGCACAATGCCATCAGCACCCGGTGCCGTTGAAATCTGAATTTCATCGCCGCTTGAGCGGTGGGAGTCGACGCTCGGCAACAGATCAAGCGTATCGGCATCGTCATGAATCACAACGAGATCAAGCGCCCGTGCCGGTCCTGCAAAAAACAGGGCCGCGCCGCAGAGAACGAAGCTTAAGAAGAGGGCGCGGAGGGTCAAATTCAGAAGGCTCCCAACGTGAGGCGGCACCCTATCGCAAGGCGGGGGGAAAGGTAAACCGAAACACACGGCCGGAATGTCACACCGGCGGATCGTCTTTCAGGCGGGCATAGAGGACGTGATCCTCGTAAATGCCATTGATACAGAGATATTGCCGCGCATAACCCTCGTGCTGGAAGCCATTCGCCTCCAAAACGCGGATTGAGGCTAAATTTCGGGGCAAAGACCCCGCTTCAACGCGGCGAAGACCCACAGGGCCAAACGCCAATTTGAGCGCCAACGGCACCGCGCGGGTCATGATGCCTTTCCCCGCATGAGGCGCGCCCATCCAGTAGCCCATCATGCCGGAATGGGCGACGCCGCGCCGAATATGGCCAAAACTGATGCCACCGAGGATCGCACCGCTCGCTAAATCGCAGATAAAAAAGGGATAGAGCACATCCCGATCTTCGGGGTTGAAATAGCGCAGGCGAAAGGCCGTCCGCGTCAGATCATCCTCACGCCAGGTCGGTTCCCACGGCGTGAGAAATTGACGGCTCTCCGCGCGCAACTTTGCCCAAGCCGGAAAATCATCCATGAGAGGAAGGCGGATCAGAAGATCAGTTCCTTTGACGGGCGATACCGCGCGGGCGCGATCTGATCGAGCAAACAGCGCCATTATACAAAATCCTATCCGGCGGACGGCATGGGGGCGCCGATACGCGCAGCCATCGCCTCCGCAGTGATCAAGGATTTGATCGGACCAATCGCCGCCACCGTTGGTGGCGCTTTGAGCGATGCTGACGCTACACGGCAAACATCTTCAACCGTGATCGCATCGATCATCGAAACCATTTCATGACGCGGCAACACACGCCCATAAGCGAGCATATGACGCGCCATTTGTTCAGCGCGGCGCCCAGGCGATTCAAGCGCGGTCAGTAATGACATTTTCATTTGCGCTTTCGCACGCGCCACTTCTGCAGGTGTTACAGACTTTGTGGCTTGCGTCAGCGTATCAAGCACAAGCGGCGTGTAATCCGGAAGCTGCGTTTCACCCGTGCCGCCATAGATCGCAAAAAAACCTGAGTCAGAGAAAGGTGAGAAGAAGGAATAAATCTCGTAACAAAGGCCGCGCTTCTCGCGCACTTCTTGAAAGAGGCGTGACGACATACCGCCGCCAAGCAAATTCGAAAATACATGCATCGCATAATGATCAGGATCACGCCATGAGGGGGCGTTAAAGCCGAAAACAACATGCGCTTGTTCAAGCGTTTTCACGCGACGACTATCACCACCTGTATAGAGCGCGACTTCAGGCTCTGGCGCTGTATCAGCAGAAAACCCTGATAGGCGTGAACCTACTTCATGAATCAAATCATCATGATCAATGGCGCCTGCCGCCGATACAACCATGGACGGCAAACGATAGGTGCGATCCATAAAGCCGCGCATCGTTTTTGGATTTTGTGCGCGAACAGTTTTGGGTGTGCCGAGAATGCGCCGCCCGATAGGCGCTCCGGCAAAAGCCGTTTCCATAACCATATCGAAAACGACTTCATCGGGCGTATCTTCGTAAGAACCGATTTCTTGAAGGATCACTTCCTTCTCGCGTTTGAGTTCTGTCGTATCAAAAGCAGGATCAGCAAGAATGTCCGTCAGAATATCAACGGCGAGCGGCATATCGGGCCCGAGCGTACGCGCATAAAAAGCGGTATATTCTGTATTGGTTTCGGCGTTCACCTCGCCGCCTACGGCTTCAATTTCTTCGGCAATCTGCAACGCGTTGCGCCGTGATGTCCCTTTGAAGGCCATATGCTCGAGAAGATGCGCAAGCCCCTGCTCTTCCGCACGTTCATGACGCGAACCCGCACCGCTCCAGATAC
>CANGSG010000036.1 GCA_947456435.1 Hyphomicrobiales bacterium
TTCGAAGGCCGCATTGCGGGTGTGACACGTTCAGGTCTCTTTGTGAAATTGCACGAAACAGGCGCTGATGGTTTTGTGCCCGCTTCAACAATCGGTGCTGATTATTATCGCTTCGAAGAACAACTTCACGCGCTGGTCGGCACACGCACCGGTGAAACCTTCCGCTTGGGCGATTCTGTTTCTGTGCGTCTTGTGGAAGCCGCACCCGTTGCCGGCGCGTTACGTTTTGAAATTCTGACCGATGGATCATCCGGTGGCGGATCAGGTAATAGATTTAAAAGCAAAGGCATTCGAAAAGCGAAAAAGGGTCCGCGCGTGAATGATGTCGCGCGCGCTGCCCTCGCCTTTGATCGCCAGCGCTCATCGCGCACCAAGAAACGGAAATGAACATGACCGAACTCGAATTTCCTGCCCGTCAAGAGTCGTTGCCACCACGGGATCGCTGGCGCGCAATCCGCTTAGGCTTTGCCGGTCGTTGCCCGCATTGTGGCGAAGGCGCGATGTTCGGACGCTATTTGAAAGTGAATCCCCATTGCGCCTCCTGTGGCGAAGAGCTTGCGCATCACCGCGCCGATGATCTCCCCGCCTATATTGTTCTTTTCATCGTCGGCCATGTCGTGATCGGCATGTTAATGTCGACCGATGCCGAGGGTCTGTGGCCGCTTTGGATTCACATGATCATCTGGCCGTTGATGACGCTCATTCTGAGCCTTGCGCTGCTGCAGCCCGTCAAAGGCGCGGTCGTCGGTCTGCAATGGGCGTTGCGGATGCATGGTTTCGGCGGTGACGATTCATGAGCGCAGTCCGGCCGGTTGATGCCGCGAGCCTGATCCTTGTCGATGATCGCGGCAAGACGCCCAAAATTCTCATGGGCAAGCGGCATAAAGATCTCAAATTCATGCCCTCAAAATTCGTGTTTCCGGGCGGGCGTCTTGATCCCTCCGACCGCCGCGCCTCGGCCTTCGGCGCACTTGATCATCAGGTTGAAGCCAAGCTCAGCCAGCGTGTCACCCGCCCAAGCCCCGGACGCGCCCGCGCGCTCGCGCTCGCAGCCCTCCGGGAGACTTTTGAGGAAACCGGCATTCTGATCGGTGAGCGTGATCTCGGCGCCTACACGGCTCCTGCGGGGAGCGGCTGGACTTCCTATGAGGCAGAGGCCATCTGGCCCTCGCTCGACGGGCTCGATTTCGTCGCGCGCGCCATTACACCCCCCGCCCATAGCCGCCGCTATGACACGCGCTTTTTCCTCTGCCGGACCAACAAGATCGCCAAGGAAATGGATGGCCACGCCGGCCCCGACAAGGAGTTGACCGAACTCCTTTGGGTCACGCCTCAAGAAGCAAAAAAACTCGATATTCCAACAATTACAGCGCTTATTCTCGAGTCTTTAATTGAGCAATTATCAACGGGATTGTCTCCTTTCCGTCCCATCCCGCTTTTCCATTTTCGGCAGGGCCGTCATCTCTGCGACATGTTGTGAAATGATGACCGACGCCATGACCGAGATGTCGCCCCGCTATCGTTTGCGCATCATTGCCGCCGCCACAATGACTGTGGCCTTGGTCGGTTTTTCCATCACGCTTGTCTTTCCCTATCTAGCGTTGAAACTCGCCGATCAAGGCTATTCGCGTCTTTATATAGGCATCGCTACGGGCATAGGTGGGATTGCCAATATTCTGGTCGCCCCCCTCGTGCCCGCACTCGCCAAACGGGTTGGCGTGCAGACGGTGATTGTGGGCGCGTTACTTATTGCAAGCCTTTGCATGATGCTGTTCGACCCCTTCCCCTATCCCGCAGTCGATTTGACATTGCGCTTTTTAACGGGAGCAGCCATCGGCTCGCTCTTCATCATGGGCGAATTCTGGATCAATGCCGCTGCACCCGACCAGCATCGTGGGTTGATCCTCGGTATTTACGGATCCTTTTTGGCTTTGGGCTTCGCCGCCGGTCCCACTATTCTTGATCTCGTCGGCACGTCCAATCCCACGGCGCTCCATATCGGCGCGGGTGTTTTTATCGCCGCGTTGTTGCCTGTTGTTCTTATGACCAAAGGCGCGCCCGATCTTGAGGGCGGCACTGGCGCGAATGTCATGAGTTTTCTCGTGAGCGCGCCGATTGCCACCATCGCGGGACTGCTTTTCGGGATGATTGAACCGAGTGGACTCAATCTCTTGCCTGTTTATGGACTCGGGATCGGTCTGCCCTTGTCAGAAGCAACCGCACTGGTTTCCGCCATGGCGCTGGGCAATATGCTGCAAATTCCACTCGGTATCCTCGCTGATCGGATCGACCGCCGCGTGATGCTCCTGATCTGCGGCCTTATGGGCGGGATTTTGACTCTGTGCCTGCCGGCACTCTCCGCCTCGCCCTGGGCCCTGCTTATCGGGATTTTTTTCTGGAGCGGCCTAGCATCCGGCTTCTATACCGTGGGACTCACGCTGCTCGGCGCCCGCTTTCGCGGGGCTGATCTCGCCCATGCGAATGCCACTTTTGTCATTCTTTACAGCGTCGGGCTGCTTATCGGCCCGCCGATTGTCGGCGCGGCGATGGACTTTTTGCCGCCCCACGGGTTCTTCTGGAGCCTTTCCCTCATTTTTATCGGCTATGCAGCGCTGGTTTCGGCACGGCTTGCCATGGGACGCAGCGGATAAAGGCGGATCGGCCCCGTCCCTTTCTTGACAAAGCCGTGCCACTTGCTATGGGTTCGGCCGACAAGGGCCGGACGCGGGTCTCACCGCCTCGCCGGCCCTCATGATTTTACTTAACGTTTTGATGCGGCCGCCTCTGGTGGCACCGAACCAAGGATAAAGACGATGGCCAAGGCCACCACAATTAAGGTCAAGCTGCTCTCCACCGCCGAGACCGGTTATTTCTACGTGACCAAGAAGAATTCACGCACGATGACCGACAAGATCACGCAGCGGAAATATGATCCGATTGCGAAGAAGCATGTCGAGTTCAAGGAAACCAAGATCAAGTAAGATTTTGGTGGTCCATCTCGTGCAAAAGCCGCCCTCGGGCGGCTTTTTTGTTTTGAGTTGTGGTGATGGACTGTCCTACTAGACGCGCCTTCTGAGCTCCTCAGGATGAGGAATAAAAATGCGCTTCACGCCGGCCCGGCATAGGCTTTTACCGTCTCGATGAATTTGCCAATCGAAATCGGTTTGGAGAGATAAGCCTCACAGCCTTTTGAACGGATGCGCTCTTCATCGCCCTTCATCGCAAAAGCGGTGACAGCGACAATCGGAATCGATTTCAATTCTTCATCCGCTTTCATCCATTGGATGATCACTTCACCCGACACTTCCGGTAGTTGAATATCCATCAGCACCAAAGACGGATGATGCGCGCGGGCAAGCTCCATGGCCTCGGTGCCGCTAGCGGTCGAGACAACCTGATAGCCATGCGCTTCGAGCAAATCGGTAAAGAGCTTCATATTGAGCTCGTTATCTTCGACGATGAGAACCGTCTTGGCCATGTCCGTTTTGATCCTGCGCAGCACCCTGAATTGCTGCTATTAAACGCGATAAAGGGCCGAGTCGGCAAATGCGGCCCGCCTGAGATGAGGTTTGAACCGATGAAATCCTCCACCCCGGCTGATCCCGAAGGCCTCGCCATTGCTGCGCTCCTCTTCATCGCGGCCGAAACAGAGACGCTCTCGCGCTTTCTGGAGCTCACAGGAATCGACCCCAGCGATGTGCGGGCGGCCGCGCAAGACAAGCGCTTTCTGCTCGCTGTGCTTGATTTTCTGATGGCGGACGAGCCGCTGCTTTTGGCCTTTGCCGCCTCGGAAGGCCTCAAGCCGGAGACGGTCGTGGCGGCACATCGAAAGCTGCATAAAGCCGCCGATCCCGCCCATGAGGCCTATTGAATTTTTGTGCCTAGGGACAAGGCGTCTCTGCTTTTGACTCAATCGCAACGAGCCGCCCCTTCAAACTAAAACTCAAATAATCCAGTTTGATTGCGGCTGATACACCATTGTCAAAAAGATCCATCGACACGCGATAGGATGGTTCATCAACCGGGTTCTTACCTGCATCGAAATAAGAAATCTCAACGGGCCAAGCCTCTTTTGCAATGATACCGGCCTTTTCGAGAAGTGCCTGATCATCCGCTGAGGGTGCGCGCGCTTTACCGATCACAGCAAAAGTATCGGGCGCTGATTGGCCTTCATCGGCTCCATCATAGACTTGCATAGATTTGGTTGTTTGCCCGGCTTTTGCGGCGTCTATGAGCGCGCGGTAATGCTCACCCGGATAGAGTGTTGCAGCAGGGAAAGACAAAACCGATTTGATGGGCGATGAGAGCCGTACATCAAGCGCAGAATCTTTCCGCGTCGCTACACCTGAGGTCTGAATCGCAGGCGCACTCCCCACACGATTCAGCACCGAAAAGCGCATCGTCTTTCCGTCGGGCTCCTCCGTTGTCATGGATTGGCTATCGACAATTTTGGTGCCCGTTTCGCCGCCTGCAAGCACCACGAGTTGGCGAAAGGTTTGCACGACGCCTGCGCAAGGACCGCTTTCCAATTCGAACACAATGCGCCCCTGAGCTGAATCAATACCCGCCGAGCCTTGAACGCGATCAAGCACGAGATCATAAACCGCGCGGTGGGGTACAAGAACAGCTGGGGCAGCCGCTGCCGACAAAGGTCCGAAAACCAAAAATACGGCTCCCGAAAGGAGACCGAGGCCCCGAGGCCCTATGACGCGTGTGTGATTGTATTTTTTCATCTTGCTCTTCTTCAATGAGCGCGCGAAACCAAGTTTGTGAACAGCACACTGAACATCCGGAGAAACCCTATGAGCGTCGAATCCACTCTGGCATCCCACGGCATAACGCTACCGGAAGCCGCGGCCCCTGTCGCCAATTATGTTCCTGCGGTCATCACCGGATCCCTTCTTTTCATTTCAGGCCAGTTATGTCTCGATAAGGGCACCGTCCAGGCCGCTCATAAAGGCAAACTCGGTGCCTCAATCTCGATTGAAGCCGGACAGGAAGCCGCGCGCCTTTGCGCGATTAATCTTCTTGCTCAAGCCAAAACCGCGCTTGGTGATCTCGAACGGATTAAACGCTGTGTGCGCCTTGGTGGTTTCATCAATTCAACACCCGATTTCGGACCATTGCCGCAGGTTATGAATGGGGCGTCCGATCTCATGGTTCTCGCGCTCGGTGATAAAGGCCGCCATGCGCGCACGACAATCGGCGTCGCGCAATTGCCGCTCGATGCCGCCGTTGAAGTCGAAGCCGTCTTCGAGATCGCCTAATGGCCGCACCTCACTGGTTGATAGCAAAGCCCATTGCGCATCGCGGACTTCATGACCGTGCTGCGGGCTGTATTGAGAATACGCTCTCAGCCGCACGCGGTGCGATTGAGAAAGGCTTTGCCATCGAATGTGATGTGCAACTCTCCCGCGATGGTGAAGTGTTTGTTTTTCACGATGACCATCTCGATCGCCTGACAACAAAGTCAGGCGCCTTTAAAGATCATACAGCAAACGAAATTGCGTCGTTAACAGTGAAAGACACAACAGATCGCATCCCTACACTCGTTGAGTTTTTGGAAACACTTTCAGGACGCGTTCCCCTCATTTGCGAAATCAAGAGCCGCTTTGACGGGTCAATCGAAGCTGTAAGGAGTGTAGCCACAATCCTCAAAACTTACCAAGGACCCGTCGCGCTCAAAAGCTTTGATCCTGTCATGGTCGAAGCCATGGTTCATTGTGCCCCCGCGCGTCCGCGCGGCTTTATTGGCGAGAGCGTTTATAATGATCCGGAATGGGATTTCTTGAGCGCGCAACAAAAACAAGATTTTTCATCGCTTGCGACGTTCGACGCGATGAAGTTGGATTTTCTTTCCTGGTATATCAAAGACGTTGATCAGGCTGTACCCAAATTGATGCGCAATGAATATGGCTTGCCGGTTATGACTTGGACCGTGCGGACGGCTGACCAGTCTGAGAAAGCGCGCCACTACGCGGATCAGATCGTCTTTGAAGGATTTATTCCGTGAACCATTCATGGATCAGGATATGAATGTCACGATCACTTTGGCGCAAAGCCTCAAAGAGATTGATGCCGCTTCATGGGATCGATGTGCAACAGGTTCGCCCGATGAAAAAGGCGAAACGGACAATCCCTTTTTGCGTCATGCTTTTCTCTTAGCTCTTGAAGAGTCTAATTCGGCCGTTGCTGAAACCGGCTGGGGCGCCGCGCATCTTTTGATGCATGATGAGAAGAACGAATTGATCGGCGCTGTTCCTGCCTATCTGAAAAGCCATTCGCGCGGTGAATATGTTTTTGATCACGCGTGGGCCGATGCCTATCGCCGCGCAGGCGGCCATTATTATCCAAAGCTTCAAGTCTCCGTACCGTTCACACCGGTGACCGGCCCACGCCTTCTGGTAGCCCCCTGCGATCATCAACACGAATTGAAACAACAACTCACTGCGGCATTAAAATCTGTTGCCACGAAAATCGACGCCTCGTCAGTCCATGCCACCTTTGTCACAGAGGACGACCTCAAAGTTTTTTCCGAGAATACCTATCTCGAACGACTTGATCAGCAATTCCACTGGCTGAATGATCATTACGATTCATTTGATGATTTCCTCGCGAGCCTCTCTTCGCGCAAACGTAAATCCATCAAACGCGAGCGGCGCGACGCGCTAAGCGCCGGTATCACAATGGAATGGGTCACGGGATCCGATCTCAAAGAGCATCACTGGGATGCGTTCTATGACTTCTATATCGATACGGGCTCACGCAAATGGGGCAGCCCCTATTTGACCAGAGAATTTTTCTCGCTGATCGGCGAAAGCATGGCTGATCGCATCGTGCTGATCATGGCCAAACGAGCGGGACGCTATATTGCCGGCGCGATTAATTTTATAGGGTCTAAGACTCTCTATGGCCGCAATTGGGGTGCGATTGAGCATCATCCCTTTTTGCATTTTGAAACATGTTACTATCAAGCCATGGATTTTGCGATTGCGCATAAGCTGACCTCCGTCGAAGCAGGCGCGCAAGGCGAACATAAACTCGCGCGGGGCTATCGACCCGTCATCATGCGGTCAGCGCATTTCCTGCGTGATCCCGGACTACATGAGGCGGTCGCCAATTATCTTGAAGAAGAGCGCGCTTATGTTGAACGGCTTGGCGGTGTACTGACTGAGCATTTGCCTTTTCGCAAACAGTCACAATTGAACAACGCGGATCAAAATTCTCACGGGGATGATGACGATGATTTATGATCAAAACAATATTTTTGCAAAAATTTTGCGCGGCGAAATCCCTTGCGAGAAACTCTATGAAGATGACCACACACTTGCCTTTATGGATATAATGCCACAAGCCGATGGCCATTGCCTTGTCATTCCGAAAAAGCCGTCATCGGGTTTGATGGATGCCGATCCCTCCGTCTTCGCGACGCTCTTTTCGACTGTGCAGAAATTAGCGCGTGCCGCGCAAAGTGGCATGCAGGCCGATGGTGTAACTATAATGCAGTTTAATGGCGCGGCTGCCGGACAAACCGTCTTTCATCTTCATGTGCATATTTTGCCACGCAAAGACGGCTTACCGCTAAAGGCGCACTCTGGCCAAATGGAAAAGTCAGAAATCATCAAGGCGCATGCTACAAAAATTCGCGCGGCCCTTGAAGCCTAATTTGCTTACTGCCCGGTGATCATCTTGGCGAGTGGCGTGTCGGCTACTTGCTTCCAGAGCATGATAAAGCCGTAAAGAATGGCCACGAGCGTCGCCGGCACAACAAGCCAGGCGATCGCGTTTTCATAACGCAACCGCGCCCGATAACGATCCGAACGACGTTGTCGGCTTGTTCTCACGGTCGCAGGCTCCTCTCACCAAAAAGGTCAAATCAAAGCGGGACCTTTGGCACGGAGCGCACTGGCTTGTCGACTACTTTGCGGGGCGGAGATTTTTTGCCGGTCTTGGCTTTCGCGTCCGCAACGGCCTTTTCAGGCTTCGGTGTTACAGGCCCCTCGAGATACACAAAGCCTAACTTCTTGTCTTTCTCTTCGCCCTCGACAACCACGCGAACACCGCCGCCCTGCTTCAATTTGCCAAACAGCAATTCATCGGCAAGCGGTTGTTTGATCGCGGATTGAATGAGCCGCGCCATCGGACGCGCACCCATGGTTTCATCATAGCCATGATCAACGAGCCACACGCGCGCTTCATCCGACAATTCAATCGTGACATTGCGATCAGCCAGTTGTGCTTCAAGCTGCAGTACGAATTTGTCGACAACTTTGCCAACCACTTCCTTCGGCAATTGCGAGAAGGAGATGATCTGATCCAGGCGGTTACGGAATTCCGGCGCAAAGAGACGATTGATCGCTTCCTGATCATCACCCTCACGTTTTGTGCGGGTAAAGCCAAACGCCGCTTTGGCAAGATCCGCTGCACCGGCATTCGTGGTCATAATCAAAATCACATTGCGGAAATCAACGGTCTTACCGTGATGATCCGTCAATTTCCCGTGATCCATTACTTGCAAGAGAATGTTGAAAAGATCCGGATGCGCTTTTTCGATTTCATCGAGCAGCAACACACAATGCGGGTGTTGATCAACCGCATCGGTTAAAAGACCACCCTGATCGAAACCGACATAACCGGGAGGTGCACCGATCAAGCGTGAAATCGCATGGCGTTCCATATATTCGGACATATCGAAACGCTTGATCTCAACGCCGAGCGAAGAGGCGAGTTGGCGCGCCACTTCGGTTTTGCCGACACCGGTCGGTCCCGCAAAGAGATAACACCCAATCGGCTTTTCCGGATCGCGTAATCCGGCGCGTGCCAATTTGATCGCAGAGGTTAAAGCCGAGATCGCCAGATCCTGACCGTAGACAACGCGCTTCAATGTCGTCTCGAGTGTTTGCAAGACTTCCGAGTCATTTTTCGAGACGGTCTTTGGCGGAATGCGCGCCATCGTCGAAACGGTCGCTTCAATCTCAGCCACACCAATTGTGCGTTTACGTTTGTTGTCTGCAACAAGCATCTGCGCCGCACCACTTTCATCGATCACATCGATGGCTTTATCGGGCAATTTCCGATCGTGAATATAACGCGCAGATAACTCAACCGCAGCTTTGATCGCATCATTCGAATATTTAAGACCGTGATAATCCTCGTAATAGGGTTTCAAACCTTTGAGGATTTCAATTGCATCAGGGATTGACGGCTCATTGACATCGATCTTTTGGAAGCGACGGAGAAGCGCACGATCTTTCTCGAAAAACTGGCGGAATTCCTTATAGGTCGTCGAGCCGATGCAGCGCAGCGTGCCTTGTGCAAGCGCAGGCTTCAAAAGATTGGACGCATCCATCGCACCACCCGATGTGGCGCCTGCACCAATCACAGTATGAATTTCATCGATAAACAAAATCGCATTTTTGTGCGTCTCAATGTCTTTCACGACCTGCTTCAATCGCTCTTCGAAATCACCGCGATACCGCGTACCGGCGAGAAGCAAACCCATATCGAGTGAGAACACCGTGGCACCAGCGAGTACGGCCGGCACTTCATCGCGTGTGATCTTGAGCGCCAAACCTTCAGCAATCGCGGTCTTACCAACACCCGGCTCACCAACGAGGAGCGGATTATTTTTCTGGCGACGGCAGAGCACCTGAATCGTGCGCTTCACTTCCGCTTCGCGTCCAATCAGAGGATCGATTTTACCGTCAGCGGCTTTCTTGTTGAGATTGACGCAATAGGCTTCAAGCGCCTCGCCCTTCTTGCGCGGTGCCCCTGACGCTTTGCCATTTGCGGCGTCAGCGCCGGTCGCTTCATCATCATCTTCATCGAGCGGTGATTCATCAGGCGTGACCGGACGTTTCGCGATACCGTGTGAAATATAATTCACCGCATCGTAACGCGTCATATCCTGCTCTTGAAGGAAATAGGCAGCATAGCTTTCGCGCTCGGCAAAGATGGCGACTAGAATATTGGCGCCGGTCACTTCCTCACGACCGGAAGATTGAACATGGATCACGGCGCGCTGGATAACCCGCTGGAACCCGGCGGTCGGCTTGGCGTCGCCAGGCACAGGCATCACAAGGCTCGATAACTCGCCATCGAGATAATCAAAGAGATTGCGGCGCAAGAGATCAATATCAACGCCGCAGGCGCGCATCACCGCCATCGCATCGCGCTCTTCTGTCAAACCGAGGAGAAGATGCTCGAGAGTTGCGTATTCGTGGCGTCTCTCATTGGCGAGCGAGAGCGCCTTGTGGAGAACCAGTTCGAGGCTTTTTGAAAATGAGGGCATCGATCTGATCCTTTAGCTCTTTTCCATAACGCATTGCAGCGGGTGCTGATGCTGGCGTGCAAAGTCCATAACGAGCGTCACTTTGGTTTCGGCGACCTCATAAGTAAAGACACCACACTCACCCACGCCATTCTGATGAACATGCATCATAATGCGATAGGCGTCGTCCTGGGATTTATTGAAGAAATGCTGCAGGACATGAACGACGAATTCCATAGGCGTGAAATCATCATTCAGCAGCAACACCCTGTAAAGATTAGGCTTTTTGGTGAGGGCTTTTGTCCGGGTAATCACCGCCGTACCGTTACCGGGATCATCCCCATCACGGCGGGAAGGCGCAGCCATCGCTTTGAGCGATCGGGCGAAGACGGGCCGCCGCATCAAAAAATCGCCGCAGAATTCAAAAAATGCACTCATATCCGTCCGATTGCCACGCTCACCTAAATATTGCCGCGCCCTTTCAGCGAATGATGCGCCGAACGGGATGTTTCTTCAAGTTATGCATTCGGACCCCCGTCTGCCAGTAGCAGGATCGTCGCATGAGACCCGCTAAAAACGAAAGGGCCCGGCAAAGCCGGACCCTTTAAACTTCAATACCGTTCTGAACCGGCCAAAAGCCGGACCCAAATTACTTCGCAGCCGTCTGCACCTTGCTGATAATCGCTTCGTAAGGCTTCACAGAGTCCTTCGCGATGTCGGTGTAGAGCTCGCCGAGCTTCGAAGCATAAGCCACAAAGCCTTCATAAGCCGATTTGGCGAAGTCCGACTGGATTTCGAAAGCCTTGTCGAGCGTCTTCGCGCCGACGAGCTTTTCGACGACTGCCGAGCTCTGCTCGAAAGCCTTCTTCGAGTAATCAGCGGTTTCGGTGGCAATTGCCTGAACATTCTTCGTCGTGGAGCCAAAGCTCTTCACGGCGAGGTCGATACCGTCTTTGTTGAACTTCTGGAGATCTTCAAATTGGTTAAACATGGTCATTGCTCTCTAGCTGTAAGGCGCCCTGCGTCAAGCGGAGCACCGGGGGAATTCATATCCCATTTATATGCACTGCAATATAATTGGTCAAGCAAAATTGTGCGCTGCAATATATTCAACTTTCGATCAAGTTTTCATCAAATTTAACAAACACGTAACCGGTAGGAATTAATGTGCCGGCCGGACCGGCGCCTTGTCCGTTCGGGCTTTTCGTGAGAAAAACCAGAGGCGCCGGAATCATGGACCATGGTCCGGGGTTAGGAGTAATAGGCATGACGATTTCGACGGTTGCTGCGCGGTTTGCGGCCCGGATTGCGGTTTTTATTGCTGTTTTTGGCCTGGTTTTGACCGGTGCTGGGACTGTTTCGAAAGCGTCTGCGGGCGGCTATGCCCCTCCCTATTCCGAACTTGTGGTTGACGCGAGGACCGGAAAAATCTTGCGCGCCGTTAGCCCTGACGCCCCGCGACACCCCGCCTCCATTACAAAAGTGATGACCCTTTACCTCCTCTTCGAACAGCTCGAAGCCGGAAAGATGTCTCTTTCAACGCCGATCCGGATTTCGGAATGGGCGGCGCGCCAGTCGCCGTCGAAGCTCGGATTGAACCCCGGTGAAACCATCACGGTCGAAGACGCGATCAAAGCCATCGTGACCCGGTCAGCCAATGATATCGCCGTGGCAGTCGCTGAAGCGGTGGGCGGTAGCGAAAAAGATTTCGCCGCGATGATGACCCAAAAGGCGCGTTTAATCGGCATGAAACAAACAGTCTATGCCAATGCATCCGGCCTACCCAATCCGCGCCAGATAACCACAGCTCGTGATCTCGTTGTTCTAGGTCGTTCCATTCAGTCGCGTTTCCCGCGGTACTTCCAATATTTCTCGATGCGTTCCTTCGATTATGAAGGCGCGACGATTGCCAATCACAACAAGCTCCTCGGTCGCGTCGACGGCGTTGATGGCATCAAGACCGGTTACACCGCCAAATCAGGATTTAATCTTCTGACATCCGTGCACGCAGATGGACGCTCGCTGCTCGCCGTCATTCTCGGCGGACGTTCTGGAAATTCGCGTGACCGTCGTATGGCCGAACTTGTCGATGCCTATCTCGATGTTGCTTCGAATGGCGATATTAAAGCCGCACCGAAATCGGCGAAGAAAATTTCTGCGGCCCCAACTCCCCTGGATGTTACGCGTCCCTCTTCTGATAATGAAGACGCAGCTGAAAATCCTACGGCCTCGCTATCAACACCACCGCAGCCTCTAGCCAAAGCGCCTGAGCAGCAATCAAAGCTTATCTGGAAGCCTGGCGCAGCACCGGCTCCAGTATCCAAAGCGCTTGGTTATACAGATACACAAGCTGTCGCATCGCAGGCATCGCAAACGGAAAAGAACAAGACGTGGTGGATTCAAGTGGGCGTTGCCGTCAATCAGAAGCAAGCCAAGTCACTGGCCGATGATTTGTCAGGGCAGTTGTCATCGATTTTAGGCGATGCAAAACCTGCAATCGAAAAAGTTCAGGTCAAAGGTCGTGATATGTATCGCACGCGCTTTATGCGCATGACGCTTGATGATGCGCAAACGGCCTGTGCCCTTGTTAAAAAACAAGGTGGCGCATGTTTTGCGTCGCGGAGTTAATGAGAGATAAGGCTTAACACGAGGCATCAACGATGTCTGTTCAAGAGTACGTCTCGGGCCATATTGATGCGGGTCGCCAACCAAGTGCTTCCGCCTTGGTCGGGATGGAGCTTTCTGAGCAACGCCCGATGCGCTTCGCGGATCTGCTCTTCGCTCGCGCCCATCTCAATCCCCAAGACCTCGTGGGCTTCTTGCTCGGTCATCGCGGAGGACGGAGCCGCACGGCGCTCCCGCGTATGCGCGTGACCCTCCGCTGTCTGACGCCATCCGGGAAGCCGGCGGTCAAGATAGGTTTGAAATAAACCATAGCCTGCGGGATCTGATGCGCTTAGCGCATCATGCAAGCGCATCAGATCATCGCGATCAAGTGTACTAAGCGTTCGCCCTGCATAGGGGCCGCCAATAACCTGACCGTCGAGCGCCCCATCCATGCCTCGATTTAAATCAAGCCATGCGGTTCGGAGCGGCTCTGCCGAGGCGTTGGGTTGATACCAAGGCAGAATGGGAATCTTCACGCCCAATAACCAGCCGCCAAGCCCCGCCAGTAAGAGCGCGACATCAATCCGGCCTTTGAGAACCAGAAAGGCAGCGGCTGCAAAGGAAGCATAGCCGCCAAGTTTACGGCCATAGCGTTTTAACTGAGCCGGTTCGATTTTGAGGTAAGACTTCGCAAGCCATAACAGCAATGCGAGTGTCAGAAGACCAAGAATGACAGGCACGGGAGGCCCCCTTATCGACACCGTTATATGAGCGGGTCAAAGACCGCTCATAACAATCCCAACTCAGCCAATTCACGACGCATGCTTTCGGGCATGTTTTTCGAAAATTTTCCAACTTTTTTCAGATCGCGCGGCGCTGAATTTTCTTCAAGATAACGCCAGCCTTGGAAAGGCCGCATCGCGCGCGGTTCAACAGTCACAACCTTCTGCTCGAGAACAATAGCACAACGCGAGATGCCATCAGCGCCCGTAACTTGCCGCAGATCGAGAACAGTCTGACGGCATGAGATCATGCCTTTGATGACCCAATAAAGCGATCCACCGTCGAGAATATCATCGACGCGTTTCGGCATCATGCGGGTTGTGTGGATTTGCTCATCGACCTGCTTGCGGCGACGACGTTCAGCCGAAGTTTCGGCGATCCAGCCTTCGAGATCGGCAATCGACTCGCAGCCGACACAGAGTTTCACGAGATTGAGCGACATGCGATCTCTCTAGCCGCAGTCGCGGCGGGGTTCCACCCCGAAGGACGGTTCTCGACCGGATATCAACTGCTCACAACGGGAGCACCAGCCTTCTTCCAGGCGGCAAAGCCGCCATCGATATGGGCCACAGGCTTTAAACCCATATCTTGAGCCGCTTTGGCCGCCAGTGCCGAGCGCCAGCCGCCCCCGCAGAAAAAGACAAAACGCTTGTCCTCCGCAAAGACAGGCTTGTGATAGGGGCTTTCCGGATCGATCCAGAATTCGAGCATACCTCGCGGACAATGGAAAGCGCCCGGCATTTTGCCTTCCCGCTCCAATTCGCGCGGATCGCGCAAATCCACAATCACAACCTCGGGATCACCGAGAAGAGCCTGAGCTTCGGGCACGGAGAGCGTCTCGATCTCTTTCGTCGCGTCCTCGACAAGCGCTTTATACCCTTTGATGATCGTCTGCGGCATGATCCCGATTTCCTTAATCCGACATTTTCCTCATGTTGCCGCTTGCGAAGCACAAATCAACCGGGTGATAGTCGCCACATGACAGATTTCAGACTTTTCGATGCCATCGCCTTCGGGATTTTTGTTCTCGCGTGGTTTCTTTACCACCATTTTGTTGAGCATCCGCGCGCTGGTGAACAAAGCCTCAATGGTCTCATGGATCGTTATCGCGCGCGCTGGATCAAGCAAATGGAGCAGCGCACAGAACGGATCTTTGATACGCAAGTGCTTGCGGGCCTTCAAAATGGCACCGCCTTTTTTGCCTCCACGTCACTCTTCGCATTCGGTGGTTCTTTTGCGTTGATCCGCGCCGCGGATGATGTGTTGAAGATTTTTGCCGATCTGCCTTTAGGTATCGAAACCACGCGCACGATGTGGGAAATCAAAGTAACCGGCCTCGCCTTGATTTTCGTTTATGCATTTTTCAAATTCGCGTGGTCTTATCGCTTGTTCAATTATGCAGCGATTTTGCTGGGCGCAGCGCCACCATCTGATCGCGGCACGTCTATTGATCGTGCTCGTCATGCCGAAGCCTTAACGGCCGTGATTACCGATGCCGGACGTGAGTTTAATCGCGGCCAGCGCGCGTTTTTTTTCGCGCTCGCTTATGTGGGATGGTTTGTCTCACCGATTGCTTTGCTTATAACAACAATGGCCGCGCTGATTGCGATGCTACAA
>CANGSG010000037.1 GCA_947456435.1 Hyphomicrobiales bacterium
ACATTTTTTGCTCCTTAATGCGCGACAGCTGCGGCTGCAGCTTCGTCAATCAAACGACCGGTCTTGAAACGTTCAATCGTGAAACCGGCATTGATCGGATGCGGTTCATCGCGCGCAATCGTATGGGCGAACACATGGGCCGAACCCGGCGTGGCTTTGAAACCGCCTGTGCCCCAACCACAATTCACATAAAGCCCCTTCACCGGAGTCTTTGCGAGAATCGGTGAGCGATCCGGCGTCACATCAACAATGCCGCCCCAATTTCTGAGCATCCGCATGCGGCGCACAACGGGGAAGAGTTCGCAAATCGCATCAAGCGTATGCGTGGTGATGTGTAAGCCGCCTGTCTGACTATAAGACGTATAAGCATCTGTACCTGCACCAATCACCAACTCGCCTTTATCGGATTGTGACATATAGGCGTGGATCGTGTTCGACATCACAACGCAGGGCATGATTGGCTTGATCGGTTCGGACACCAGGGCTTGCAGCGGATAAGATTCAAGCGGCATACGCACATCGGCCATCTGCATGATCACGCTTGTGTGACCGGCTGCAACAACACCAATCTTTTTCGTGCCTATAAACCCTTTGGTAGTTTCAACGCCTGTCACCGCGCCATTGGCATCGCGGCGAATGCCCTTCACTTCGCAATTCTGGATGATGTCGACACCCATCGCGCTTGCGGCACGAGCATAGCCCCATGCGACTGCATCGTGACGCGCTGTGCCCCCACGCCGTTGAAGTGCCGCGCCCAAAATCGGGTAACGCATATTTTTTTCGATGTTGAGAATCGGGCAGAACTCTTTCGCCTGTTCTGCCGTCAGCCACTCATTGTCGATGCCTTGCAAACGATTGGCATGCACATGGCGCTTGAACACCTGAATATCATGCACCGTATGGGCGAGCATCATCACGCCACGCGGTGAATACATGACATTGTAATTGAGTTCTTCCGAGAGCGTTTCCCAGAGCTTCACCGAATGCTCGTAAAGGCCTTGGCTTTCTTCCCACAAATAGTTCGAGCGGATGATCGTTGTATTACGACCCGTATTGCCGCCGCCCAACCAGCCCTTCTCCAGCACGGCGATGTTGCGCATGCCATGTTCTTTGGCGAGATAATAGGCCGTGCCCAAACCATGGCCGCCCGCGCCCACGATGATCGCGTCATAGGAAGCCTTCGGCTCCGGAAAGCGCCATTGCTCAGGCCAGTTACGGTGGGCGCTTAGCGCCTGCTTTGCGAGATTGAGAAATGAGAAGCGCAAGTCTGGCTCTCCCTGACCAAAAAGACCCGGCACGCGGGTCGGACATTTCTATAGAGACAGGATTATCCAAAAAATGCGGTGATCCTGCCAATCAATTCGGACAATAGGGCGATTAGCCCGCCCTATCGCTTTCTGCCTCTAACGACCCGTCATTGATCTGTCGATTGCCGTCATGTGCGAAGAAAACCCCTCAGAAAGCGCCTTCTTTGCGACAAATCGCCAAGGCGCTTTGGATCGCCTCGTCGCCGCGAGCTTTGGTGCCGATGAGCGCGTGGCCGAGACAGGTGCAGGCTCGTTCGCAAAGTTCGGGTGCGCGACCACTTGCCGCACAGCTTTGGGTGCAGTTTTCAAAAAAGGCGGGCTCGATCGCCGGGTTGAGCACGGCCGGACCGGCAACGGATACGAACACCCAAAGCAGTCCCATCAACACGGGCTGATGAAGGAGATAGACGGGTAAAGCATAACGCCCCAAGCCCGCCAAAGCGCGGGATAGACCTGTCACAGGTCGCGCGGCCCACGCTGAGAAATGCGGTGCGGACCACGTCAGTCGTCCAGCGACAAGCCCCGCAAGCACAACACCAAACCACGGGAATAAGGGCACATAATCATTCGTGCGCGGCATGATTTTATTCAACCCGAGCCAGAACAAAGCGGGCTGATCAAAAAGAGGATGATTGATCAATAGAGGCGCGGCCAATGAGATCAACGCTACGACGAGAACAATGATGTTCGGTATGCGCAGAAAGGCTAAAGCCAAAAGACTCGATACAGCGATGCAATGAAGGACGCCAAAAAAAATCCATTCTTCCGGCATCGCGAAATAAGTGCCCAGAGATACTAAGGCGGCAGCACCGGAAATTTTTGCGAAGCGTATTAAAAATCCGCGCGGATCAAATCCGTTACGATGCGCAAGCGCAAAAGAAATGCCGACAAGAAACAGAAATGTGCCCGCAATTAAGTGTGAGAGCACGCGCCCTTCAGTCGTAAAGGCGATATCATAGGGAATGATTTGAAAAAAACCGAGATCCCACGTGAAATGGAACGCCATCATCGCGATGACCGCGATCCCGCGCAAAACATCGATGAGCGGCCAGCGAAGAGAGGGAGTGGACGATGTCACGCGAGACATCGCGCAGATCTTTTATTAGTGACGAACAACGCCACGCAATGTTTCGATTTGTGCAAGGCGTTCTGCGGCCAAACGACGGGCGTCCTCTGACTGCGCCGCCGCAAGGTCTTCGGTTGCGAGCTTCACTTCATGCTCGAAATGCTGATCATTCATATCAGCCAAAGGCACAGCCTGTTCAGCGAGAACAATCAATGTGTTTGCCGAAACGTCAGCAAAGCCACCACGCACGAACAAAGTTTGCTTTTCGCCTTTGGAATCCTTGAAGGACAGAATGCCTGGACGAAGCGCCGAAATCACCGGCGCATGATCCTTGAGAACGGCAAAATCGCCTTCAGTTCCCGGAATCACAACTTCTTCGACATCGCCCGAGAACAAAAGTTTCTCAGGAGAGACGAGTTCAAATGTAAATCCGGCCATGGCGATCTCCGTTCAATCTGTCGCGTCGATTACGCCGCTTCCTTAGCGAGACGTTCAGCCTTCTCAATCGCTTCTTCGATTGTGCCGACCATGTAGAACGCTGCTTCTGGAAGATGGTCATACTGACCTTCAACGAGACCCTTGAAGCTCTTGATGGTATCCGCAAGCGCAACGAGCTTACCCGGCGAGCCGGTAAACACTTCAGCGACGTGGAATGGCTGCGACAAGAAGCGCTCGATCTTACGCGCGCGGGCCACCGTCAATTTATCTTCTTCCGACAATTCATCCATGCCGAGAATGGCGATGATGTCTTGCAATGACTTATAACGCTGAAGAGTCGACTGCACCGCACGAGCGACCGCATAATGCTCTTCGCCAACGATCAAAGGCGACAACATGCGCGATGTTGAATCGAGTGGATCCACCGCTGGATAAATGCCCTTTTCAGCGATCGAACGCGACAACACGGTTGTTGCATCCAAATGCGCGAAGGAGGCGGCTGGTGCCGGATCGGTCAAATCGTCGGCCGGCACGTAAATAGCCTGCACCGACGTGATCGAACCCTTGGTTGTTGTTGTGATGCGCTCTTGCAGCGCACCCATGTCGGTCGCAAGTGTTGGCTGATAACCCACGGCCGAAGGAATACGACCCAAGAGCGCCGACACTTCCGAACCTGCTTGCGTGAAGCGGAAGATGTTATCGACGAAGAAGAGAACGTCCTGACCTTGATCGCGGAAATGTTCAGCGACTGTGAGGCCGGTCAATGCCACGCGAGCGCGGGCACCTGGAGGCTCATTCATCTGACCATACACAAGCGCGCATTTCGAACCGGCGGTCGAACCACCATGTTCCTTCGGATCGACATTGACGCGCGATTCGATCATTTCGTGATAAAGATCGTTACCTTCACGCGTACGCTCGCCAACTCCAGCGAACACGGAGTAACCACCGTGCGCTTTTGCGACGTTGTTGATGAGTTCCATGATCAACACGGTCTTGCCAACGCCTGCACCACCGAAGAGGCCAATCTTACCGCCCTTCGCGTAAGGCGCGAGCAAGTCAACGACCTTAATGCCGGTTTCGAGGATCTGACCTTCGGTCGATTGTTCAGCGTATGTTGGTGCCGCTTGGTGAATTGCGCGATGCGCTT
Source organism: Hyphomicrobiales bacterium (assembly GCA_947456435.1). Classification (GTDB taxonomy): domain Bacteria; phylum Pseudomonadota; class Alphaproteobacteria; order Rhizobiales; family Beijerinckiaceae; genus CAIUPE01. Next base: position 3,962 of record CANGSG010000037.1, read on the forward strand.
CAGCAGGAACGGGGCCCGCTTCGTCAACCGGCTCACCAATCACATTGATGATGCGACCCAGAGTGCCTGCGCCAACCGGCACGGCAATCGGCGCGCCTGTGTCGAGCACTTCATGACCGCGCACGAGACCTTCAGTCGTGTCCATCGCGATGGTGCGGACCGAGTTTTCACCCAGATGCTGCGCCACTTCGAGAACGAGACGGTTGCCGCGATTGGTTGTTTCGAGCGCATTCAAAATTTCAGGGAGATGCCCTTCGAATTGCACGTCGACGACGGCGCCGATCACCTGTGTAATACGGCCTTTGAGCTGAGTTGCCATGGTTCTCTATCCCTTCGTGCGATCGATCAGAGCGCTTCCGCGCCCGAGATGATTTCAATGAGTTCTTTGGTGATGTTCGCTTGACGCTGACGATTATACTTAATCGTCTGCTTCTTGATCATGTCGCCCGCGTTACGCGTCGCGCTATCCATCGCGCTCATGCGCGCGCCTTGTTCAGACGCAGCGTTTTCGAGAAGTGCCGAGAACACCTGCATCGAGATATTACGCGGCAAAAGCGAAGCGAGGATCGCCGTTTCATCGGGCTCATAGTCATAGGCTGCGAGCGAAACAGGTGCCTTCGGATCTTTCGGCGGCACAACGGCTGGAATGATTTGAAGAGCGGTCGGAATCTGCTGAATTACCGAGCGGAAACGAGCGAAGAACAATGTCGCGACATCGAATTCGCCTTTATCAAACCGAGCAATGATATTACGGCCGATCTGATCTGCATTTTCGAAGCCGATATAGCGCACCGAACGCAGATCAACGAATTCAATGATCTCTTTCGCGAACTGACGCTTCAGAAGGTCGTTACCCTTTTTGCCAACGCAGATGATCTTGACCGTCTTGCCTTCGGCCATCAGCGCAAGCGCCTTTTCACGCGCAAGGCGCGCGATAGATGAATTGAACGCACCGCAAAGACCGCGCTCGGCTGTACAAACAACAAGCAGATGAGTCTTGTTGTTGCCCGTGCCTGAAAGCAAACGCGGTGCAGCCGGGCTACCCACAACGCTTTCAGCAAGATTGACGAGAACTGAATTCATGCGCGACGCATAAGGGCGCGCAGCTTCAGCAGACGCTTGCGCGCGGCGCAATTTCGCCGCGGCAACCATTTGCATCGCCTTGGTGATTTTCTGAGTCGCCTTGACCGATGAGATCCGGGTCCTCAGGTCCTTCAATGAAGGCATGGTGCGTCCCTTTTAAGACCCAATCACGAGAATGATTTCGCGAACGCGTCGACCGCCGCTTTTAGCGTTTTGGCCGAGTCATCCGAGAGATCCTTCGAGCTGCGAATTGTCGCGATCAAATCTGCGTTCTGCGACTTCAGCCAGTTGAGAAGACCGTCCTGGAACGCCTTCACGCGATTGACCGGCAATGTGTCGAGATAGCCGTTCACGCCGGCATACAACACGCAAACCTGTTCTTCCATTTGCATCGGCGAGAACTGCGCCTGCTTCAGAAGCTCGGTCAAACGCGCGCCACGATTGAGCAAACGCTGCGTCGTTGCATCCAAGTCACCGCCGAACTGAGCGAAGGCCGCCATTTCACGATACTGCGCGAGCTCACCCTTGATCTTACCGGCGACCTTTTTCATCGCTTTGGTTTGAGCGGAAGAACCGACGCGCGACACCGAGAGACCAACGTTCACGGCAGGACGAATGCCCTGATAGAACAAATCGGTTTCCAAGAAGATCTGACCATCGGTAATCGAGATCACGTTTGTCGGAATATAAGCCGAGACGTCGTTCGCTTGCGTTTCAATCACAGGCAATGCTGTGAGCGAACCCGAACCGGAGCCCTTACCGAGCTTCGCAGCGCGCTCAAGCAAACGCGAATGGAGATAGAACACGTCACCAGGATAGGCTTCACGACCTGGCGGACGACGAAGCAACAGTGACATCTGACGATAAGCAACGGCTTGCTTCGACAAATCGTCATACACGATCACGGCATGCATGCCGTTGTCGCGGAAATATTCACCCATGGTGCAGCCGGTGAACGGTGCAAGGAACTGCATCGGCGCCGGATCAGATGCGGTCGCCGCAACAACGATCGAATATTCAAGCGCGCCTTGCTCTTCAAGAACCTTCACGAATTGCGCAACGGTTGAACGCTTCTGACCAATCGCGACATAAACGCAATAAAGCTTCTGGCTTTCGTCGGTGCCTTGGTTGATCGCTTTCTGATTGAGGATCGTGTCAAGTGCGACGGCCGTTTTACCCGTCTGACGGTCACCGATGATCAATTCGCGTTGGCCACGACCAATCGGAATCAAGGCGTCAACGGCCTTGAGGCCGGTTGCCATCGGCTCATGCACCGACTGACGCGGAATGATGCCCGGCGCTTTAACGTCAACCTGCATACGCTTCTCAGCTTTGATCGGGCCTTTGCCATCGATCGGATTGCCGAGCGCGTCAACAACGCGACCCAAGAGACCTTTACCAACAGGGGCGTCAACGATGGCGCCTGTGCGCTTCACCGTTTGGCCTTCTTTGATGTCCCGGTCGGAACCGAAAATCACGACGCCGACATTGTCGGATTCGAGATTGAGGGCCATGCCGCGAATGCCGTTTTCGAATTCGACCATTTCGCCGGCCTGAACATTGTCGAGGCCATAGACGCGGGCGATACCGTCCCCAACGGACAGCACCTGGCCGACTTCCGTGACGTGAGCCTCGGAGCCGAAATTCTTGATTTGATCTTTGAGAATGGCAGAAATTTCTGCGGCGCGGATATCCATCAGCCGACCTCTTTCATCGCGGTACGAATGCCGTTGAGTTTAGTGCGCAGGGACGAATCGACCATTTTCGATCCGATCTGCACGACGAGTCCGCCGATGATTTCCGGATCGACTTTGAGGTCGATCTCGGCTGCATCACCGGCCACATCCCGAAGCGCCGCTTTGATGGTCTCGAGTGCCTTTGTTGAAGGCGTCTCGGCCAGCGTGACGGTGGCGCGCGTCACGCCGCGATCTTTGTCGACCAGCGCTTTGAACGCCTTGACCATCTGACGGACGGCAAACAGGCGACGCTTGGAAGCGACAAGAAGGAGAAATTTTTGGGCAAGGCCCGCTACACCGATTTTCGCAAGAATCGGCTCCAGAGCGCGCAACTGTTCGTCGGCGCTGAAAACCGGGCTCATAACGAAACGCGTCATATCGGGATTGGAGGTGACGAGGTCATCGAAACGGCCAAGATCCGCGAGCACGGCCGAAACCGCATTGGTTTCTTTGGCGAGCTCGAACAGAGCGGTCGCGTAACGTCCTGCAAAACCTGAAGAAATTGATTTTTCAGCGGCCACCGGCGTTGATCTCTCGGTTCAGGGGTCGATTGACGCCCCCCACCCTATCCGCAAAGCCCAAAGCGCTGCGGCACAAAGCAGGAAAAGTCAGGAACATGTCACCGCGCAGAGCCCGCACAGCGACACGGGCGGGTGACTAGCATAGGCCCTTCGCAAGTGCAATGCGGCAGGGCTGGATTTGACCCCTTCAACTTTGGGTCCATACTCGGTTCAAAGCGCCCTCGGCCCTCAATAAAAACTCTGCGGATCGATATCGATACTGACCCTGATATTGCCGGTGGGCTTTGGCGCGCGGGCAATCCACTCGCGAAGATAGGTCTGAATCGGCACGGATCGGTCAGTTTTCACCAGAATCCGGAACCGATGACGCCCCCGAATGACCGCAATAGGGGCTTCGGCAGGGCCCAAAACCATCACGCCCGGCGGCGGTTCGGCAGTCCTCGCGAGGGCGCGGGCATGGGATTCGGCCGGTTGCCGTTCATTCGCAGATATAATGAGTGCCGCGAGACGGCCGAAGGGGGGCATGGACGCCGCTTCCCGCTGGGCCGTCTCTTCCCGATAGAACCGCTCGGCATCGCCTGACACGAGCGCGCGGATGACCGGATGATCCGGATCATAGCTTTGAAGAAGCGCCCGACCGGCGGTGTGACCGCGCCCCGCTCGGCCCGTGACTTGACCGAGCATCTGGAACGTTCGCTCGGCCGCGCGGGGGTCGCCGGACGTCAGGCCGAGATCCGCGTCAACGACCCCGACGAGCGAGAGATAGGGAAAATGATGACCCTTCGCGACGAGCTGTGTACCGATGACAATATTAAACTCGCCCGTCGCCACCGCTTCGATCTCGCGCCTCAACCGCTCGATGCCCCCGGGCATATCGGAGGACAATACAAGCGCGCGCGCCTCCGGAAACTGCTCAGCCACTTCTTCTTGCAGTCTTTCAACACCCGGTCCGCATGCCGCCAAACTCTCTTCAGCCGAACATGAAGGACATGTCTCGGGACGCCGTTCAACATGACCGCAGTGATGACACATCAGCGCGCGACGGAACCGATGTTCGACAAGCCATGTCGTGCAATTCGGACATTGAAAGCGATGACCGCAATGACGACATAGCGTCAAAGGCGCGTAGCCGCGACGATTGAGATAAAGAAGTGTTTGTTCGCCGCGCGCAATCGTCTCGCGTATCTCACCGATCAAACGCGGTGAGAGAAAACGTCCTTTACTTGGCGGATCAGCACGCAGATCAATCGTCGCAATTTCCGGCATCGCGCGGCCGCCATGACGCTCAGGCAATTTAACATGCGTATAGCGTCCGGCCTTTGCATTCACGCGGCTTTCGATAGAAGGCGTAGCGGACGCTAAAATCACCGGCGCGTTTTCAAGTCGTCCGCGCACAACGGCCATATCGCGCGCGTGATAGTGAACGCCATCTTCCTGTTTATAAGCCGTTTCATGCTCTTCATCGACAATGATCAAGCCCAAATCCGCATAAGGCAAAAACAACGCCGAGCGCGCGCCCGCAATGACTTTCGCTTCACCGGATGCCAAAGCTGAAAAAATTTTCTCGCGCCGACGACCCGATACGCCTGAATGCCATTCAGCGGGACGAACACCGAAACGTTTTTCAAAGCGATCTAGAAATTGTCCTGTGAGTGCAATTTCAGGCATGAGAATTAATGACTGACGGCCTTTGCGCAACGTCTCTGCAACCGCTTCAAAATAAACTTCGGTTTTGCCTGACCCGGTTACACCTTCAAGAAGCGTTGTTGACGATTGCTCTTGTCGAAGTGAGGTGAGCAATTCATCAACTGCTTTGCTCTGCGCTTCGGAAAAAATCGTCTTTGTGAAATCAGGATCAGGCACAGGCGCAACAGGCGCTTGTGGCATGGGTTCGGGTAAAAGCGTGCCTTCATCAATCAAGCCATCAATGACGGCAGCGCTCACACCGGCTTCATCACAAAGATCACGTTTCGCGCGCAACAAACCGTCGCCCAAAATCGCAAGCACACGTTGCCGCGCCGGCGTGAGACGCGCGGGCGGCGCGCCGACAAGCCGCACCCCCATCGCGATACGCTCATTTCGTTCGATCTCCGGTGAGCGCAACGTCATGCGCAAAACGAGACCGCGCGGCGCGAGTGTATAGCGCGCAACCCAATCAACGAATTCGCGCAATTTTGAACCGAGCGGCGGCGCGTCGGCTTTGGCAATCACGGCTTTGAGATTGGAGGCCGCGGCTCCCGTTCGCGTTTCCCAAACAACGCCGATCGTCTCGCGCGCGGCGAGCGGCACATGCACGACATCGCCCGGCTGCACGGTCAGCCCCGGCGGCACTTTGTAGGAATAAGCGATATCGAGCGCGAGCGGAATCAGCACATCGGCGATCACCGCACCGGCGGCATCCGGAAAAAGAGAATCGAGGTTGGGGGAATCGGACGACATGAATGACGAATAGCATCAATATCCGGCCGAGGACGACCCAGCGCTTACAGCCTGTTAATTGTGAGCATGCGAAAAGGCCCCATGCCCCGCGACGCGACGACGCCTTCGAACCCTTTCGCCCTTTGGCAGGCCCAACTTGCCGATGAGCGGCGGCTTTCGCCGAAAACCTGCGAGGCCTATCAGCGCGACGTGGTCCAGTTTCTCACTTTTCTCGGGATTGCACCGGGGGCCGGGGTGGATCAACGGCTCAAAAGCCTTGAGGCAGGCGATATTCGCGCTTTCATGGCGAAACGCCGTGAAGAAGGGGTGGGAAGCCGCAGTCTGATGCGCCAACTCGCCGGATTGCGCTCTTATTTACGTTTTCTCGAGCGGGAAGGCCTAGCTGACGCCTCGGCGCTTGCGGCCATCCGGGGCCCGAAATTGCCCCGGCTTTTGCCGAAACCTGTTTCTGCCAAGACCGCCTTGCGCCTTGTTGATCCCGAGGAGCGAGCGGATGAGACCCGCGCGCCCTGGATTCTCGCCCGTGACGCGGCCGTGATGACGCTTCTTTATGGCTGCGGGTTACGCATTTCCGAGGCGCTCGGGCTTTTGGCGCGCGATTGTCCGGAAGCGGGATTCGACACCTTGCGCATCACGGGCAAAGGCGGCCGGACGCGGATTGTGCCTGTGATTGGCCCCGTGATCGAAGCCGTTGCCGCCTATCGCGCGCTGTGCCCCTACGCCCTTAAAGCCGATCAGCCTCTCTTTCGCGGGGCGCGCGGCGGGCCTCTATCGCCCCGCATCATTCAGCTGGCGATGGAACGATTACGCGGCGGTCTCGGCCTGCCCGATACCGCCACACCCCACGCGCTCAGACATTCTTTCGCGACCCATTTGCTGACGCGCGGCGGCGACCTGCGCGCGATTCAAGAATTACTCGGCCATGCCTCGCTTTCGACAACGCAAATCTATACGGATGTCGATGGCGCCATGCTGCTCAAAGCCTTTGACGAAGCGCATCCCCGCGCCCGCGTGCGATCAAGTTAGGCCTGCCTCATGATCGAAGACAAAACCGCGTTCATCCGCGCCCATACGGCGTGGCTTGCCGTGCCGCATGCGCCGGAGATCAGCCTCTATCTCGCTGATGAAATCACCGCGATTTGGAAGAAAACCGAAGAAGATCTCGAGAAAATTGGCCTACCCCCACCCTTTTGGGCCTTTGCTTGGGCCGGCGGCCAAAGTCTCGCACGCTATATCCTCGACCATCCCGCCATAGTGCGCGGCAAGAGTGTTTTAGATTTTGCGGCGGGCTCCGGCCTTGTGGCGATTGCGGCGGCCAAAGCGGGGGCAGCCAAGGTCGAGGCCAATGAAATTGATGATTTCGCGCTCGCCGCCATCGCGCTCAATGCGCAAGACAACAATACCGCCCTGATTTTGCGCGGGGGTGATCTCGTGGGCACGGATGAGGGTTGGGACATCGTTTTCGCGGGCGACATCGCCTATGAGCGGGATATGACTGCGCGGGTGTTTGACTGGCTTCATACGCTGGTCAGGCGCGGGGCCATCGTCCTTATCGGCGATCCGGGACGGGCGTTTTTGCCCAAAACGGGTTTGAAAGAATTGGCCGAATATCGCGTACCGACCACCCGCGAGATCGAGGATACCGAGATCAAGCGGACCAAGGTTTTCCGGCTTCTGCCCGGCTGATTTTCATCCGCGCCCATGCTAAAAGCGCGGCATGGACAAGCATGATCACCCACATGATCACACGCATGAGCCCCTTCACGAAGGCTGCGCGCATGAAGCGGCGCATGCCGCGCGTGCGCCTGAAGCGCTGGCCGCCGCCGAAGCGCATTGCACGGCTGAAGGATTAAAACTCACGCCGATCCGCCGCGCGGTGCTTGAGGCGCTGTATTCAACACATCGCCCGATGAGCGCTTACGAAACGATTGACGCGCTCGCCGCGACAACGGGTAAACGCGAAGCGCCGGTGACCATCTATCGCGCCTTTGATTTTCTGCTCGCCGCTGGCCTTGCGCATAAGCTTGAGAGCCGCAACGCCTATATCGCCTGCCCCTTTCATCACATGAGTAATGAACCTGTGATGTTTTTGATTTGCGAACGCTGTGGCGGTGTTGATGAAACAACATCCGAGCCGCTCGCACGCGCATTAACAGGTCTTGTGCAAGCCCAAGGCTTTAGCCCCCGCGCGCAAGTCATCGAGATTCAGGGCCTGTGTGCCCATTGCCGTACCAAGAGCGAATAACGCCCATGAATGATATGCCGTGCCTACCTCAGCCGATTGAAGCCGCTCCCTTACGCCGCCACAAAACGGTTCCGGTTAATGTCGGGTCTGTAACGGTTGGCGGTGGCGCGCCAATTGTCGTGCAATCCATGACGAATACAGACACGGCCGATATTGACGGAACGGTGACGCAAGTCGCAGCACTCGCACGACAAGGCTCGGAGATTGTGCGCATCACGGTTGATCGTGATGAAGCCGCCGCCGCTGTGCCGCATATAAAAGAAAAGCTTTTAAAGCGCGGTATCACAACGCCGCTTGTTGGTGATTTTCATTATATCGGTCACAAGCTTTTAGCTGATCATCCCGCCTGCGCGGAAGCGCTTGATAAATATCGCATCAATCCCGGCAATGTCGGTTTCAAAGATAAAAAAGATCGACAATTCTCAGCCATTGTTGAAATGGCGATCAAGCACAATAAAGCCGTGCGCATTGGCGCAAATTGGGGTTCGCTCGATCAAGAGCTTCTGACGCATTATATGGATATCAATGCGCGCAGCGCGAACCCCCTTGATGCGCGTGCGGTGACGCGTGAAGCGCTGGTGCAATCGGCCTTGATGTCGGGTGAACGTGCGGAAGAAATCGGCCTGCCCAAGAATAAAATCATTCTCTCCGCCAAAGTGTCAGGCGTGCAGGATTTGATTTCCGTTTATCGCATGCTTGCCAAGCGCTCCGATTACGCGATCCATCTCGGCCTCACCGAAGCGGGGATGGGATCGAAAGGCATTGTTGCTTCCTCCGCCGCGATGGGTATTTTGTTGCAAGAAGGCATTGGCGACACGATCCGCGTTTCGCTTACACCCGAGCCCGGTGGTGATCGCACGCTCGAAGTGAAAGTCGCGCAAGAGATTTTGCAGACCATGGGCTTTCGTACCTTTGTGCCGCTCGTCGCGGCGTGCCCCGGCTGCGGCCGCACAACATCCACCGTGTTCCAAGAACTCGCGCGCGATATTCAGGATTGGATTTCCACCTCGATGCCCGAGTGGAAATCACGTTATGTCGGTGTTGAAACTCTCAATGTCGCTGTGATGGGCTGCATTGTGAATGGACCGGGTGAATCAAAACATGCCGATATCGGCATTTCACTCCCCGGTACCGGCGAAGCCCCCACCGCGCCTGTTTTTATTGACGGTCAAAAAGCCGCAACCTTGCGCGGACCTACGATTGCCGCTGAATTTAAAACCATGGTGGCGGAGTATATTGAGAAGCGGTTTGGGTGAGTAAGCCCGCCTTGTTTTAATGTCGTCATTGCGAGCGCGAGCGAAGCAATCCAGCTGATGGTTGGCAGTGAACCGCCATGACGCCATTGCGCCTATTTTATTGACTCCAACTGGATTGCTTCGCGCTTGTCGCTCAAAACGATTCACAGGATCGTTTTGTCGCCTTCGGCGAATGCTTCGCGCCTCGCCATGACAGTTACCTAAACCCTACACCCTAAGCCCTAATGCGTCGCCATATAGCCCGCCACGACGAGTTCGGCGGTTGACGGGTTGCACGCCATCGGGATGTCATAGACCAACGCCAAACGTGTAAGCGCTTTCACATCCACATCATGCGGATGCGGTGACAACGGATCGACGAAGAATACAAGCCCATCGATGCGGCCTTCCGCAATCAGCGCGCCGATTTGTTGATCGCCCCCAAGCGGGCCGCTTTTCATACGCGTGATCTGAAGCTCGGGGCAGCGCTCCATGATGCGTCCGCCCGTCGTGCCTGTTGCGACAATATCGCATTGCGCCAATTGCGCGCGATGTTTCTCGGCCCAGTCGACCATACGGTCTTTCATCTGATCATGAGCGATGAGCGCGATGCGAAATTTGGCCATGGGTTTATTCCGATTTTCTATATCACCAAGATAGAGGCGGAGCGCCAAATTTGCCAAGGGCGAAAGTGATAATGCTCGTTTGGCACGCTGCTATTTTTTCAAAAGCGGCCGACCTTCACCTTGTGCAGCGAGCGCGCGAATGCCTTCGCGAAAGGTCGGATGAAGAAGCGTAACACCAAGCTCTTCACGGATCAGGCGATTGGAAACGCGTTTATTGTCAGCATAGAAGCTCCGCGCCATCTCACTCATCACAGCTTTTTCAAACGGAATTTCCGGCGGCGGTTCAACGCCCATTATCTCTGCCGCGAACGTCAAAACATCTTGCGGTGGCGCGGGTTCATTATCGGTCACATTATAGATCGCGCCGGCGCGCGGCTTGGCGAGTGACGCGAGAAGCGTCTGCGCAATATCATCAACATGAATACGGTTGAACACTTGCCCCGGTTTGATAATCCGTTGCGCGCGCTGCACGAGATTAAGAATCGGATTGCGGCCGGGGCCGTAAATACCGGCCAACCGAAAAATATGTGTTGGCTTATGTGCGCGTTCACCTAGAGACAGCCATTCCTGTTCTACTTTCACCCGCATGATCGTGCGCGCATGGCTCGGCGTGGGCGGTGTTGTTTCATCAACCCACCCACCTTGCGCATCGCCATAAACACCGATGGTCGAGAGATAACCGATCCAGCGCAATGTTTTCGACTGTTCGATTTCGTTCGCATAACGGTGCAATACCGGATCGCCCTGTTCATCGGGGCCGATTGAAATCAAAAGAGCATCAGCCTGTTGAAGAGCCGCTGCAATTTTGTCATCGGCTTCGGAATTATTAAACACATGAACATGGCATTGATCAGTTGAAAGACGCGTGGCCTTTTCACGCGTTGTCACTGTGGCGGTGATGTCAGAAAAATGATCGCGCGCAAAATCGACAAAGGCTTTGGCGGAAAATCCCAAACCGAACACAACGAGTTTCATGCCGCGTCCTTTCCTGCGAACCATTCCGCGCGCGTGTCCTCATCAGTTTCGCGCGACAAATATCTCGCTCTCATCTCGTCAAATTGTGCATGAGATACGAGCTGACTCAGCGCCCAGATTGCCGCGCCGCGCACGAGAGATGACTCAT
>CANGSG010000038.1 GCA_947456435.1 Hyphomicrobiales bacterium
ACCGTCATCAGCGCTCGGTTCGCCGGTGGCTTTTCTGTTCCCTGAAAAAAATGTTATCGGACCTGTCCTAACGGAAGCTCTAGCCGTGTCAGTATTGCAGAGCCGGATAATCCGACTCGGTAACAGAGGATGAGGACAACACAATGCAATATATGATGATGTTTTTTGAGAACGAAGCTGAGATCGCCACCCCACGCGACAGTGCCGAACGCACCGGACCCTATTGGGATGCCTGGAACGCCTATGTGAATGCGCTGTACCAGTCAGGTATCGTCCAAAAGGGCGACCCGCTCATGCCTCCCGCTACGGCAACCACGGTCAGGATCGATGGCGGCAAGCGCCTCGTACAGGACGGACCCGTGGCGGCAACCAAGGAACAGCTGGGCGGTTATGTTGTCATCGAAGTCGCAGATCTCGATGCAGCGCTGTCATGGGCGGCGCGTTGCCCTGCGGCATCTCACGGGGCTGTCGAAGTGCGTCCGCTGCGACAACTTCCGACCCAACGCTAAGTGGAAGACGGCGGCCATCAAGACGTTGGGCGGCGGGCGGCGGAAAACGCCGTCCGCACCTCTTATGGGCGCCTTCTCGCTTATCTCGCGCGGCAATGGCGGGACGTTGCCGCGGCTGAAGACGCTCTCGCCGAGGCATTTGGGCGGGCGCTCGAAATCTGGCCGACCCAAGGCGTGCCGAAGAACCCCGATGCCTGGCTTATGGTCGTCGCGCGCAACCGATTGCGCAATGACGCGCGTGCGCGAAAAACACGCGAGCAGATCGCCCAAAGCCTTCTTGTGCTTACACCGACAGAAACCGAGGACATGCCTGCAATTTCAGACAAGCGGCTTGAGTTGATGTTTGTGTGTGGTCATCCGGCAATCGATGCGGCCGCGCGCACGCCGCTGATGTTGCAAACCGTGTTGGGGCTGACTGCAGAGCGGATTGCATCATCATTTCTGGTTTCTCCCGACACGATGGGACGGCGATTGAGCCGCGCCAAAGCGCGCATCAAGGACACAGGAATCGCTTTTGAAGTGCCCGAGGAAAGCGAACTCGGCGAACGCATGGAGTGTGTGCTTGAAACGATCTACGCCGCTTATGGGCAAGGCTGGGACAGTGCGGGCAGTGATGATCAGACACGCAAAGGGCTGACTGAAGAAGCCATCTGGCTCGCGCGCCTCCTTGTAGAACTGCGCCCAAACGATGCCGAGGCGCTGGGCCTTCTGGCGCTGATGCTGTTTTGCGAAAGCCGTCGCGCCGCGCGTCAGGTGAATGGGAATTACGTGCCTCTGGCCGAGCAGCATACAACGCTCTGGGATTTGCCGATGGCACAAGAAGCCGAGGAAAAACTGCGGGCGGCTGGCGGGCTCAAGCAGCCGGGACGTTTCCAACTCGAGGCGGCGATCCAATCAGTGCTGGTTCATTCTCGTTTGACGGGCGCGGATATGCGCCTGCCGACATGGACACTCTATCGATTATTGGCAGAGAAGGCCCCGACAATTGGCAATCTGGTGGGGCTCGCTGCCGCCACGGCCGGGGTGCATGGCCCTGAAGCGGGTCTTAAAGAATTGGCTGAACTGCCTGAAGCGGTAACGCGGGATTATCAGCCCTTCTGGGCGCTCAAAGCGCAATTATTGCAACAGCTGGGCACGGACCAACAGGCGACGGCGGCGGCATTTAAGCGCGCGATTGGGTTGACGGAGGATGAAGCCGTACGCGCCTATCTCATTGATAAATCAACAAAAAAATCGGTTTAATCCTCACGAGAAGCCATCCGGCAAATGCGGCGCCGGCCCAACCGCCAAAATTCCGACAAAACCTTAATGCCAAATCGTCTTGACGAAAGGGTTGACTTATCCCATATATGTAAATGTTATTTACATTTACTTCGACAGGAGCGAAGTATGTTGAGATCGATGATCTATAAACTTGATGAATGGGGGCGGCCCGGTTGGCTCGCTGCCATGATTGGCGGATTTGTTGTGTTCTGGCCCGTTGGCCTTGTGATCCTTTCTTACATGATTTGGAGCGGAAGAATGCGCTGCAACAGCTGGGCCTATGCCCATGGAAATGACGGTCGCGCTGTATGGGGCCGTGACAACTGGAACCGGAAAATGGATCGGCTCCAAACCAAAATGGATCGTATGCGGTCCTTCTTTGGTCATGACGAACAAGACAAAGGCGAACGCGCGCCCTTTTTTAGGCCGACCGGTAATCGTGCGTTCGATGATTATCGCGAAGAAACGCTCGATAAGCTCGAGCGGGAAGCCGATGAATTCCGTACCTTCCTCGACCGGCTTCGTCACGCGAAAGACAAAGCTGAGTTCGATCAGTTCATGGCGGAGCGTCGTTCCGCAAATGACACGCCTTCGAATACAGCTACGGGCGCATAGTCGCGCTACGCGTATCTTGATCTGATATTATCAGATTGCTCAGAGATAAGGCCGGAGTTCATCGCTCCGGCCTTTTTATTTGTTTAGACATAAGATCACTTAAAGATCGACAGCGACGCGGATATTTTTTGATTGAGGTCGTCCATGGGCTTCCTCATCCAATCCATAATGTTTCGCGAGTAACGCAAGACCTTCCGAGAGCACATGTTTGGCGGAACGCTTTTTCCACCCTCTTTCGCGCTCGACCCGTTCAAGCCCTTTCAAGAAACAACAAATATCGATCACCGGCCCAGCAAAGCGCTCTCCCATCGCATCGATTGCTTTATGCATACGCATCTGCGCGGCAATCATCGCATCACTCGCATGGCCTTCTTTACCCGCTCTTGAGGCGGCCCCCATTCCAAAACGTGACCAATCAATGCTGACACGGGGTGAAAGTCCTGCCCGTTCAAAATCAGCCCGCAATCGTTCCCCCGCAACAAAGGCCGAAACCGCGATCAAGGGTTTTCCATCAGCGCCCTTGCGCCGTGATAACCACAGAAGCGGGCTTTCGCGTTGATTGACGAAAACTTCGCGCCGCCCATCCGGCGCGACAATCGATTGCAAGATGAGGTCTTGGCGTCGTGTATTATTGGTTTGCGGATTGGTTTCAACAAGTGCCGTGCGCCCTTCAGAGGTAATCAGCAATCGCGCTGCAGAACCGCGCGCATTCCATTCCGCTAAGCCGCGTTCGACGAGATGTTCACCAGTACGCATCCGAACGAGGGAGACCGCAAGCGTTATGCCCTTGTGACGTTTTGCGAGCGCAATATAACCGTCGCGCATCGCGCGTGCGCCAAAGCCCCCTTCCTCAGCAAGGGCCATGAGACAACGCCGCTCTTCAGAACTGAGGGAAGGACGAATTGGCACAGGTGACTCGGTCTTCAAACTCATCAGGCGTCTCCTCTCGATGGATCAAGTGACCTTGGGGAAGGTTAGAGAAAACGAGCTCAGTTTGTCAAGGAATTTATGATTATTTTCCTATTTATTTGATCGCTCTGATGATGAGGTCCGAGCGCAAAACTTACTCTTCGGTGCAGGTTTTCCGCTCGCCACTGCCCGAGGGCATTTTCTGGCAGGTGGTGACACCGAGATGACGCGTGGGCTTTGGCGCACCCGCGACCTTGACGCTTTTAGGCATCGCGACATTTGCGGGCAGATGATCGGCGGGCAAAACACGATTCCGTGTTGCACCATATTGCACCATCACGGCGGCGCCCGGCTGAAAGACAACATCTTCTGCGGCTTGTCTCTGATCAATGACTTCGGTCGACCCATCGGTGAACGCGATCGTGTATTCATAACCATTGCCGGTCTCGATCATTTGCTGCGCGACGGCGCCTGCAAGTGCACCGGCAAGCGCACCTTCCAGTGCCGCCGTGCGCGTGTTCCCGTAACCCGCGCCCGCAGCACCTCCCAAAAGAAGACCACCGCTCGCACCCAAACTCGGATCAGAGCGAATATTGACTTGTTTGGCGGCCAGGACGGTCCCAAATTTCACTTTGAACGCCTGTCCGGCATCACCCAGAGAGACGTCATTGACGCTGCGATTAACGCAAGCTCCCAAAGACAAAGCGATCAAACATATGGCCACAAGGCCAATCCGTGTTTTCGTATAAGCCATGGCAACGCCTCTCTTGCTCAACTTCCTTTGGCAAACGCCCCTGAGGGACGTTGTCCTATGGTGACGGATTGGCGCGCGTCCTGTACCTGTCACATGTGACAGGGTGCGTAAGAAAATTGGGAGCCGAGATCATGGCGCTTCACTTCGACGATTATGAATTTTTCCGGCGCCGCCATCGGCTACTTGATGCGATGGAGGAGCAACAATTGGATGGTATGCTCCTGTTCCAGCAGGAGAGCATGTTCTGGCTCACCGGCTATGACACATTCGGATTTTGCTTTTTTCAGGCGATCTATCTCGCCTCCGATGGGCGCATGGCGCTGCTGACCCGTTCAGCCGATTTGCGGCAGGCGCAGCATACGTCGAACCTGACCGATATCCGTATTTGGAAAGATGGGCGCGATGCCAATCCTTCGCTCGATCTTTTAGCGATGGTGAAGGATCTCGGCGGTGCAGGCAAACGCATCGGCGTTGAATATGAAAGCTATGGTCTCGTCCATTCCAACGGCAAGAAGCTCGAAGCTGCTTTTGACGGCAACGCCACACTGATTGATGCTTCTGATATTGTAACCCGCTTGCGGGCTGTGAAATCGGAAGCAGAAATCACCTATGTGCGCGAAGCAGCACGGTTATCGGATTTAGCTGATCGCGCCGGCATTGAAGCCATTTGCGCGGGTGCGGATGAAGGCGATATTCTTGCCGCACAACATAATGCGATTTTCAAAAATGGCGGCGATTATCCGGGCAATGAATTTATCATCGGCTCAGGCCGCGACGCGCTTTTGTGCCGCTATAAATCCGGCCGTCGCAAGCTTGATCAGACTGATCAAATCACCCTCGAATTTGCCGGTGTTTATCGCCACTATCATGCCGCGTTGATGCGCACGGTGGCGGTCGGCACGCCACGCCCACTTCACCTGACCTATCATCAAGCCGCCAAAGACGCGTTGCTCGCCTGCGAAGCCGCCCTCAAACCGGGGGCCACGGCCGGCGATGTCTTTGCCGCGCATACGCGGGTGCTCGATGAGCACGGCCTCTCCTCGCATCGGCTCAACGCCTGCGGCTATTCTCTCGGCGCCAAATTCACGCCGAGCTGGATGGATTGGCCGATGTTCTACGAGAACAATGACTGGGCGATTGTGCCCGGCATGGTGATGTTCGCCCATATGATCCTGATGGATTCGGAGACTGAGACCGCTATGTGCCTTGGCCGCACCTATCTTGTGGGTGAAAAAGGCGCGGAAGTGCTGAACGGGGCCGATCTCAGCCTTTTCCAACGCTGATCACCTGAAGCAGGCAAAGGCCCAAAGTTTGATGTGGTTTGAGGGCTGTCCCGTGTTGCGGCCTCGGCCACCAGACTGCTATGAGCGCCTCAGGTCACATGCCGCCCCAATCCCACAAGACGATGTGGCGGCCGAGTGTCGATAAGGTAAAGGGACCAGTCCGATGAAGGCAGACGTCAAACTTGTGGCGGGCAATTCAAACCGGGGACTGGCCGAGGCCATCGGGGCCTATCTCTCCGTACCGCTGGCAAAAGCCCAAGTCCGCCGTTTTGCGGATATGGAAATCTTCGTCGAGATCCAAGAGAACGTACGCGGGCAGGATGTGTTCATCATCCAGTCGACGTCGTTTCCGACCAATGACCATTTGATGGAATTGCTGATTATCTCGGATGCGTTGCGCCGCTCCTCTGCCAAACGCATCACCGCGGTGATCCCCTATTTCGGCTATTCCCGACAGGACCGCCGCGCTTCGGGTCGAACGCCTATCTCGGCTAAGCTCGTGTCGAACCTCATCACTGAGTCAGGCGTTGATCGTGTGTTGACGGTTGATCTTCATGCGGGACAGATTCAGGGCTTCTTCGACATTCCGACCGACAATCTCTTTGCCGCACCTTTGATGGCGCGCGACATCAAAGAACACATGGACATCTCAAATGTCATGGTGGTGTCACCCGATGTTGGCGGCGTGGTGCGTGCACGTGCGCTCGCCAAGCGCATTGATGCGCCGCTCTCCATCGTTGATAAACGCCGCGAACGCGCTGGTGAATCCGAAGTGATGAACATCATCGGCGATGTAGCGGGCCGGACTTGTATTCTTGTCGATGATATCGTCGACTCAGGCGGCACGCTCTGCAATGCCGCGGACGCTCTCCTCGCCAAGGGTGCGAAGGATGTTTACGCCTATATCACACATGGTGTGCTCTCGGGCGGCGCGGTGGCGCGTATTGCCTCGTCCAAGCTCAAAGAGCTCGTGATCACCGATTCAATCCAACCGACCGAAGCTGTAAAAGTGGCGCAGAATATTCGGGTGGTTTCGGTGGGTGCGCTATTGGGCGAAGCCATTGGCCGCACGGCGCTTGAAACCTCGGTATCGAGCCTCTTTGATTAAATCAGCGCGCTGGCTCTTGGAGCCTTTTGTGATGCGTGACGAACGCATCGACGATGGCCTATACTCTTATCCATGACTGAGACGCCCCGCCCCGCAACGCTCGACACACTGACCGCAACGGCCAAGCAAGCCGCGAGCAAAGGCTTGCCGCCGGTGCATTTGTGGAATCCTGCTTATTGCGGTGAGATTGATATGCGCATCGCGTCCGATGGCAGCTGGTATTATCTCGGCACACCCATTGGCCGCCCCGCCTTGGTAAAATTGTTCTCAACAATTTTACGCAAAGACCCCGAACGTTATGTTCTAGTGACGCCCGTTGAGATGGTGGGAATTATTGTCGAGGACGCGCCGTTCATCGCGGTGGCGATGGACCGGCAGGAAGAAAACGGCACGCCACGTCTCCAGTTCCGCACCAATGTCGATGATCTTATCATCGCGGGCCCTGATCATCCGATGCGCTTTGCGCCCGATGTTAAAGGCGGCTTGAAACCTTACGTGCATGTCAGAGGAGACTTATGGGCGAAAGTTTCGCGCGCCGTGTTTTATGATCTGGTTTCGCTCGGCGAAGAACGCATGATCGACGATAAGATGATGTTTGGCATTGCGTCTGACGGTGCATTTTTTCCAATGATCGAGGCTGATCGTTTGGCTGACCTCTGATTATGGCAAAGACACAAAGCCCGATAATCACAATCGAGACGTTTCGCTCACAAGCGCAAAATCGTTTGTTGAGCACTCCCCCAATTGAAGCGTTCGACCCTAACCATCTCCCTCCTTTCGGGGATCATCGACTTGCTGAAAACTTAGCACCTGCCGATGGTCGATTACATCGTCCGGCAGCTGTGCTTGTGCCCATCATTGCGCATGAAAGTGGCGCGACACTTCTTCTCACCGAACGCTCAGCGCATTTAAAGGATCATGCCGGGCAGATCGCCTTTCCGGGCGGCAAAATCGAAGCGATGGATAAAGATGCTGAAGCGGCAGCATTGCGTGAGGCGGAGGAAGAAATCGGCCTGCATCGCCAATTTGTTGAACCCTTGGGCTATCTTGATCCCTATCTCTCCTCTACGGGTTATCGCATCATGCCACTTGTTGGCATTGTGGCGCCGGGGTTTTCACTGACGCTCGACATCCGCGAAGTGGAAAGCGCCTTTGAAGTGCCTTTAAGTTTTTTAATGGACCCCACGCGCCATGAGATCCATCACCGTGAATGGCGAGGTGCGCAGAGACGCTATTTTGCCATGCCCTATGAAGATCGCTATATCTGGGGCGTAACGGCGGGGATCATCCGCTCGCTTTATGAAAGGCTCTATGCGCCATGATGCGCGTGACGCTTGAATCAATATTGCTCTTTCTTGTGCCCTTCGGCGTTTATGCGCTCTGGGTCGCCGTGGCACGCCGTTTTGGGTTCGACAGTCCTGCGTTTTCTCAAGCCGCAGCCTATCTCGCCGCGGTGGGACTGATCCTCGTGGCGCTGTCTTTCGTCATGCTGGGTTTTCTTGCCGAGCGGCATCAGGAGGCCTATGTGCCCGCCCATATGGAGAATGGTCAGTTGATTGAAGGGCAATTCAAATGAGCCCGCAACGACGCATTCCTATGACCGGAAAATTATCGCATCTCGGCCTTCACCGATTGCTGGCGCTTTTATCACGCGACAATGAGCAGGCCTATATTGTGGGCGGCGCGGTGCGCAATTCGCTTCTGGGATTGCCGATCGACGACATCGATCTTGCAACCTCGCTCACGCCTGAGGCCGTTATTGATCGCGTTACGATGGCCGGCATGCGCTATCTGCCAACAGGCATTGATCACGGCACGGTTACGGTCTTCGCTGACGAACGCCCCTATGAAGTCACAACCTTCCGCGAAGATATTGAAACCAATGGGCGCCATGCCACCGTGCGCTTTGGTCAAAGCCTGCGCAAAGACGCGGAACGTCGTGATTTCACCATCAACGCCCTTTATGCTGATGCGTCGGGCTTTATATTAGACCCGATTGGCGGATTAGACGATATTCTCGCACGCCGCGTTCGTTTCATTGGTGATCCTGTCAGCCGTATACGCGAAGATTATTTGCGGTCTTTACGCTTTTTCCGCTTCACCGCCCGCTATGCGAAGGGCGACGCCGACGAAGCCGCGCTCACGGCCATTGATCAAGAACGTGATGGCCTGGCGACGCTCTCGCGCGAACGCGTGCGCACGGAACTCATGAAACTCCTCGAGGCGCCGCGCGTCCTTGATGTCTTGCGCTTGATGTCGCATCGAAATCTGGTTGAACCGATCTTTGGTCTGCCGCTTGATCTCGATGGGTTCACGCGCATGTTGCAGCATGATCCGGGCGCTGATTTATTTTTGCGTCTTGCCGCTTTGGCCGTTCATAAAAGCGATGACGCGTTGATACTACGCGAGACGATGCGGCTTTCAAATACAGAAACGGATCGATTGGAAAAACTCGGCGAAGTTTTGATGCAGCTTTCCGCTTTGCCACGCCCTTTAACGGCTAAGCTTATTCGCAAACTCGCCTTCCGCTTTGGCCGCCGCGTGATCACCGATGCTTTGGTTGTCGATATGGGTCGGCGCGATGCAAAGATAGACGCCGAACTTTGGACTGCTGCGGGTAGCGCGCCGACTCATTCACCTTTTACCGGCGCAATAGTGATCAAGCGCGGCGTGCCCGCAGGTCCGGCAGTCGGTCAAATCATCCGCCACGCAGAAGCCGCTTGGGAAGCCTCAGACTTTTCAAGCGATCCGCAACTTTTGCAGAATTTGATCTCGGAGGCGATTGCGCGATATTCTGTTAAAAGAGCGACGGCGCCCTCCCCGGCCGAATGACACCGCTGTCCCTGTTTCGAGGAGACTTGACCCGTGGTTGACAAGCCGCTTCGTCCTGAAGATCTCGCCAAGCGCGTGGCCGATCGCCGCACGGCGCAGAAGGGCGCGGGCATGAGACATGCCGAAGCGGGACAATGGCGGCGCGAAACATTTCTTCTTCCTCGCACTGATGCCCGCGAAAAAGCGCAAGCGCTGTTCGCGCGCTTCCCAAAAGCCGCCTATATGACTGAGATCGAGTGGTGGCGCGAATGCGATGATGGCCAGATCGAATTTACAATCCGGCGTTTGCGCAGCGCCGACTAAGTGAGCCTGCCTTGCTTTCGCCGAAAAAAGTCCGCTTCCTTCTGTAATGTTCCGAATGTGAAAGTTACTCATGTCCACGCCGTCATCCGCTCCCTTTACGCCGTCACAAGATCCCGTTGCCGATGCGCAACGACTAGCAGCGCGTTTTTCATCAGCGCGGACTGCGCTTCGTGAAATCATCTTGGGCGATAATGACGTCGTCGATTTGGCGCTCATCACCTTATTGTCAGCGGGACATGGATTAATTGTCGGTGTGCCGGGCCTTGCGAAAACGAAACTTGTTGAAACACTCGGCATCGTTTTGGGCTTGGATACAAAGCGCATTCAATTCACACCCGATCTCATGCCCGCCGATATTACGGGCTCCGAAGTTCTCGAAGAGAGTACGGACGGACGCCGCTCGTTCCGATTCATCAAAGGCCCGGTATTCTCAAGTCTCTTAATGGCTGATGAAATCAACCGTGCGAGCCCGCGTACACAATCCGCTTTGTTGCAAGCGATGCAGGAACATCACGTCACCGTCAGCGGCAATCGGCACGATCTACCAAAACCCTTTCATGTATTCGCAACACAAAACCCGATTGAACAAGAAGGCACCTATCCTTTGCCGGAAGCGCAGCTTGATCGGTTCTTGATGCAAATCGATGTGACCTATCCTGATGCTAAAACTGAAAAAGAGATTCTCGTTCAAACAACAAGTGGTGAAACACGACAGGCTCATCAGGTTCTATCAGCGGATGAGCTCATTGCCGCACAACACTTTATCCGTATGATGCCGATTGGTGATAGTGTTGTTGACAGTATTCTCGCGCTTGTGCGCGCGGCGCGCCCCGAGAGTGGAGAAGCCGATAGTGCAGAGCAAATCTCATGGGGACCGGGCCCGCGCGCCGGACAAGCCTTGATGTTGGCGACGCGGGCACGCGCTTTGCTGCAGGGACGTCTCGCGCCGTCCCAAGATGATGTGGCTGCGCTCGCAATACCAATTCTCAAACATCGCATGGCCCTGACTTATCGGGCGCGTGCTGAAGGCGTCGTCATTGATGATCTGATCAAGCGTCTTAGCGACCGCTTGCTTTGAGGAATGAGCACCGGATGCGCGCGCGCTTTTTCTCCCCGCCTCCGAAAGACACTCTTCACGCACGTGCGAGTGAAGCAGCATCCCTTTCAGCATCACTTCCTTTAATGGCCATGGAAGCCCGCCGCCTTGCCGCCAGTGTCAGCCTTGGCCTTCATGGACGTGGCCGCGCGGGCCCGGGTGAAAGTTTTTGGCAATATCGTGCATTGGGTGCCGGCGAAACCCATGCGCGGATCGATTGGCGCAAATCGGCGCGTCATGGTGATGCACTCTTTGTGCGTGACCATGAATGGGAAGCCGCACGCAGCTTTCATGTTTTTATCGATCGTTCCGCGTCGATGAATTATTCATCTGGAAAGCAAGCGCAAAAAATTGATCATGCCGTGATTATTGGTCTCGCGCTGGCCGACCTCCTCGTTCGCTCGGGAGAACGTGTGGCATTGCTAGGCGAAACATCGACTTCGGCATCACGTCAAATCATTGATCGTCTCGCCGAAGCGCTTTCCCATCCGCGCATGATGGACGGCGATCTTCCTTCGACAGTCACATTACCAAGAAATGCCCATGCGATTGTCATTGGCGATATGATCGCTGCTCCTGAAAAAATTCAGTCTCTCCTTTCAACGCTTAATCAGAGCGGTGTGCACAGCACGCTTCTGCGTATTCTTGATCCGGCTGAAGCGGCTTTTCCCTTTTCAGGTGAAACCGAATTAGTGAGCACTGAGACATCTCAAACATTCGATATTGGTGACGCGGCAGCTTTTGCCAATCATGCGCGGGAGCGTTTGGCTGCGCATGAGAATATGCTTAACCAGATTGCGAAGCGTCACCAAAGTCATCTCGTGACCCATCGAACGGATGAGCCGATTACGCCTTGTCTTCTCAATCTCATGACACGCTTTGCACGACGTGATGACGAGGGAATGAGCGCCGTCTATGGGTAGCCTTGTTTTCTCATCACCTCTTATCGTCAGCGCACTCTTTTTGCTGCCCGGTCTCTGGTGGCTCTTGCGCGTGTTACCGCCACAACCGCAGAAAATCGTCTTTCCGCCGCTCGAGCTTCTCCTCGGCACAAAACCAGATCAAGCCGAACCGCGCCGAACACCCCTTCTCATTCTCCTGATACGGCTTTGTCTTGCGGCCTTTATCATTCTCGCTATGGCAGGTCCGAAACTTGTCTCGCAGGCGCTCACCTTTTCGGGTACTTCGCCTTTTCTCATCATCCTCGATAATGGATGGTCTTCAGCACCCGACTGGAACGAGCGCACCGCTTTTGTCAAAACCCTCATTGATGAAGCTGACGAGAAGCAAACCCCTGTTGCCTTGTTAGCGACCAGTCAATCCAACACATCGCTTGAACCGCTCACACCCCAAGACGCGCGCCGGATGCTTGCAAGCCTTTCGCCTGCGTCTTTCGCGACATCCTGGCAAAGCCACGAGCGCGTCATCACTGAGTTTCTGTCGCGCTTTCAAAATGCCGAAATCATCCTCATTCCGGAAGCGGCCTCAATAAATGATGAAAGGACGATAATATCAAAAGTTTTTTCTGATCGAAAAATTACCGTTGTTTCGTCCCCATTGTCTCGTCTTGCGCTCGCCGGCTCAAAGCAAGATGGAAAGGGCTTAACACTTCGCCTTCTTCGCAGTTCACAAGGCCAAAATCGCAATGGCCGGATCATGGCCTATGATAATCAATCTAAGCCTATCGGCGAAACAAGCTTCCGCTTTTCAGCTGCTGACACGGAAACATCGGCGCAGATTGCGCTTCCCACCGAATTACTGAACCGCATCACGCGTGTGGCAATAGAGGGTGAACGA
Organism: Hyphomicrobiales bacterium; assembly: GCA_947456435.1. Taxonomy (GTDB): domain Bacteria; phylum Pseudomonadota; class Alphaproteobacteria; order Rhizobiales; family Beijerinckiaceae; genus CAIUPE01. Next base: position 12,470 of record CANGSG010000038.1, read on the forward strand.
TCTGCCGGTGCGACTTGGTTGATCGGCGCTGACGGGCGTCGCCCGCGTGTGGGTCTTGTGGGCTCGTCTGAAGGCGAAACGAAAAATCGCCTTGCGGATCCTTCATGGTATATCAAACAAGCGCTCGCGCCCTATGTCGACCTCTTCAATCCGCGCATGGGTCAAGGTGAAGCCGTGGCATCCCTCATCGAAGCCAAAGTCGATGTGATTATTCTCGGTGATACAAACGCGCCGTCACCTGAAACGCTGAAGGGCTTGAGTGCCTATAGTGAAGCGGGCGGAACACTAATCCGTTTTGCCGGACCTATAACTGCAAAAGCCGATGATCCGCTTTTCCCTGTGCGCTTACGGGCCGATGGCCGTTCACTCGGCGGCGCTCTTGATTGGCAATCGCCGCGTCGTCTCGCCCCTTTCAAAGAAACGTCGCCCTTTAACGGCCTAATCATACCTGATGACGTGATCATTCGGCGGCAGTGGCTCGCAGAGCCTGACAGCGAATTAAACAATCATGTCTGGGCCGCGCTTGATGATGGCACACCCCTCGTGACCTCGGCGAAAAAAGGCCAAGGGCATGTTGTATTGTTCCATTTAGCGTCTGATCCCACATGGTCGACATTGCCGGTCTCTGGTCTCTTTGTTGAGATGTTGAGACGCGTTGCAACGCGCACAGCATTCACGCAAGAGCTCGCTGGGGAGTTTCACAAGTCTCCGCAAACGCCCTTTAGCACGCTTGATGGCTTTGGTACCTTAGGCGCACCCCCACTTGAGGCGGAATCGTTAGTGCCCGGTATCGCGCGACGCGCCGAGGCACTGCATCCTGCTGGTTTTTACGGTACAAAAGAAGCGCTTTATGCGCTTAATGTTCTCAATGACACTGATCAGCTTGCTGTACCGGCCTTGCCGATTTCCACAAAACAAACGCTTGTGAATTTTGAAGCAAGTCAGTCTCTGCCTCTTACGCCCTATTGCCTTCTTGCGGCACTTATTCTGTTTCTTATTGATACAATCGTCACACTTGGACTCTTGCGGCGTATAACATCGCGTTCCGCTGCACGCGCGAGCATGATTTTGCTCGTTGGCTTTTCTGCAACGTTGCTCTCCTATTCCGATGCACGAAGTGAAACACCTCTTTCACCAAAAGATCGCGAAGGCGCACTCGCAACCCGTTTGGCCTATGTGATCACGGGTGACACTACTCTTGATGGGACGAGCCGCGAAGGCCTGCAAGGCCTCTCCATGTTTCTCCAAGATCATACGGCCGTTGAACCTGAGGAGCCCGTTGGTGTTGATCTCGAAACAGATTCCCTTGCGCTGTACCCGCTTCTCTATTGGCCCATGCCGTCGCAAGGACAATCGCCATCAGCGGCCGCATTGGCGCGCCTTGAAACCTATATGCGTAATGGCGGCCTTGTGATCTTCGATACGCGTGACGCTGCATCGAATAATGGCACCGGATCAACTTCTGAGTCTATATTCCTGCAATCGCTTCTATCAGGCTTGAGCCTTCCTCCTCTCGAAGAAGTCCCAAGCAATCACGTTGTAATGCGGTCATTTTATCTTCTGCAAAGTCTTCCCGGTCGTTATGGCACGGGCAAAACATGGGTTGAAGCGCTGCCGGATGAAGCACAAACACGCGATGCGCCGGCCCGCGCGAGTGATGGCGTATCACCCCTCATCATCACATCGAATGATTGGGCGAGTGCGTGGGCCATCGACCGGTCAGGGCGTGCGCTTTATCCCATCGAAGCCGCGATTCCCCGACAACGCGAGATGGCTCTACGCGCGGGCGTCAATGTGGTTGTCTATGCGTTGACGGGCAATTACAAAGCCGATCAGGTCCATGTCCCTGCCCTCCTTGAACGATTGGGGCGGTGAGATGATTGTCTTCGCCCCCCTCTTCCCTTCACCTTATTTTGAAGTAGCGCTTGCCGCGCTTTTCGCTGCCGCGGTCTTTTCTTTTTATCGAAAAAAAGCGCGCGGTATGTTGCGCGCGCTCTTTGCTGGTCTTTTCGCTCTTGTGCTCGCTAATCCGACTATAACGGTGAAAGAGACAAAGCCCCTCAAGAGTATCGTTGCGCTAGTTATCGACCGTAGTGCCTCACAATATCTGTCGATCCGCCCCGCGCAAACCGATCAACTTGTGTCGGACGTCAAAAAGAAAATCGGAGCACTTGGCACTTTCGAAACGCGTGTAGTTGAAATTACGGACAAGAATGACGACGGAACGCGCGTGTTCACACCTTTACGCGACGCGCTTGCTGATGTAGCGCCCGAGCGTCTCGGTGGCGCGCTTCTCGTCAGTGACGGCGTCATTGAAGATATCCCGAAAGATAAAACCGCCTTGGGATTTTCGGCACCGCTTCATGCGCTCGTGACAGGATATGCAGACGAGCGTGATCGCCGCGTTGAGCTTCTTGAAGCGCCGCCTTTTGGTCTGGTCAATCGCGATTTGACGCTGCGCGTGAAAGTAACGGACCCCG